>NZ_LJJX01000090.1:0-14320 GCF_001421075.1 Frankia sp. CpI1-P | reverse complement strand
CGAAGTCGACCACGGCCGCCTCAAAGCCCGGCTACGGCCGATGCGCGGCCTGAAACGGCTGCGCTCGGTCCAGACGATCAGTTCCGGGCATGCTCTGATCCAGAACATCCGCCGCGGCCACTACGAACTCGCCATCGACACCGACCCACACCTGCGGCTGGCAGNCGCGTTCACCGAGCTCGCCGCCGCCGTCTGACCGCCGATCATCGAGGCCGCTGGCATGCCCAGCTTCCCCGGAACGCAACAGCGCCCCGCCAGTAAACCTGCCGGCGACGCTGACCGTGGCGGACTGTCGGTGGCGGCCGAGGCCAACCGACCCAGAACAGGGACAGACGGAGATAATGGTGCGGCGGGCATGGCACCTCGGGACGATCAGGATGGCGTGAGAACCTCCATGATCAGTCGAGGGTCACGTCCGTCCTTGTTGGGGACCCAGCCCCACACCTCATCTCCACCAGAAACCCTCACCCCGTCCTACGGGCAGCTACTCAGCAAACTTGCCGGCGCCCTGCCCGCTGTTGGCTAACGTTGCGCTTCACCTCCTTGACGAGGAATGAGGTGCCCTTTTTCTTCCGGACAGTGCCCCCTACTAGAATAGGGGCAGCCCGGAAGGAATGATAGTTGACGCAGAAGCGTAGGAAGTTCTCGCCTGAGTTCAAGGAAGAAGCCGTGAGGATGGTGATCGAGACCTCGCGTCCGATCTCCGATGTCGCACGGGAACTCGGCATCCTGGAAGGAACCCTCGGAACCTGGGTCGCCACGTACCGGCGCGCCCACGCCGGCGAGGCNCCGCCACCGACCGCCGACGAAGACATCCGGCTGCGCGAACTCGANCGGCAGAACCGTGAGCTGCGCATGGAAAACGAGTTCCTGAAAAAAGCCGCAGCGTACTTCGCCAAGGATCATCGGTGAGCGACATGTTCGAGTTCATCGACGCGGAGTACGCCACCCGCACCACCGCGAATGCCCGCACACCGGCGCCTGGTGTGCCTCATTTAATCCGGACAGTCTCTATTAAGCCGATTTAGNCTGCGGCTGCTTTTTCAGATACTCGTCGTGGACCTGTCGTGGGGTGCAGTAGTCGAGTCCTGAGTGGCGGCGTGTCGTGTTGTAGCGGAGTTCTATGTACCGAGTGATGTCGCGGCGGGCGTGTTCGCGGGNGGGGNAGACAGTGCGGTGGACGCGTTCGTTCTTGAGGGCCGCGAAGAACGATTCGGCCATTGCATTGTCGTAGCAGATCCCGGTCCGGCCGACCGACTGGCGGATGCCGAGCCTCTTCAAGGTAGCAGCGAACTGGGCGGATGTGTAGTTGCTTCCGCGGTCCGAATGAAAAATCGCCCCGCCGGTGAGCTGGTAGTTACGGGCAGCCATGATGATGGCGGTTTCGATCAGCCCGGTCTTGTAGTTGTCGTCCATGGCCCAGCCGACGACGGCTTTCGTGTGGCAGTCGAGGACGGTCGCGAGGTACAGCCAGCCTTCCCAGGTGGGAATGTAGGTGATGTCGCCGACCATCTTGGTTCCCGGGGCATCGGCAGTGAAGTCGCGCTGGAGGAGGTCGGGGATCACGGCCGGGGTCTCGCCTGGCTCGGTCAGGGAGTGCCGCCAGGGGCGTGGCTGGCACGGCTCCAGGCCCTGCTCGCGCATGAGGGCACGGACAAGCTCGGGGCCGCAGGGCCGGCCCCAGGCGAGCAGGTCAGCGTGCACGCGCCGGTAGCCGTAGGTGCCGTCGGAGGCGGTGAACGACCGGACGACGAGCGCGGCAAGCTCACCGCGGCGGGTCGCGGTCGCCGAGGCGGGGCGGTCGCGCCACTCGTAGAAGCCGGAACGGGAGACGTCGAGCCAGGCGCACATCTGGATGATGGACGGCGCCGGTGTGCGGGCATTCGCGGTGGTGCGGGTGGCGTACTCCGCGTCGATGAACTCGAACATGTCGCTCACCGATGATCCTTGGCGAAGTACGCTGCGGCTTTTTTCAGGAACTCGTTTTCCATGCGCAGCTCACGGTTCTGCCGTTCGAGTTCGCGCAGCCGGATGTCTTCGTCGTCGGTCGGTGGCGGCGCCTCGCCGGCGTGGGCGCGCCGGTAGGTGGCGACCCAGCTTCCGAGGGTTCCTTCTAGTATGCCGAGTTCCCGTGCGACATCGGAGATCGGACGCGAGGTCTCGATCACCATCCTCACGGCTTCTTCCTTGAACTCACGCGAGAATCTTCTGCGCTTCTGCGTCAACTACCATTCCTTCCGGGCTGCCCCTATTATAGTAGGAGGCACTGTCCGGAAGAAAAATGGCACCTCAGCCGTCGGTCGTTCAGATGTGCGCCTGGCTCGACGTTTCCCGTTCCGGCTTCTACGAGTGGCGCGACCGCCCCGCCTCGGCGACCGCGACCCGCCGCGGTGAGCTTGCCGCGCTCGTCGTCCGGTCGTTCACCGCCTCCGACGGCACCTACGGCTACCGGCGCGTGCACGCTGACCTGCTCGCCTGGGGCCGGCCCTGCGGCCCCGAGCTCGTCCGTGCCCTCATGCGCGAGCAGGGCCTGGAGCCGTGCCAGCCACGCCCCTGGCGGCACACCCTGACCGAGCCCGACCAGACCCCGGCCGTGATCCCCGACCTCCTCCAGCGCGACTTCACTGCCGACGCCCCGGGAACCAAGATGGTCGGCGACATCACCTACATTCCCACCTGGGAAGGCTGGCTGTACCTCGCGACCGTCCTCGACTGCCACACGAAAGCCGTCATCGGCTGGGCCACGGACGACAACTACAAGACCGGTCTCATCGACACCGCCATCACCATGGCGGCCCGTAACCACCAGCTCACCGACGGGGCTATTTTTCATTCGGACCGCGGAAGTAACTATACGTCTGCCCAGTTCGCTGCTACCTTGAACAGACTCGGGATCCGCCAGTCCGTCGGCCGGACCGGGATCTGCTACGAGGTGAGTCAGCGGCGGGAATTTCACCCGCCGCTGCTCTCAGAACCCGGCGTGACAGTCTCCCGTCACCGGGCTCCCACCGTCGAACCAGTAGGCATCGCGCCGTGCTTCCAGTGAGCAAACATCGCCGGGAACGCCGATGCTATCTCGGCCAGTTTCCGACGGGCTTTCCCTTTGGCGCGGCGCAATCGTTTGTATTTCCGCATCGCCCACTTCACAAGGAAGGGGTTGATCCGCTGGCTTAGGAAGTGCATCAGCCTGGACTTGTAGAAGCGTCCGTAGTAGCCGATCCACCCGGCCACGATAGGATTGACCATCGCGGCGAGACCCCGAAAACCCAGACTGGTTCTGCGACCCAGCTTCCATTGCCGGATGACCCGTGCCATCGACTTCAGNGCCGCCTTGCCGACCAGCGGGACGAATCCGCACATCAGCACACCGTCACGCCGCCGGATGGGCGCACGACGAAAGTCGAAACCCAGGAACGTGAAGCTCGTTACCGGGTGTTCTTCATCGCGCCCGTCCTGCTTGCAGTAAACGATCCGAGTCTTGTCCGGGTGACAGCGTAACCCGAACTCCAGCAACCGTTTCTCAACGACGTCGCGAATGTACTTCGCCTGCCNCTGACTGTAACAGTGCAGGACGATGTCGTCGCAGTACCTCTCGAACCGCACCACTGGAAACCTCCTGGCAAGCCAGGAGTCCAAAGCGTAGTGCAGGAAGAGATTCGACAACAACGGTGAGATCGCCGAACCTTGTGGAGTTCCCTTGATGGGAGTGACACGGCTACCGTCCGGGTGCTGAACCGGCGCGACCAGCCACCGTTTCANGTACAGCACAACCCATGTCAGATTCGTGTGCTTCTCCACTGCGGCGATGATCTGAGCGTGCGGAACGTTGTCGAAGAATCCCTGGATGTCCAGGTCGACCACCCAGGGACGCCTCCAGCACCGCTGTTTGCACACCTCCACCGCGTCCAGCGCAGACTTCCCTGGACGATAACCGTAGGAATCGGCGTGGAACACTGGATCCACGCCCGGCTCCAGGATCATGGCCACGGCTGTCTGCGCTATCCGGTCGGCGATAGTGGGCACGCCGAGGATCCGTGTGCCACCATCTGGCTTCGGGATGGAGACGGCCTTCACCGNCTCCGGGAAATAACTCCCCGACGACATCCTGTTCCAGAGCTTGAACAAGTTGTTCCGAAGATCCTGTTCAAATTCCGTTAGAGACTGCCCGTCGACCCCTGCCGCTCCCTTGTTGCCGCTGACCTTCAGGTATGCTTCCCATATCAGCATCTTCGGAATGTCAAACGACTTGCCCGCTGATCTTGTCTCGCCCACGCAATTCCTCCCGTTTCTGGTTGATCGCTGGACGAAACTCGACGGCACGTCCCCTTCGCTCCGCGCCCATTACAGGCGCTTCATCACTAGTACGGGACGTTCCGCCCTCCTGGCCCGCACCCGGTACTCTATGGCTCGCGGATTAGCCGCTTGCCGGTCTCCTGGTGGGTTCCCGCTCCAATCCGCGGGCCCATGTCGGGCCGAGGAGTTCTCCTGTTCCGTTGCAGAGCCCAAGCCAAGCTCGCGCCATCTTCATGCCGGGCACCGCCAGAGCAGTAGACAGGTTTCCCTCTGGCTTATCCCAGGACAGCATTAAGGCCCTGGTTTTGATACCACCTGGCTTAACGACACGTCATCGATGGTTCACTCTCGTTCGCCTTCTTGGCTCATACCTGCCGCCTCTCACGACGGCTTTTCCACGGACGTTCACCACCATGGCTCATTCACCACAGCAGCTCGTGGCGGTTTGACACCAGCACCTGTATGCCGATGCCGAAGGGCCTACCTTCATCTNTGCAACAGCATGGTTGCTGTNGAGTACTCCTCCTTCCATCTCGGAACCTCCTCCAGCTCCCTTCAGGACACACCAATGCAATGGCCGAATCGTTCTTCGCGGCCCTCAAGAACGAACGCGTCCACCGCACCGTCTNCCCCNCCCGCGAACACGCCCNCCGCGACATCACCCGGTACATAGAACTCCGCTACAACACGACACGCCGCCACTCGGGACTCGACTACCGCACCCCACGACAGGTCCACGACGAGTATCTGAAAAAGCAGCCGCAGTCTAAATCAGCTTAATAGAGACTGTCCGGATTAAATAAGGCACACCAGAATGGGCGGCGTCGAGCCGGCGGGTCGATGTGCTGGTGAGATAAGCCGACGATATCGCGGCGTTGTGTGCCACCGAACAGGCGGCACGCGAGGCCGTCCGCCGTATCGGCATCATCCTGGAAAGGTTGGGGCTGCGGTTGCACCCCGGCAAGACCAGGATCGTATGCCTACGGGAAGGACGTGAAGGCTTTGACTTCCTCGGCTGGCATCATCATATGGTGCGGTCGTGGAGACAGCCCCGGCGTTTCTACCTGATGCGGTGGCCGTCGGCGGCGGCGATGCGGTCGATCCGGGTGCGGATACGCGACGCCACGGATCGACGTTTCGTCGGTAAGTCGTTGGCGGACCGAGTAGGGGTTCTCAATCGGCTTCTACACGGCTGGTCGGGTTACTTCGCCGCGGGGAACCCCTCCCGGGCGTTGACGTCGCTCGACAGCTACGTCCACCTGCGGCTTGCCATCTTTGCCAGCAACAAGCACGGCCAGCCTGGTCGGGGTTGGGCCGGGCGTCATAACGGCGCCTGGCTCGCCCGACTCGGTGTGTTCCGCCTCTCCGGGCGGACACGGTGGGTGACCGCGCATGCCTCGCGGTGAACGGTGTCGGAGAGCCGTGTGTGGGAGAACCACATGCACGGATCGAAAGGGGCCGCTGGCGAAGCCGGACCTCGTGGCAGCACAGCGCCCACGCGCTGCCGGACGGCGAAAGTGTCCGACGGAAGCCCCGTCGACCCCGTCCCGGCCACAGGCCCTGACCAGCCAGCGGCCTACCTCACTCAGGCTGTCCGTTCCTAAGGATCATGTCTGGCGATCAAGACCTGATCCGGGCCTGGACAACTTCGATGGGAATCCGGCGAGGGCCGTCCGGCGTGTCGCGCAAGCGGCGTCACTCGGAGCGTCGCGTTCTTCCCAAGGATCATGGCAGGCAGCGCCGCCCTGACCTGGTGNACGACAAGTTCGATGAGACGCCGGCGGCCGGATTCTCGCGGAAGTTGGTTCTTTCCGTGGCAGATCCGCGGTGGGCCTGGCACCCGGCCGTCCGAAACCATGATCCAGTGGGAAGGTGCCAGCTCTCCCGAGACTCCGAACCATCGCAAGCACGTCATACCAAGCATAGCCACCACCCGCTGGCCAGACCGACTGAGAATCGGCCAGGTCCGTCGAGGATCGACGAGAAGGTGCTGTGATCAGTTGGAANGGACACAGGCTGAGCCGAGTCGGGCCAGTTTCAGTGACACGAAGCACCAACGGGTCATCTTCGCTGGCACAGGAGCCAGGTTCGATGTCAACGGACATCAACCACGGGTTCCTGTGCGGTGGGTGCGTGGCTCAGCCTGAGGCCTTCTTGATCATGGCGTCACTGTCCGCCGCATGGCTGGCCAGGTGCGTCAAGAACTGTCAGAGGTGTCAGGCAACATGTGGACTCACCTGCCGTCGACCGAAGTCTGACAAAAAGCAAGGAGTTCAATGTTTCAGGAGGTGAGATGGCGATGCGGCTGAGGGTGGCCGTGCGCTCGTCCGCAAAGGAGATTCCCTGGCGGAGTGTGCAGACGCCAGGACGTGGCCTGTGCTACGCGATGCTTCGGCAGCTCGAACCGACGCTGGCCAGGGCGTTGCACGACGATGGATGGGGCGCGCACCGGATGGTCCCGTTCGGCTATGGGCCGCCGACGTTTCCGCATGCGACCCGGGCTCGCGGGCGCTACACGATCGGCGGACCGGGCTATTTAGATCTTGGTAGCCCGCTGTTCGCGCTGGTCGAGGCATGGGCGAAGGTGCTCGTCGGCACCCCTTTGATCGAGTGGGGCGGGGTGGCGCTGCGGGTGGGTGGTGTCGAGCTGATCGAGTCCCCGTCGTTCGAGTCCGGCCAGGCCGTCCTGCGCACGGTGACGCCCGTGGTGGTGAAGGGCTCCGGGCGGGGACCGGACGGCGTTCGGACGACCAGGCAGGCTTTCCTGCTTCCGGGGGAGCCTGAGTTCGCCGGCTACTTCGCGGCTGGCCTACGTCGTAAGGCCGAGACCATCGGCGTGGATCCCGGCGTGACGGTGGAGGAGATCACCTGGGTCGGTGCCCGCCGTGTGGTCGACGCGGGCAAGGGCGCTAAGGTCGGCGCTCCGCTTGAGGCGAGGCTGCGCGGCGCCCCGGAGACGCTGCGGGCTCTGTGGTCGTGGGGCCTGGGCCAGTCCACCTCGGTTGGCTTCGGNTGGGTCGGAGCATGACGGGGAACGCTGAGGTGGACGGGTTGATCGTCACGCAGCGACAGGTCGTCCTCACCGCTCACCCGTTGCAGCGCATCGGCGCGTTCGCGTTGTCCGCGCTGGCGGCCAAGCTCACCGGCCGAGGCGGGAACGTCCGTGATCCCGGGGATGTACCTGCGACGGACTTCGATGCCGCGGTGGAACGGATGATCGAGGACGCGGTCGCCGCCGCCGAGGCCGGGCGGCTCCGCGCGGACAGCTTTTGGCTCAAGGCCAGCGGGTCGTTCTTCCCAAATTCGAAGATGAACCACCGGTCGACGCTGCCGATGCGTTCCCGCGCGGAGAACACGGCGCGGGTCCGGGGGTGGCGCACCATGCCTGATCCGGCCACCTGGCCGCAGGTGCCGTGTGCGTTGTGCGGGCGGGCTGCCGTCGCCTTCTACGGGAAGGTGGACGTCCCGCTCATCGACGCCGCCGGCTACTGCAACACGACACCCCGCGGGCATGAAGGGCTTGCGTTGTGCTGGCCGTGCGTCTGCTGCTTCCACGCGTTGCCGTACGGCAGTCGCCTCACCGGCGGCCCCAGCGCCGGCGTGCACAGCTGGGACGACGAGTTCCTTAGCACTACGACACGAAGTCAGGTCAGACGGTCAGCGGGGGAAATCAGCGGCTTCGGGGTGGCCAGGTCCGCAGGTCGCTATGAGCACGAGCGGACCGCGTTGCTGGCGCTGCGCCGCTACGACCGTCGGCTCCTGGCCGGTGTCGAGGTGCTGGTGTTCAGCAACTACAACCTCAGCGCGAGACTGGACATTTATCGGGTGGACGAGGCGCTCGCCGAGTGGCTCCGGTCAACTCTGCGAGATCCGCAGCGGCGGCGGGGTTGGCGCGCTCTCCTGGCCGCCTATCAGGCCCCGCCGGTGTCGGGCAGCCGGCGCCTTGCCCGTGACGCCTTCCAGCGGCCGTGGCGGATCCTCATCACGGCGGCGGCCCGCCTCACCGACGTTCCCGGCCCGCGCGCGGTCCTGCGGTTCGACGCGGATCTCGCCGCGCTGACCTACTCCTACCTCCGCGAGGTGATGGATGTGAACCAGNCTGACATCGACCAGGTCGAGGCGCTGGCCGCCGAGATCGCCCAGGAGATCATCGCGGATGAGAGCGCTGGGCCGCTGATGACCTTCCGTGTCGCCTCCCGCCGCGTCGTGGCGCTGCNGAAGTGGCTGGAGAACAAGGCCGTGCGGCGCGCGCTGCGGATCGGCGCGGACGAGCGGTCCGCTCCACTGATCAGCACCGCGCAGTTCCGGCTCCTGTTCGACCCCGACGGCCAGGGCTGGCTCTATCGACGGCTGCTGCTCATCGCCGTCCTGAACGCGTTGCACAAGGAGGGCTGGCGGCCGGCGGACGCCGCCGACGCCGCGGCGGACCTCCCGGATCCTGATCAGGAAGTCGAGCTCGCCCGTGAGGACGACGAGATGGTGGAAGGAATAGAGCAGTGACCTTTCTGGTGGGCAAGGCCGTCGTCGACGTGAAGGCGGGGGCGCCGAACAACGGGCTGGCGGACGACAACGTCTCCCGGGTGAAGCAGCTGAGGGTGGGCCGCGACGTCTACCCCTACGTCTCTGCCCAGGCGTTCCGCCGATGGTTGAGGGATTCGGTGCCCGCGCAGGAGCCGCGTTCGGGTGTGACCCGCAGCNGGGCCGGCAAGAACCAGCAGGCGCACACCGAGGGTCGCCCGGACCGCTACTTCGACGACGACCTGTTCGGCTACATGGTGGCCAAGAAGGGGGCGGACGCGGCGAAGACCTGCCAGCGGGACACGGTGTTCGCCACCGGCACCCTGCTGTCGATCGCGCCGCGCTGGCCCACCCAGGACTTCGGCACGATGAGCCGTGGATTCAAGGCCGGCGAGAACCCGGTCATCCACGGCCACGAGCTGTATAGCGCCGAACTCGGCGCCGATCTGGCTCTCGACCTGCCGCGTGTGGGCACCTTCGAGACCGGCGGGTCCGGCCTGAAGATTGCCCTGACCGCCGAAGCGGCCAAGGAGGCAGCGGCGCAGGGGGCCAGCGCGCTCACCTTCCGGGGGTCGCCGGCGCTGCGGCTGCCGCTGGCGGAGCGGCGTCGGCGTGCGAGCCTTCTCCTGCGCACCCTCACCTCGGTTCGTGGCGGCGCGAAGCAGTCGCTGCACTATGGGGACCGCGCTCCCGCGTTGCTGCTGCTCGCCCCGATGAAGGGCGGCATCAACCCGTTCACCCGCATCGTCGGCCTCCGCGACAGCCGGATCGTGGTCGACGCCCGGGTGCTGAGGGAGGAGCTCGCGGTCTGGCGGGACGAGCTCGACGGCCCGATCTACCTGGGCTGGNCTCCGGGTTTCCTCGGTGGGCAGCGGGACGATATCCGGGTCGAGCTGGGCAAGGAGATCGAGGACGGTCAGCTACTGATCGACCATCCTCGGTCGTTGTTCAACCGCNTCGCGGACGAAATCGAGGCCGGCCGGCGCGACTCCTGGTTCGACGACCCCACCTCATGAGCCCGGACATGACCCCGTCCAGCGAGGTGTCCGGGGACGAACGGGAGGCGTTGGAGGTCACGGTCACGGCGCCCATCGCGTCGTTCCGGGATCCGCTGTACTCCGCGGTCGCGGTGACTCTGCCCTGCCCGGCTCCGGCGACCGTTGGCGGCCTGCTCNCCGCGGTCGCCGGCGGGTGGGACGACGTGGATCCACAGCTGCGCTTCGGGATGGCGTTCACNGCTCAGGCCGCCGGGATCGATCTGGAGACCCACTGGCCGCTGGAGATCCGGGGCACCTTCGGTCAGCCGGTGCCCCGCGAGCACCACTTCCTCGCCTTCACCGAGCTCACGATCTGGATCACGGAGGATGTGGTCGGCTGGGAGCGGCGCTTCCGCCGGCCGGTCTGGCCGCTGCGGCTGGGACGCAGCCAGGACCTGGCGACCGCCCGTGCCCGGCGGGTGCGCCTGCACCGCGGCACTGGGGTGGTGGGCGGTGCGCTGTTGCCCGCGAAAGCGGGCCGCGGCGGGACATTGCTGCAGCTGCCAACCGCGATCAGTCGGGACCGGTCCCGCACCCGCTGGGACACCTACCGCCACCGGCTCTCGGTGGCGGCCAGTGGCCGCCCGGCCCCGCAGGCCCTGTCCGATGCTCTCGTGGAGGGCTGGGTCACTCAGGAGGGGCGTGCCGTCCACCTGCTGGCGCCCACCCATCCGATGCAGGCGGAGGCAGTGTGATCGGCCCGCCACAACCAGGCAGGAATCTCGAGGGCGCGAGGGGTCGACAGGAAGCAGCCTCCATCTCCGACACCAACGGCCACCCGGCGGCGCCCAGTTTGTCGGCGTTGTCCGCGCTGTTGGCCAAGCCGCCGACCAGGACGCAACCGGCGGGGGAGCCGCTCACGGACCACCTCGGCGCCACGCTCGACGCGCTGTTCGCCGTCCAGCGGCGCATCGGCACCCTGCACGTTCTCGACACCGGTCTGCGGGAGCGGTTCTGGACGCTGGCCGCGTGGGNGGCACTCCTGCACGACGCCGGCAAGATCGCCGACGGCTTCCAGAGTATGATGGCGACCCGCATCGGTTGGGGTCACCGCCACGAGGTCCTCTCCCTGGGATTTCTCGGTTGGCTGGTCGCCGAAGCCGAGGATCGGGCCTGGGTCGCGACGGGTGTCGCGACGCATCACCGCGCCCTGGGCGGCGGTGAAGGCCGGCCATCCCTGAGCCAGCTGTACCCGGCCGACATCACCGCCGAGGAACTGGCCCGCATGCTGGGCCCGTATGACGCGAGCGCCACGGTCACCCTGGTCACCTGGATGCGTCAACGGGCGACCAAGGACGGGCTGCTCGCCAGGCCGTCCGGACTTGCCACGGATGTCCGATCAGGAGAGTTGGTCACGCGGGCACACCGACACCTCAAGGATCTGCTGCATACCTGGGTGGAGGAGGCGGTGCCCCGTCCGGCCGGGCTCGCCGGCGTCCTGTTACAGGGCGCGGTGACGATGGCGGACCACCTCTCCAGCGGGCACAGCACGCTACGCACCGAGCAGTCGTTCGACGCCGGGTATCCGGATCGGCTGACCGCCCGCCTCGCCGGGGACGNCCATCGGCTTCGGCCGCATCAGCTCGCGGCCGCCCAGGTCAGCGGCCATCTGGTGCTNAGGGCCTGGACCGGCTCGGGCAAGACCGAAGGCGGTCTGCTGTGGGCCGCACGCCAGATCGATGAGATTCGGGCTTCGACGGGCGGCACCCCGCGGCTGTTCTACACGCTGCCCTACCTCGCGTCGATCAACGCGATGACGGACCGGCTCGCCAGCGGAGACCTGCGGGAGCATGGCGGCGCCGAGGCAGTCGGGGTGAGCCACTCCCGCGCCGCGTCCTACCACCTCGCCCGCTCCCTGTGCGGCGCGGACGAGGATCCGCTCAGCGGCGGGTCTGATTCCGGGGTCGAGGCACGGGCCGCACAGAAGGCGGTGGCCCGCGCGGAGGCCACCCGGCTGTTCCGGGAACTCGTCCGGATCGGCACCCCCTACCAGCTGATGCGCGGCGCGCTCGCCGGCCCGGTGCACGCCTCGATCCTGCTGGACAGCGCGAACTCCGTGTTCGTCCTCGACGAGCTGCACGCCTACGATCCGACGCGGCTGGGCTACCTGCTGGCCACAGCCGCCTGCTGGACCGAACTCGGCGGCAGGGTCGCGGTGCTCTCCGCAACCGCGCCGAACGCCCTGATCTCCCTCGTCCGCGAGACCCTGACCGCCACGTCCACACATACCGAGCCCGACCGGCCGGCGCCGCCGGAACTGACCGTGGTGGAGGCCGACTATCAGACGGCGCCTCGCCGTCACCGCCTGGTGCGACGGCACGAGCACCTCACCGACCCGACCACCGTCGAGCTGATTCGACAGCGGCTGGACGCCGGCCAGTCCGTCCTGGTCGCGGCGAACAACATCGCCGACGCCCAGCTCCTGCGAGCAGAGCTCACCGACTACGACGGATGGCTACTACATTCGCGTTTCCGGCGTACCGACCGCACCCGCATCGAGCAGGCGATCATGTCGCACTTCCGATCAGGCCTGCGACCGGATGATCGGCGCGAGGGCCTGGTCGTCGCCACCCAGGTCGTCGAGGTCTCCCTTGACGTGGACTTCGACGTCCTGTTCACCTCCGGCGCCCCACTCGACGCGCTCGCACAGCGCTTCGGCCGGGTGAACCGGACCGGTACCCGGCCACCGGCCGACGTGGTCGTCTGCCGCCCGGAGATGCGCCCGCGTCGGGCGGATCAACGTTCCAGGACCGCGCGGATGCCCGCGCTTTACGCCGATGGGGTGTACGACGAGGAACCGACCCGGCTGGCCTCGAAGATCCTCGACGCCCACCACGGCACCGAGATCAGTGAGGAATCCCTCGTGCGCTGGTTGGACAGCGTCTACGACTCGCCGTGGGGCGAGCAGTGGGCCCAAGACGTTCGCCGCGCGCGCGAGGCCTGGACCAGTTCCTTCTTCTCCTGGGAAGAACCGTTCGCCGATCGCACCTGGGCGGCAGCGAGATTCGACGAGCTGTTCGACGGAGTCGAGGGAATCCTCGCGCAGGACAGGGATGAGTACGCGGCCCGGCTGCGAGGCGGTGGCTCCAGGAGCACCGGTCGCCTGCTCGCCGCAGATCTGCTGATCCCACTGCCGAACTACGCGCGGGGCCTCGGCCGGTGGGACCGAGACCTGGACGTTCTCGTCATCGATGGCCAGTACAGCGAGACCGACGGGCTCACGGAGATCCAACCGTCGCGGCGTGCCACGGTTAGCTACGAGCTGGGTGAGCTGATCTGATGGACGCCCAGGATGTGGGAGGCGTGCACATCAAGTACCTGCACCACTGCCGGCGCCAACTCTGGCTGTACGTACGCGGAATCCGACCGGAACACCTCAGCGCACGGGTCAAGCTGGGTGAGGCGGTGCACGACACCGCGTACGGACGCTTCCAGCCGGTCGACCTCGGCGCGGCGCGACTCGACCACCTGGACGGAGACCTCTGGGTACACGAGGTGAAGTCCTCCCGGAATCCGACGCAAGCCGACGAGGCGCAGGCCATCCACTACTGCCACCGCCTCGTCGAACTCGGAGTGCAGGCACGAGGCGCCATCCTGCACTACCGGCCGACCCGCCGGACCCTCCGGCTGCCCTTCGACGAGCCGCGGCAAGCATCGGCAGCGGCGGACATTGCCGAGGTGCTGGCCGTAGCCGGTTCGGCCTCGGCGCCCAAGCGACTCGACCGACCCCGCTGTAAGGGCTGCAGCTTCACCGACTACTGCTGGACGGAATGATCCTTCGTGCCTGAAGCCGCCAGAACGTACTGGCTGACCTCACCCTGCCGCATCCGACGCAGGGACTCCACCCTCGCGATCGAACGCGAGGACGGGACCCGGGTGCACATACCGATCACCGACGTGCNAGACATCATCGCGAGTGCCCCGGTCGACATCAACACTGCCGTGATCAACCTGCTCAGCCAACACGACATCAGCCTTCACCTCCTCAGCTACTACGGGGATTTCGCTGGCTCGGTGCTGCCGACGCAGCCCCACGTCTCCGGGCAGACCGTGCTGGCGCAGGCACGGGCCGCGACCACGCCGGAGATCTCCCTGACCATCGCCGCATCCCTCGTCCGGGCGGCGGCGTTCAACGTGCGCCGGGTCGTCGACCGGACTGCTCTACGGCGCCCCCTGGAACGCCTCGAAGAAGGCGTCGACCTGGCCGGAGACACCATGCAGCTCATGGCGGCGGAGGGCAACTTCCGCAGGACGGCATGGACGGTGCTCGACACGAAGCTTCCCGACTGGCTCCGCCTGGAGGGCCGCAGCCGCCGACCACCCGCCAACGCAGGCAACGCCTTCATCAGCTATGTGAACGCGATCGTCTATGCGCGGGTCCTCACGGCAATCCGGCTCACACCGCTGCACAGTGGAATCGCGTTTCTGCACAGCTCGGTGGAACGTCATCGACACTCCCTGGCCCTCGACCT
>NZ_LJJX01000089.1:0-15735 GCF_001421075.1 Frankia sp. CpI1-P | reverse complement strand
TATGGCGGAAGATCCCCGCGCGGGCGGGGACGACTGCCACCGACCGCCTCTCTGCGCACGAAATGCAGGAAGATCCCCGCGCGGGCGGGGACGACGGCTCATGGCTCATCATCGACGGGTACGAAAAGGGAAGATCCCCGCGCGGGCGGGGACGACGCAACCGCGCCCCGTCGCGTACACGTCTGCGGGGGAAGATCCCCGCGCGGGCGGGGACGACACTTGCTGACCTGCACTTTCTCACAGGTAGGCCATCCAAATTTATCAGTGCGGGCGGGACGCGAAGGCATCTTGACAGGCAGCCAATAATGATCAACTATTGGTCGCGGCCTCTCGCTTGCCGGTGGTACAGATTTTGAATGGTCAGGGTCTGGTTACGGGGGTTGCGGATCCAGGGTCAGGTCGNTCTGGCCGAGGAAACCGGTGATGAGGTCGGGTCGGTACTGGATGCGTTTGAGCAGGGTCTTGATCGTGATGGTGAGCTGGTCGACGGTGACGCGGGTGTGGTTGCCCAGGTCGCGTTTGACATGCGCCCAGACCCCTTCAGTCGGTTTGCCGCGGTGCAGGTCGAGTTGGACAGGGCGGCGCTGACGCGCCGATTATCAGTGGGGAGGGGTTGCTGCGGCTGGTCGAGCTGGTTGATCAGCTACGGGCCCGTGAGCGGTGTGAAGGCGGTGCGTTGTGGACGGCACCGGAACAGACGATCTCCCCGGATCCCGGCGGGCATGCCGTGGGCGCTGCTGCCGGAGCCGAACCGGCGGGAGGCAGTCGCAGTCCTGATCGTGCTGGTGGAGCGGCTGGCAGGTCGGGCGGTCGGCAGCGGCGGGCGGGACGGCGGTGACGTCGATGCTGCTGTGTGAGCGCGAGGTCGGGAAGATCCAGGGTCAGCACCGGGATCGCCTGGCGGTGGTGTATGTGCGGCAGTCCTCCCGTCAGCAGGTGCTCGACCATGGCGAGTCGACCCGGTTGCAGTACGGGCTGGTCGAGCGGGCCGGGGCGCTGGGCTGGTCGTCGTCGCGGGTGCTGGTGATCGACGAGGATCTGGGGCGTTCGGCGGCCGGGGTGGCCGAGCGGCCGGGGTTCGCTCGCCTGGTTACCGAGATCACCATGGGGCATGTGGGCCTGGTGGTGGGGTTGGAGATGTCGCGGCTGGCCCGCGCGGGACGTGACTGGCACCAGCTGGTCGAGCTGTGCTCGCTGGCCGGGGTCCTGCTGGCCGACACCGACGGGGTCTACGATCCGAACGAGTACAACGACCGGCTGCTGCTCGGGTTGAAGGGCACCATGAGCGAGGTCGAGCTGCACGTGCTCAAGCAGCGGATGACAGCNGGGCGGCTGGCCAGGGCGGGCCGCGGGGAGTTGGCGGTGCCGCTGCCGGCCGGATATGTGCGCCGCCCCTCGGGCGAGGTCNCCCTCGATCCGGACGAGCAGGTCCAGGCGGTGGTGCGCCTGGTGTTCGAGCTGTTCGAGCGGCTGGGCACCGTGCACGCGGTGTTGCGGTTCCTGGTCGAGCATCGGGTGCAGATCGGGATGCGGGAGCGGTCGGGGCCGGGCAAGGGCGAGGTGGTCTGGCGTCCGCCTCACCAGCAGGGCCTGGTCAACATGCTGCGCAATCCGGCGTATGCGGGGATCTACGCCTACGGCCGCAGCCGCACCGACCCGTCCCGGCGGCGACCCGGCCGCGAGCACTCCGGACGGGTCCGCGGCCTACAGGCCGAGCAGTGGCAGGTACGCATCGACGGCGCGCTGCCCGCCTACATCGGCGCCGAGCAGTACGAGCGCAATCTCGCGCGGATGGCCGCCAACCGGGCGCGGGCCGACAGCCTGGGAGCCCCGCGGGACGGTCCGGCGCTGCTGGCCGGGCTGGTGGTCTGCGGGCACTGCGGCCAGCGGATGCAGGTCGCCTACGAGGCCGGAGCCTGCGGGCCGGTCCACCGCTACTGCTGTCAGCGACGCCATCACACCTACGGCGAGCCGCGCTGCCAGCAGATGGCCGGGCGCTGTGTGGACGACCATGTCGTCTCCCAGGTGCTGGACGCGCTGGCACCGGCGGCACTGGAGGTGTCGCTGGCCGCGGCCGAGCAGATCGAGGCGCACCGGGCCCAGGTGGACCGGATCTGGCGGCAGCGCCGCGAGCGCGCCGAGTATGCCGCCGAACGCGCCCGCCGCCAGTACCAGCTGGCCGAACCCGAAAACCGCCTGGTGGTCAGACAGCTCGAGCGCGAGTGGGAACAGGCGCTGGCTGCCCGAGCGCAGTTCGCCGAGGACCACGCGCGGTTCGCCCGTCAGCACCCCACCCGGCTGTCCGGCGCCGAGCAGACCGCGATCCGCGCCCTGGCCGCCGACATCCCGGCGCTGTGGTCGGCCCCGACGACCACCACCGCCGACCGCAAGAGACTGATCCGCGCCGTGGTCGACCAGGTCACGGTCACCGCCGCGGGCACCAGCGAGCAGGTCCACGCCACCATCACCTGGGCCGGCGGCCACCAGACCCACGCCGACCTGGTCCGCCCGGTCGCACGCCTCGACCAGCTGTCCTACCACCCGGCACTGGTCGCCCGGCTCGCAGAACTGGTCGACGCGGGCCTGGGCAACGCCGCGATCGCCGACCAGCTCGCCGCCGACGGGTTCCGCACCCCCCACCTGCGCGAACGTTTCAACGTCGGCGAGATCCAGCACCTGGCCCGCCGCCTGGGCCTGCGACCCGGCCTGGACCACGACCGCCGCACCGACCGGGGCAGCCTCGGCCCCGACCAGTGGTGGCTGACCGACCTCGCCCGCCAGATCGCAATGCCAGCGGCGACCCTCTACACCTGGGTACGGCGCGGCTGGGCCACCGGACGCCAGGACAGCCGACCGCCCTACCGCTGGATCATCACCGCCAACCACGCCGAGGTCGAACGCCTGCGCGCCCTACACCAGCTCCCGGCCGGCTACCACAACCGCCGCCGCTGGACCGACGACCCAGCCGACCAGCAGTTCCAGCACCAGCACGGAGGCAACACATCATGAACGAATACGCGCCTCGTAGTCCGGCAAACCTATCTCGACGGGGTTGAGGTCGGGGGCGTAGGTGGGCAGGCGGATCACGGTGAGCCAGCTGGCGTGGCGGGTGAGGAACACCCGCATGGCGGCGCTGTGGTGGGTGTTGAGGTTGTCCCAGCACAGGATGATCGGGGCGTGGAGTTGGTGGTGCGCGGCGACGATCAGGGTGGCGTAGTCGTCTTCGGAGAAGCTGCGGCGCTCACCTTTGCGGCCGTGGTGGGCCAGGACCCGGTAGAACAGCCGGGGCCGCTGACCGGGCCGGTAGCAGACCAGGGCCGCCATCGACACCCGTCCCGAGCCCTTCCCGGATACCCGCACGGTCGGGGTGTCTCCTCGGGGTGCCCAGGTCCGGGCCTTCGGGGGGCGCAGGCCCTGCCCCGCCTCGTCCTCGAAGACGATCCACGCGCCGGTCGTCGCCGCTAGCCTCGTACCTTCGCCCAGGTCTCAGCCCGCCACGCGGCGACTTTCTGATCGTCGCGTTCGGTGGCTCGGCGGGCGGGGACCTGGGGGCTGTAACCCATGCGGTGCAGCAGATACGAGGTACCGCGCAGGGTGTACCGGACGTGGAACAGCCGGCCGATCAGAGTGGTGACCCGGGCCAGGGTCCACCGCTGGTCCGGCCAGCCGTGNGCGGCCGGACCCCGGGCCAGTTCCACGCGTAGCCGGTCGAGCTGACGATCGGACAGCCGGCACGACACCCCACTCGGNCCGGCCGACACCAGCGCCGTTTCGCCACCGGCCCGCCAGCGTCGCTTCCACTGGTAGGCCGACTTCGTGCTCACCCGCAGCCGCCCAGCGACCTCCACCGGGTCGACCCCCGCAGCGAACAGGCCCGCGGCCTGCACCCGGACCGCTTCCCGGCGAGCACGACCCTCCGCCGTTAAGCCACCACCATCCGCATATCTCATACCTCCGGTAAGTCACGATGGCGGCCAGGTTATACCCGGGCAGACCGGATGTGATCAAACAGACCCCGACCATTCAAGATCTGTAGCACGCGAGCACAAAGGTGTGCGTCGGACAGGGCGTTTGGTCGCGGCATCCACGAAGGCGAGTCCCGCGCGGACGCGGCCGAACTCGACGGGCTTGGTCGGCCANGGAATGCCGCACGATGGCCCACGTAGGGGATCATCAGCCACAGCGGTGGACTGCACGGCCTGGGCACGACACCGCCGGGCCAGCCCGGCCAGTCCATCCTCGCCGCCCAGCCAGCCGACGAGGGTTAGGTGGCGGTGAAGGTGCGGCGGACGTGGCTGGTGGGCGTCGGCACCTGGCCAGGGATCGTCGTGCTGCAGTTGATCCTGACCTGGCAAGCGCCTCGGCGTCACCGGCGTCCGCCTGAAACGGGCTGCGGCCCGGCTCCCCGAGACGGGAACCGGGCCGGAAAACATGATCGTTGTGGCCGGGATGTGGGCGCGAACGGCGCGGTCAGGCGCGTACTTCCCCGACACGCTCCGACATTACACAGCGTGAAACATGCTGGTGAGGAACCCTGGCCGTCACCATCCGACAGCGGTTGACACACGGTCGGGCCGGCTTTTAACCGGCGAGTTCAGGGTTCGAGTCCCTGACGGCCCACCTAGTTACTGATCAGGCCTGTGACCTGCGCGGGTGTGGTTTGNGATCTATCGCTGTGAGGTCGGTGTCTCGGAGCGGTGCTGGTCAGGACGTCGGTGGCTGGTTCGAGCCCCGGGTAGACAACCGGGTTGCCGCCACCCGAACCGCTGTTTCCAGCCAGACGCCGGGCATGGGCGGGGCCGGCAGGGCGGCGTGTCGTAGGTGGGCGAGGACAGCGAGGACAGCGAGCACGCGGCGGTGGCCGTGGTCCACCTCGGCCAGCCCGATCTTGATCAGTAGGTGGCGTACGTGTCCTTCGACGGTGCGTTCGCTGACGACGAGCCGTCGGGCGATGTCGGCGAGCCAGATGGCCTCGGTCGACAGGATGTACCGGCGGCCCGCGGCGGCCGGTACCTGAAGCGCCAGCCGGTGTGCGGTGGCGACGTCGCGGGCGTCGACGGGGGCAAAGTCGAGTGTCGCGATCTTCGGCACCCGGCTGGGCGAGGCGCCCCCTGACGGATAGCGTAGGTACGTACCTACCAGGGAGGTGGTCGAGATGTCGATCGTCTCATCGTGGGAGTTCAACCGCGACGTGAGCGCGGTCAAGCGGGCCGCCGCCAATGGCCCTGTGATCATTACGGATCACGGTAGGCCATCGCACGTCCTGCTGTCGTTCGCCGACTATCAGCGGCTCACGGGCACCGCGGGCAGTCTGGGCGACGTATTCGTTCTGGACGAGGACATCGACTTCGAGCCTGTGCGTCCACGGGACTCGCTGCGCGAGGTCGACCTGTGAGTTTCCTGCTCGACACCAACGTCATCTCGGAACTCCGCAAACCGTCCACGCGCAGGGACGACCGATTCAACGCCTGGGCAGAAACCCTGTCGCCATCAGNCACCTTCCTCTCCNTCATCACCTTGCTCGAACTGCGCGCCGGCATCGAAACCAAGCGACGACACGACCCGCGGCAGANGGCCGTCCTCGACTCGTGGCTGGATCACAGCGTGCTACCCGCCTACACAGGTCGACTTCTCGGCGTCGACCAAGACTGATTGACAACGGTCCTGCGCCGGCTTCCACGGAGTGCCCGCGTGCCATCAGGGCCAGCACCGCTCGTTCCCGGTCTGTGAGCCTGCCCAGCGGGTCGCCGGGGGAGCTGATTGCCTCGCCTGCTCGACGGCCTCTCGCTGTGCAGACTGGGTTGGACACGGCGAGGCGACCCGCGCCGCGGGGCCTGAGGACGAGAGCACAGGAGCTCAGCGTGACNGCAGATCCGTTGGCGTCGGGGGCGATGCGGTTCGCCGCGGCTGACCTGGCGCAGCGCTTCGACCAGGACGTGCGGTGTGCGACCCGACGTTGCAGCGTGCGGGATACCGGTTGGGAGTCGGTGCTCGTCCGGGTCGCTCAGCGCTGTGATTCCTCGGGACGCGCGGACATGGGCGTCCTGCCCCATCCCCGGATCATGCTCGTGACCCGTGGAAGCGTGGCCGTGCAACGACGCGACGGAGTAGCGCGGCGATCCGCCCAGCTCGCGCCGGGGAAGGCGTGGATCGTCCCAGCCGGAGTACCGCTGAGTTATGAGTGGACGCAGGCGGGGAGCGGCATCCGCGAGCTCGTTGTCATGGTTCTCCCGGCAGACGATCTCGCGCGTACCGCCGCCCTGCTGAGCCATCGACGGTCCTCGCCGGTCACCCTGACGGAGCCGGTGTTGACCGAGGACCGCGTCGTGCGCAGCGTCCTGACCGCGCTCACGCACGCGATGGCCGCGGGAGTCGACGAGCTGTACGCGCAGACCTCGGCGGCCTTCCTGCTCGCCCATGTGCTCAGCCACTACGGGACCGGATCGCCGGGGCCCGTCGGCGTCGGGAGGGAGGACGCCCGGGTCCGGACGGCGGTCGAGTTCATGCGGGACAACCTTCACCTGCCCCTGTCGCTCGCCGACCTGGCCGGCAGCGCCGGGCTGAGCCCGTATCACTTCCTGCGCGTCTTTCACGCCTCGACGGGACTGCCGCCACGCCGGTTTCTCACCCGCCTGCGGATCGACGTGGCGCGGCATCGTCTCGAGGACAGCGATCTGTCCGTCGCCGACATCGCGCGGCAGTGCGGGTTCAGCAGCGCCAGCCAGTTCTCGACCGCGTTCCGCCGCGAGACCGGTATGGCGCCTCGGGCGTTCCGCCGCAGCCGCGCGACGTAGGGGCTACGACCGGCCGCGATCGACTGCGAACTACCGCAATCGACTGCGACCGGCCGCGATGGACTGCGGCCGGCCGCGACCACACGTGACCGAGCCTGAGGCGCGAGCGCCGCAATAAGGAACATCTTTGTAGCAATCAAGCGCATACGCGCCGGATGCGTGTACGCCTAGGCTCGAGGCGTGGTCACCATGAGGCTTAGCGCGTGGATGCCAGAAATCGCACCCGGTTGAGGGCTCCGTCCCGCGTGGCGCGCCGTGCCGGCCCCGGGCTGGAAGGCGCGATGGACGTTGCACCGACGATGCGAAGGAGAACGGCGTGAGCATGCTCTATCTCGCCCAGGCCCAGCAGCAACAGCAGCTCGAATGGCTCGACGGCGGAACTCTCACGATGGTGCTCGACGGCGCGGCGACCGACGGCCAGCTGATGATGGGCAGATTCGACGTCAGCGAGGGCGAGGCGCCGCCTTATCACACGCACACCCTCGAGGACGAGGTGTTCATGCTGATCAGCGGTACCGCGCTGGTCTGGTACGACGACCGCGAGTACGAGCTGTCCGAAGGCGGCGTGGTCTTCCTCCCCAAGGGTAAGCCGCACGCCTACCGGATCACGTCGAAGAAGGCCGACCTATTGATGATCAACACGCCGGCCGGCATTGAGGGCATGTTCCGCTACAGCGGCCGCGACAAGTCCACCCCGCGACCCGACGGCTTCCAGATTTCCCCCGAACGGATGGCCGAAGCGGCCGAGAAGTTCGGCAATATCGTCGTCGGACCGCCGCGATGAAGATCCTCGCGACCGGGGCAACCGGCACGTTCGCCGGGCTGGTCGTGCCCGCTCTCGTGCGCCACGGCATCGACGTACGCGCGGTCGTGCACGATCCGGGCAAGCGCGACATCCCGCTGAGGCACGGCGCGGGCGAGACCGTCACCGCGGACCTCGGTGACCCGGCCAGTCTGCGCGCCGCGTTCGACGGCGTCGACGGCGCATTTCTGATCACCCCGGCCTTCGCGCCGGACGCGACGAAAATGGGACTCAACCTCGTTGAGGCGGCGCAGTCCGCCGGCATCCGTAAGATCGTCTACAACGGCGTCTACCACCCCTCCCTACCGTTGGAGAACCACGCCAGCACCCGGCCGATCGAGGCGGCCCTCTACGCCTCGACGCTGGACTTCACGATCCTGCAGCCCGCGATGTACATGCAGGGCCTCGACGGCGCCTACGAGCAGGCCCGCCGCACCGGCACGCTCGTCATGCCCTGGTCGAAGCACGCGAAGATGACCTACGTCGACTACCGNGACGTCGCCGAGGCCGCCGCGCTCGCGTTCGTCGACGATCGGCTCTCCTTCGGCACGTTCGAGCTCGCCGCACCCGGCACGGTGGACCGCGTGCGGCTCGCCGAGCTGATGACCGAGGCCGCCGGTCGCGCGGTGACCGCCGAGGACCTGCCCACCGGGTTCACGTTGCCGCCCGGGCAGCCCGCCGGTCTGGGCGCGATGTTCGCCGAGTACGACCGGCACGGCTTCCATGGCGGCAATGCACTCGTGCTCCGCACGATCCTGCGGCGCGAGCCGCNCACACTGGCCGCCTACATCGCGGAACTCGGCGCATCCGGGCCGGGCGCGTCATGACCTGCCGGGGGGCTCACCGCCCGCCGACCCCCCGCGCCGCCCACCGGATCTTCAAGCCCAGGGAAGGACATCGGACCGTTGACGCTTGAACTCGATCCGCAGATCGCCGAGGCGCTCGGCCCCCTCATGGCCGGGCTGGCCGATGTGGCACCGCCGCCGGTGGGCGATGTCGACGGCCGCCGCGTCGTCATGAACACGATGCTCGCCACCGTCGACCGGCTTCAGCCCACCGCCGACGACGTCCGCATCACCGATCACGAGCTGACCACCGCGGACGGAGCCAGGCTGCTCCTGCGCTGGTATCGAACCAGCGACACCGACACCAGCGACACCGACGACGTCGCGCCCGGCCCCGCGGTGCTGTACCTCCACGGCGGCGGCATGATCCTCGGCAGCGTGTCGATCAACGACGGCGCCGTCAGCCGCCTGGTGTCACGCAGCGGCGTGCCCTTCCTCGCCGTGGACTACCGTCTCGCCCCCGAGCACCCGTTCCCCACCCCGGTCGAGGACGTCTACGCCGGGCTGCAGTGGCTGCACGAGCACGCCACCGAGCTCGCCGTCGATCCGGCTCGCATCGCCGTCATGGGCGACAGCGCGGGCGGCGGCCTGGCGGCCGCGGTGTCGATCCTCGCCCGCGACCGCGGCGGACCGGCCATCGCGCGACAACTGCTGATCTTCCCGATGCTCGACGACCGCACCACGATTCCGGACCCGCACATCGTGCCCTACGCCGCCTGGACCTACGAGGACAACATCACCGGCTGGCAGGCGTTCCTCGGTGCGCGCGCCGGTGGCACCGAGGTACCGGCACTCGCGGCTCCCGCCCGGCTCGAGGACGCGACCGGGCTGCCACCGGCCTACCTCGAGGTCGGCCAGCTCGACATCTTCCGCGACGAGGATCTGGCCTACGCGCTGCTGCTCAGCCGCGGTGGTGTGCCCGTCGAACTGCACCTCACCCCAGGCGCCCCGCACGAGTACGACGCCATCGCCTACCAGAGCGACGCCGCGCGCCGCGCCATGGCCGACCGGATCAGGGTCATCCGCTCCCTGTGACCGCCCCACCGTCCAGCCAAGCCGGGGACCGCCGGCCGGCGGGTGCCTGGCCGGGGCTCGATGCCCGCAACCACTACGTAGGACATGATGTTCTACACTGGGCGCGTGGACAGGGTCGGGGTGCGGGAACTCAATCAGAGCACCAGCCAGGTCATCGACCGGGTTCGGCGCGGAGAGACGATCGAGGTGACCGACCGNGGGCGTCCGGTTGCGCGGCTGGTCCCCATCGGCCGTGGCACAGCAGCGCTCGACCGCCTTGTGACGGAGGGCCGCGCGATACCGCCGGCGACGGAGGGGCCGGTGCCCATGCCGCCGCTTCTTGGCGACCCCGCCGTCAGCGCGACCAACGATCTGATCGCCATGCGGGACGAGGAACGCTGGTGATCTACCTGGATTCGGCGGCAGTAGTGAAACTTGTCGTGGCCGAACCTGAAAGCCCCGCGCTTGTTGACTGGCTCAACGTCCGCGACGCCCTACCACGTTTCACCTCCACCCTGGCGGAGGTGGAGGTGACGCGCGCGATCAGGCGAGCCGCCCCGGAAGCACTCGGGCGCGTGCCGCGAGTACTGGACCGGATGTACCGCCTGGAAATCGATGCCCACGTGCGCGCCGTCGCGGCCGCCTTTGATGACCCGCTCCTACGGTCTCCCGACGCCATTCACCTCGCTACCGCCCTTCGGCTGTCCGACGAGAACGACACTCGGATGGAGGCGTTTGTCACCTACGACAAGCGCCTTCTCGAAGCGGCGCGCCGAGCCGATCTCCCGACCGCGGCGCCGGGGCCGCACTCCGCTGCGGGGAGCTGATCGACGGGGTCCTGTCCCAGCTGAACCGGTGGGAGTATCAGGCGAAGTAGTGGCCTTCCTTGAGGTCGGCGATCAGGCCCGGACGGGTTGGCTGCCAGCCGAGTAGGTCGCGGGTGATCTGCGCGGAGGCGGGGCCGTCGAATCCCCAGAAGCCGCCGAGGAAGCCGACGTAATCCCCGATCTGGTCGGGGGTGACGGAGACCGCGGGAAGGTCGAGATGGGCGGCGAGGACCTCGGCGACCTCGCGGAGGGGGACGCCCTCGTCGCCGACCGCATGCAGCGCCGAACCGGGCGGCGCCGCTTCGAGGGCGAGGCGGAACAGGCGCGCGGCGTCGTCGCGGTGGACGGCCGGCCAGCGGTTGGTTCCGTCGCCGACGTAGGCCGCGGCGCCCTTCTGACGCGCGAAGTCGATCGCGGTCGGGATGAACCCGTTGTCGCCGTCGCCGTGGGTGGCCGGTGGCAGCCGCACGACCGAGGAGCGGACCCCGCGGGCAGCGAGCGCGAGCGTGTAGTTGGCGTTGTCGATCCGCCCGTTCGCCCCGCTGATCGGGACCTCGCGATCGGCGTCCTGCGCGGCGCGCCCGTCGTTCTCGGTGGCGACGACTCCCGGCGGTAGGCCGAGCACGCCGAGGATGCCGGAGGCGATGACGAACGGCTTGTCGGTGCCGGCGAGGGCCTCACCGAAGGTCCCGATCGCCGCGCGGTCGGCGTCGGTGGCGCCGGCGAAGTCGCCGGCGAAGGCGATGTCGTGCTTGAACGCGAGGTGGATGACGCCGTCGGCGGCCGCGGCGGCGTCACGCAGGATGTCGAGGTCGTCGAGCGATCCCGCGCGGACCTCGGCCCCCGCCGCCCGCAGGGTGACGGCCGCGGCCTCGGAGCGGGCGAGCCCGGTGACCGTGTGACCGGCGGCGATCAGGTCGGGGACGAGCCCGCGACCGACCCAGCCTGACGCTCCAGTGAGGAACACATGCATGGGAAACCTCCACGATGGGGGCGCGCACCGGGGTGGATGCGCGGCGAGCGACCCGGGATGCCCGTCTACCATTGATAGTACGACCGTACTAGAAATGACAGTATGCGGCCGTACCAGCAACGTCAAACCACGACGACCCGGGAGGCGGCGGCCATGGCGGGACGGCCGGTCAACCATCAGCGGCGGGCCGAGCTGCTCGACGCGGCGGTCGAGTACGCGGCCGAGTACGGGTTCTCCGAGCTGACGTGGCGGCCCGTCGCCGCCGCCCTCGGGGTGTCGCCCACGACGTTGGTGCATCACTTCGGCACCAAGGAGCAGATGCTCGAGGCCATCCTCGGACGCCTGCGGGAGCGCATCTTCGCGGCCACTCGCGACCTGGCCGGCGAGCAGCCCGACCTGGCCGCGGAGGCCCGCGCGTCCTGGACCCGGGCGTTCGACCCGCAACACGAAGCGGAGTTCAGGCTGTTCTTCGCGGTCTACGGGCGCGCACTACAGGCTCCGCAGCAGTTCGCGGCGTTCCTCGAGCACGTCGTCGCCTACTGGATGAGCGCCCTGGTCGACGCCCAGGGACCGGACACCGACCCGGCGACCGCGACGCGCACGGCCACCCTCGTGATCGCCACCATCCGCNGGCTGCTGCTCGACCTGCTCGCCACCGGTGATCGGGACCGGGTCCAGGACGCGGCCGAAACCTTCCTCGCCGCCCTCGAACGCCCCGCCACCCTCGAAGGCGGCACGCAGCCGTCGGTCGCGCGGCCCCGGTGAGCCGCACCGGCCCGCCTCACGTCAGGGGCGTGCCCGGAGCCCCTTGGGAAAGTCCTCGAGGCCGAGCACGCGCAGCAGCTCCAGCCGCTCGTGGGCCTCGGTATTCGCCGGGGTGAGCACCAGCAGCCGCTGACCCTGGTCGGGGGTGACCAGGGTCTCGCAGTCCATCAGCAGGCGGCCCACCCGCGAGTGGAGCATGGTCTTGCGGTCGGCCCGCCTCACCGCCACCTCATGCTCGGCCCAGAACCGGCGGAAGTCGGTACTCGCGGCCTGCAACCGCTCGACGAGTCCAGCGACCGTGGGGTCGCCGGACCGCCGGCCGGCGACCGCGCGCAGGTCGGCGACAATCTGACGAGCCCGGTGTTCTTGTTCCTCCACCGGGCAGGCGGCCCGGGCAGCGGGGTCGGTGAACCACCGATACGCGATGTAGCGCCGGTCGCCGGAGAAGCCGGTGTGATCGCCCTGCAGCAGGATGGCCGCCCGGTTCTGGGCGAGAACCTCCCCCAGGTCGGACAGCACCAGGGCCGGGGTGTCGCCGAGCAGATCAAGCATGCGCACCAGGCCGGCGCGAGCCAGGCGGGCCACGCCGTCGGCGGGCGGGGGCCGGTGGCCGGCCAGGTAGAACAGGTGGTCGCGTTCGTCGTCGGCGAGGCGCAACGCCCGGGCCAGCGCGCCGAGGAGTTGGGTCGAGGGCTGGCTGCTGCGGCCCTGCTCGAGGCGTACGACGTAGTCGACCGACATGCCGGCGAGCATGGCCACCTCCTCCCGGCGCAGGCCGGTGGTGCGGCGCCGGGGGCCGTCGGCGATCCCGACCTCGGCCGGTCGCATCGTCTCGCGGCGGCGGCGCAGGAAGTCGGCGAGCTCGGCACGCTGCATGGATTCATGCTCCCTCGGACCCGGCAGGCCGAGCCAGGGAGCCGCGCTCCCACGATGAACACTCCGCTGCCGCCCGTCCCGGCGCAGGCGCATGGTGGGTGGCGCCGGCGACGACGGGCGCCAGCGACAACGAGGAGAACGCGATGCAGACACGAACCCTGGGCAGCACCGGACCGGCCGTCTCCGCGCTGGGCCTGGGTGCGATGGGCATGTCGGGGGCTTACGGCGCGGCCGACCGCGCGGAGAGTATCGCCACCGTGCACGCCGCGCTGGAGGCCGGCGTCACGCTGATCGACACCGCCGATTTCTACGCCATGGGCCACAACGAGCTGCTGCTCGCCGAGGCGCTGCGCGGCCGGGACCGCGACAGCTACACGCTGAGCGTCAAGTTCGGCTCGCTGCGGGGACCGGGCTCCGAGTTCGGCGGGCATGACGGCCGTCCCGAGGCGGTGAAGAACTTCCTGGCCTACTCGCTGACCCGGCTGGGCACCGATCACCTCGACATCTACCGTCCCGCCCGGCTGGACCCCGGGGTACCGATCGAGGAGACGGTGGGCACGATCAAGGAGATGATCGACGCCGGTCATGTCCGACACATCGGGCTCTCGGAGGTCAACGCCGAGACGATACGACGGGCGCACGCCGTGCACCCGATCGCCGATCTGCAGATCGAGTACTCGCTGCTGTCCCGCGCGGTGGAGGCGGACATTCTGCCTACGCTGCGGGAACTGGGCATCGGCCTGACCGCGTACGGGGTCCTCGGGCGGGGCCTCATCTCCGGGCACTGGAGCGCCGGTCACGTCGCCGGCCCTGGCGATGTCCGCGGCCTCAGCCCGCGGTTCTCGAACGGGAACGTGGAACACAATCTCGCCCTGGTGGAGGCACTGCGCCGGGTCGCCGAGGCGAAGGGCTGCACCGTCGCCCAGCTCGCCATCGCCTGGGTGGCCGCGCAGGGCCGGGACATCGTGCCGCTGATCGGCGCCCGCACCCGCCAGCGACTGGCCGAGGCACTGCCCGCGACGGAGCTGAACCTCACCCTGGACGACTTCGCCGAGATCGAGAAGGCGGTGCCGGCGGGCGCGGCGCGCGGCGATCGGTATCCATCCGCGCACATGTCGAGCCTCGGCGTGGGGAACTGATTCCGACCCCGACCCCGATTCTCGGCCGCTGGCGTCGCTACCCTGCCCTGCACCCCTCAGGCCGTACGACGGTCACAGCAGGTGGCGGCCTCCGTCGACGTTGAGCGTCTGGCCGGTGACGAAGGCGGCGTCGTCGGAGGCGAGGAAGAAGACCGGGCCGGCCAGGTCCTCGGCGGTCTCGTCCCGCTGGAGCGCCCGCAACTGTCGCTGCTCCGCCAGCACCGACGCGGGAATCACGTCGGCCGCCGCCGGGGTGGCGGTGAGCCCCGGGGTGACCAGGTTGACCGTGATGCCGTACCCGCCGAGCTCGCGCGCCAGGGTCCGGGTCAGGCCCATGATGCCGCCCTTGGACGCGACGTAGGCCGACTGCAGGGGCGTACCGCTGAAGACCNAGCCGGACCCGATGTTCACGATGCGACCGCGGCCGCTCGCCTTCATGAGGGGGACGAACGCCCGCGTCATGAGGAAGGTGCCGGTGAGGTTGACCTCGAGCACCTGACGCCACAGCTCGACGGTCATCTCCTCGAAGGGAACCGAGGGGAAGATACCGGCGCAGTTGATCAGCACGTCGACGGTGTCGAAGCGTCGCCGCGTGGCCTCGGCCAGCTCGGCGACACTCTCCTCGCTGGAGATGTCCGCGACGACGGCGTGCAGCGACGGGTGCTGCCCGCCGGGCGCGCCCGAGTCCCACCGGGCGCGCCAGGTGGCGAGCGCCTCCGACGAGACGTCGGCGGCGACGACGGTGTCGCCCTGGGTCAGAAACCGGTCGACGATCTCGGAACCGATGCCGCCGGAGGCGCCGGTGACCACGACGGTGCGTGCTGCGCTCATAGCTCTGCTCCTCTCGAGCCGGATCGTGCCAATATCAGTTACATTATCAGGCACCTGACACATGTCCAGGCCGCTACCGTGGCCACGCAAGCACGGGCGCGACGGAGGAAACGGAACAGGGAGCACGGTGGCGGAGAACTTCGAGGAGCGGTTGCCGTACCTGATGCGGCGGGTGAGCACAGCNCTCGCCCAGCAGGTCGACCGAGCGCTGCGTGAGTTCTCGCTGACCCACACCCAGCTCGGCGCGCTCGCCCAGCTCGGCCTCGTGGACCCCGGGGCACTGTCCGGAGCCACTCTGGGCCAGCGCAACGGGGTCACCGCGCAGTCGATGTCGACGGCGATCGCCGGGCTGCTCGAGCGGGGCCTCGTCGACCGCGAGCCGCACCCCACCCACGGGCGGATCCTTCAGGTCCGGATCACGCCGGAGGGCACCGAGCTGCTCGCTCGCGCCCAGGCGGCGACCAGGAAAGCCGAGGATCGCACCCTGGCCTTCCTCGACGACGAGCAGCAGCNCCAGCTTCGGCGCGTGCTCCGCACGATGATGCAGGCCATGGACCTCTACCTGTACTTCCCCGACGCCGACGAGGACCGCGCCTAGAAGATCACTGAAAATCTTGCGGGGTGCTGGTGGGGGTGGATGGCCGTGGTTTAAGGGGGTGCGGCGGTCAGGGNCCAGCCGTTGGTGCTGGTGTGGGNGAGTCCGAGGTTGATCAGCCGGCGGAGGTTGAGTGCGGCGGCGCGGTGGTGGAGCCAGGTGTCGTTGCGGGTCACGCCGCGGTAGGGCACGCGGCGGTTGCCGTGGGCTACCAGCCAGGCGATTCCGCGTTCTACCGGGGGACGCCAGCGGCGGTACTCGTCCTGCCATGCCG
>NZ_LJJX01000088.1:5660-16383 GCF_001421075.1 Frankia sp. CpI1-P | reverse complement strand
CCAGTCGTCCCCGCCCGCGCGGGGATCTTCCCCTGTTCTGGGCCGCACGCGCCGCTGTGCTGGTGTCGTACCCGCCTGCGCGGGGATCTTCCGTGTGACGTCAACGAGTGCATCGCCCGCGATGCGTCGTCCCCGCCTGCGCGGGGATCTTCCCCGCGGTGCTTCCCGGAACGGCAGCGCTTCCGTCGTCGTCCCCGCCTGCGCGGGGATCTTCCCTCGCCCGGACCGGCCGGGGAACGAGCAGAAATGTCGTCCCCGCCTGCGCGGGGATCTTCCGCCTCAGGGCACTCGGGGCAGCCGCGAGGCGGGTCGTCCCCGTCTGCGCGGGGATCTTCCCCGGGATCCGTCTCACCGCCGTCCTGCACCGGGGTCGTCCCCGCCTGCGCGGGGATCTTCCGCACATTGACACCGCGCTGGATAACGAGGTCACGTCGTCCCCGCCTGCGCGGGGATCTTCCGGACGGGGTGGACCTCTCCAAGGTCGAGGGGCTGTCGTCCCCGCCTGCGCGGGGATCTTCCGTCCTCTTCATCATCCTTTCACCATCGGCGTCGTCGTTCCCGCCCGCGCGGGAATGTTCGCTGGGCTCGCCCGGCTCGTCTCGGAGCATCACATGTCGTCCCTGCTCGCGCGGGGATCATCCTTGCGGACAGCTGACCTGCGGTTCCGGATGAGGGACGGCGGGCACCTGGGAGTGCGGGTCGGCCTCGGGTAGACGTGGCATCTGATCGGTCGANGGGTGTTGATGGTGGGCTGCGAATCGCATGGTTGGATAGTGAGCTCGATGGCCCTACTNGGGGGATGTGGTCCATGGATGACGCGTTGGCAGTGGTGTGGGGGAAGTCGAAGGCGCCAGAGTCGATGCACCTGTTGCTCGGGCATCTGCTCGACACTGCGGCTGTTGCGGAGCTTGTCTGGGATAATTTCCTCTCGCCCGTAGTACGGCGTTTTCTCGATGACTGTAGCCAGGGCCGAGGGCGGTCGCTGTTCGCTCTTCTGTGCGGACTGCATGATGTGGGTAAGGCGACCCCGGCGTTCCAGATGAAGGAAGCCGCGCTGGCCGACCAGGTCCGAGCCGCCGGTTTGGACTGGGGGACTCTTACCGTCGATCAGGGTCGGCGATGGCATCACGCGCGAGCAGGTGCGGTCATCGTCAAACGTCGGTTACGCGAAGCGGGATGGCGGCCGTCGGCATGTAGCTGGACCTGGCCTTTGATCGCTGGTCATCACGGGCTGGTGCCGGGTGCCGATCGGCTGAAGCCAAGTACTCCGAATGCGCACGGGCGAGGCGTGTGGGCGCAGGCCCAGGCCGCGTTCGTCGATCGGGTTGCCGCCGAGCTCGGTATTGATCTCGCCTCGCTTGCCGAGGTGAGGACTCCTCGCCGTGGCAACCAGCTTGCTGTGTCGGGCCTGATCATCATGGCGGACTGGATCGCCAGCGATGGGAACCATTTTCAGGGTCAGGCGGACCTCGCCGAGGTGTCGCTCGCGTGCTCGCGCGAGCGGGCCAGGTTGGCCTGGGATCGGCTGGGACTGCGAGGAGGGTGGCGCGTCGAGCGGCTGGCTCCCAGCGTCGGCGGTGAGCCGGATTTGATCAAGCATCGGTTTGGCCGGTCGGCACGGGCGGTGCAGAGCAGTGCGGTGCGGCTGGCTGAGGAGATGCCGGCCCCTGGCCTTATGATCATTGAGGCGCCGATGGGTGAGGGCAAGACCGAGGCGGCGTTCGGCGCGGCCGAAGTCCTGGCGCGCCGGTTCGGTGCTGACGGGGTGTTCGTGGGGATGCCGACTCAGGCGACCAGCGACCCGATGTTCGGCAGGGTGCGGACCTGGTCGTTATCCATCGATCCGGAGGTTCCCCTCGGCCTGCTGCACGGGCGAGCGCGTTTCAACAAGGAATGGGCGGCGCTTCGATCGCAGGTTACCTTCACCGGGATCGATGACGAGCTTGACGAATATGGTCTGCCCGATGAGTTCGGCGTCGGCGGGGCGACCACGACGGGTCCGCGCCATACGATCGATGGGGTGGCTGCGGCTGAATGGTTTCTCGGCCCGAAGCGGGGCCTGTTGGCGCCGGTGACGGTGGGCACCATAGACCAGCTTCTGCATGCGGCCACGCGGACCAAGCACGTGATGCTACGCCATGCCGGCCTGGCCGGGCGGGTGGTCATCCTCGACGAGGTGCATGCCTATGACGTGTACATGGCTCAGTTTCTCTTCGAGGCGCTGCGGTGGCTGGCGGACACCGGAGTGCCGGTGATTCTTCTGTCTGCCACGCTCCCACCTGCTCAGCGTGCTGAGCTTGTCCGGGCCTACCTCCAGGGGGCGCTACAGAAACGAGATATCGATGTCTCGGCGTTGCCGGCTCCCCGGGGATATCCGCGGGTAATTACCGCCTGGGCGCACGACGGCGTACCCGGTTTCGGCAAGGCAACCGACGCGGCCTGGATGACTCTGCCGCCGGTCCAGGTGGAGGTTCTGGAGGAGAACGCGGACTTCTCCGTCGACGCCGTCGCCGACCGGGTGATCCGCGAGGTGGGTGGTGGCGGGTGCGCGCTGGTCGTGTGTAACACGGTCGCCCGCGCCCAGAACGTCTATGCTGCGATACGCCCGGAGTTCGGCCAGGACGTCGTGCTGCTCCACGCTCGCCTCGTCGCAGGGGAACGCGCGGCCCGCACCGAGACTGTGGTGGACCTGCTTGGACCACCGGGCCGGGGCACGGCTCGCCTTGGCCGGCTCGTCGTGGTGGCGACCCAGGTAGCCGAACAATCGTTCGATGTCGACGTGGATCTCCTGGTAAGTGATCTGGCGCCGATCGACCTGCTGCTCCAGCGTGCCGGCCGACTCTTCCGGCACCNTCGCCCGGATCGAGGACGCGAGCCCAAGGTGATCGTCTGTGGGCTTCGTGTCGACGCTGAGGGCCTGCCGCGATGGCCGGGTGGAAGCCGCGCCGTCTATGGCGATCATCTGCTGTTGCGGTCGGCGGCTCTCGTCCTGGAGGCTGCGGCGGGAGCGGGCTGGTCCATCCCGGCACAGGTTCCCGAGCTGGTCACCGCGGGCTACGGCGACGAGCCACTCGGGCCGGACGCCTGGACGCAGAGCGCCACCCGGTATCGGCAGGAATGGGCCGACCGCGAGGCGGACCGTACGGTCCGCGCCGCGGACTTCCTCCTGTCCGGTCCGGACAAGCTGGGCGTGAAGACCTTGGAGGGCCTGCACGAGCGGGCGACAGCCGTGCTTACCACGGAGGAGCGGGTCGCGGCCGTGGTCCGGGACGGCGACGAGTCCGTCGAAGTCGTCCTGGTCCGAGGCGATCCGGCCGGCGGCTACCGCTCGCTCGCCGGCCGCAGCCTCGGCAGGCACGGCGAGGCGGCCATCTCCGACGACACGCTATTGGAACAGGTGTTTGCAGACACGGTCCGTCTGCCTGCGAACAAGGCACTGACCGCCGTCGCGATCAAAGAGCTGGCCCCGCTACCCGGCTGGCAGGGCGACCCCTGGCTACGACGAGCCCGCGCCCTCGTTCTCGACGACGATCTGTCGACAACGCTGGGCGGCCACCGCCTGAGCTACAGCCACGAGACCGGCCTGTCACACGAGCGGCTCGGGCATCCATGGACCCATGGGCACAGGTAACTCTAGGTGCACATGCCTCGGGGTCACCCGAACTCGGGATCTCTTCGGGTGGGTGGAACCCCGCGATGGCGGGGACAACGGCAGCGCCACAGGTGCCCGCGGACGACCCCAGCGTGGCTGGGCTACCCCAAGCTACCAACTTCCGTGGCTCCTGCATCGCGTNCGGATGCCAGCTGGCCGGTTCGGCGCGCCACGGGTGCCCGGTTGGGTAGCGCTGACAGGGGCCCGCTTCAACAGTCATCTGGAGTGTGGGCTATCGTCCTGAACCGTGTGGATCAGCAGTCTCCTCCCGCGCGCCCGATCCGGTACTCAGCCTTACCGCGGAACTGGGCTCCGGAGGAGTTGGGTGCGCCCTGCTGGCCCGGGGATGATCGTGTGGGGACCGCCGGCCCTCGCAGCAGTCCCGACCGCACCTGCGTGGGCGGTCGTCCTGACCATGATGATCTGGGGGATCCTCGGTGCACTCCGAGCTGTGTTCCCACAGGACTCAAAGCATCGGCGCGGTCTGCTGCGCGATTGGCTACGTCATCGTGAAAGATCGTCGCGTCGTCGCAATCGTCGGCGAGGTGGGCGCTCCGCGGGCCGTCGCGACAACTGATCCCGGTGAGGCGACGCGCCGGGTTCCAGAACTGTCGGTGGGGCTTGATAGACCTGTGTGCGCAGGTAGATCGATTTCTGATGGGGGAGGGCGGATGGGCCGGTTCGATCTGGTGGAGCAGCCGTGGATACCGGTGATGGCTGAGGGAGAGCGCGTCGAGGTCGGGATTCGCCGGGCGCTCNNCGAGGCGCACCTGTTCGACGGTTTCGCGGTGGACGATCCCCTTGAGGTTGTGGCCGTACTGCGTCAGGTGCTCCTGCCAGTGCTGATCGATGCCTGTGGAGCGCCGAGGGACCGGGAGGAGTGGTCGTCGTGGTGGGAAGACGGCGAGTTCTGCGATGAGCGGCTTAAGCAGCTTGATAAGTACTTCAAGCACCACGCTGTAGATTGTTTCGACTTGTTCCATCCCGAGCGGCCGTTTGCGCAGGTGGCGGGGCTGCGGACCGCGAAGGGTGAGACGAAGCCGGTNTCGCTGCTGATTCCTCGGCTCGCGGCTGGGAACAACGTGCCACTGTTCAGCGCCCGGGCGGAGAGCGATCCGCCTGCTCTGACCCCGGCGCGGGCGGCGCGGGCCCTGCTGTCGGTGCACTGCTGGGACACTGCGGCCATCAAGTCGGGGGCGGTCGACGACCCGGCGGTGAAAGCGGGTAAGACCACCGGGAACCCCACCGGGCCGGTCGGCCAGCTGGGCGTGATCGTTCCGTTCGGCGCCACCCTCTTTCACACGCTGTTGCTGAACCTGCCGATCCTGCCGCAGGGCGTGAACCCAGGTGATCGGCCGCAGTGGCGGGCGGAGGCGGCTGCTGGGCCTGGCTGGAGTTCCCGTGGCGCGCGCGGCCTGCTCGATCTGCTGACCTGGCAGGCGCGGCGGGTGCGGCTGGTTGCCGAGCTGGAGGATGCGGCTCCCGGCGGGGCGGTGGTGCGGCAGGTGGTGCTGGCCGCGGGTGATCGGCTGAGGGGGTCGGCGCATGAGGTGGAGCCGCACACGGCTTGGCGGCAGGTCGACAAGCCGAAGTCGGACGAACCTCCGCAGCGGCCGGTGCGCCACCAGCCGGGCCGGTCCGCCTGGCGGGGTCTGGAGGCGCTGCTGGCCACGTCGTCGCCGACGAGCGACCGCGTCTCCTCGTCGGCGCTGCTGACGCAACTCGCTGCGCTGCGGCTGGACGAGTACGTAGCCGAGGATCTGCCGCTGCGCGTGCTCACTGTCGGGGTTCGTTACGGCAACCAGTCCGCGGTCATCGAGGACGTGATGACCGATGAGATCCCGCTGCCGGTCACGGCGTTGACGGAGAACTCCGAGGTCCGTGACGTCGTGTNGACGGTGGCCCGGCAGGCGGAGGATCTGTGGATCGCGGCGAACCGGCTGGGCGACGATCTACGGGCCGCGGTGGGCGCGGACAAGCTGCCCTGGGATCGGGGCCAGCGGCTCGGGGATGTGCTCGTCCATCTGCTCACCCCGACGGTCCGCCGGCTGCTGGCCGGGTTGGCGCTGCATCCCGGGGATGCCGACGGTGCCGAGCGGGCGTGGCGGATCGTTGCCCGCAGGCTGGCCTGGGAGGTCGCCGATCCAGTCCTGTCCGCGGCCGAGCCCGCCACCTTCCTCGGCCGGGAACCCGAGCAGCGCTTCGGCCCTCGCCTGGCGAATGCCGAGGCATCGTTCCGCCGCTCCCTCAACAACATCCTCGGCCGGCCGGTGAACACTCAGGCCCGGCCGAACGGCGAAGCGGCGGCCTGACAGCCCTTTCACGGACGGGGAACATCTCCATGACCACGGAAACGGACACCACATCAACAGCGGCGCGATCCGCCGACACGAACCGGGAAAAGCGGCCTTTCTTCTGGGAGCGTGAACATCGAGCGGACCTGCCCGATGGCGCGGATCTGGCCGCGCTGCGGCGCGGTGTCGGCCGCGAGCCGGGCAGCGTCCCGCAGATGTGGCAGTACTACACCACCCTGCAGGCCGACGGCCATCTCACCACGCGGCTGCGTGCGGAGCATGNCGCCCTCACGTTGTTCGCCATCCATCAGCAGTCGCTGCCACGTTCTGCCCATGCGCTGGGAAGCGGTCTGGGTACGGCGGTGAAGGAGTTGCGTGCGAGCGGGAAGTTCAGCCCGGATGCTGTCGACCGCCGGTTCGGGACCGCCGCGACCGCGACCTCGCTGAGTGAGGCGAGCTATCACCTGCGCGGGCTTGTCCGCCAGCTTCGGCAGATCCAGCGGCCACTCGACTACACCGCCCTGTTCTGGGACCTCGTCAACTGGCAGAGCCCAGCCCGCCTCGGCCAGGTCCGCCGGCGCTGGGCGGCCCAGTACTTCCTGAACCGCGACAGTGAGACCGCGGCCTCCGCGTCCGCATCGCGACGATGACGATCCGCGCCTCGGCCGGGCGGGTCCTGCCAGTCAACTCCCTGCCCCAGTAGAAAGAGACCGGTTGCTATGCGCTGCTATGTTGACATTCATATCCTTCAGACCGTCCCCCCGTCGAATATCAATCGGGACGATGCGGGCACGCCGAAACAGGCCCTCTACGGCGGGGTGAAGCGGGCCCGGGNATCGTCGCAGGCGTGGAAGCGGGCCACCCGCACCGCCTTCGCCGACCAGATCGACCCGGCGCAACTGGGAACCCGCACGAAGAAGATTTCGGCGTTGCTGGCCGAGCGGCTCGTCGGCCGCTGCCAGCTTGACCCCGAGGCCAGCACCCGAGTCGCGACGAGCGTGCTCGCCGAGCTCGGCATCAAACCGGGGAAGAAAGCAGCGGAAACCGCCTACCTGCTGTTCTTCGGGCATCCCCAGCTCGAGCGGCTCATCGACCGGATCGAACCGGACCTGCCCCGTCTGATCGGCCTCGACGACGCCGAGCTCGCCGAGGCGGTCAAGGGTGTGCCGGTGAAGGAGGTGCTGGGCGCGGGTCATCCGATCGACGTCGCGCTGTTCGGACGGATGGTAGCCGACCTGCCCGCGCTGAACGTCGACGCGGCCACCCAGGTCGCGCACGCCCTGTCGACCCATGCGGCGGAAGTCGAGTTCGACTACTACACCGCGGTGGATGACGAGAACCCGAAGGAGGACACCGGCGCGGGAATGATCGGAACGGTCGAGTTCCAGTCGGCGACGCTGTACCGGTTCGCCACCGTCGGTCTACACCAGCTCGTCGAGAACCTCGGCGGCGACACGGAGGCCGCGGTCGAGGCGCTGCGGGTCTTCCTCACCGCGTTCACCACCTCGATGCCCACCGGGCACGAGAACTCCTTCGCGCACCGCACCACCCCAAGCCTGCTGACCGTCGCCGTGCGCGGCGACCAGCCGGTGAATCTGGTCTCGGCGTTCGAGCAGCCCGTCCGCGCCCAGCAGAAGGGCGTACTCAACGGATCAATCGACCAGTTCGCCAAAGAGCTGACCACCGCGGCAGACCTGTGGGGCCTGCGCCCCGAGCTGATCGCTTCCACGTACCGCACGCCGGATGATGCCGAACGGGACAAGGTCCTCACCTCGGCGCTGGGCCCGTCGACGCCCCTGACCAAGGTCATTGAGACGGTTGCGGACGCGGCCCGGGACCAGCTGGCGAGCGCGGCCCGATGACCGGCGCCGACTCTCGCTGCCTGGTGCTCCGGCTGGCGGGGCCGGTGCAGTCTTGGGGCGGCGGCAGCATGTTCAACCGCCGGGAGACGCTGACCGAGCCGACCAAGAGCGGCCTGATTGGCCTGCTCGCCGCAGCCGAGGGCCGCCGCCGTGCCGACCCGATCGAGGACCTGCTCGCCCTCACCTTCGGCGTACGCACCGACCAGCCCGGCACCCTGCTACGCGACTACCACACCGTGAGTGACTATCGGGGCCGTCCACTACCGTCTGCGGCGGTCACCGCCAAGGGGCTGCAGAAGCTCACATCCCCGGCGAAGTACACCCACGTCACGGAACGCTTCTACCTCCAGGACGCCGTGTTCGTGGTCGCGGTCGCCGCACCCGAGCCGGTGCTGACCACGCTTGTCGACGCGATCCGCGCACCGGCGTTCCCCTTGGCGCTCGGCCGCCGTTCCTGCCCGCCTACCCAACCACTGCTGCTCACCCCAGACGACGAATCCGGCCGGCCGCTGTGGCCGGGAGACGTGTTGGACGTTCTGACCGCGGTGCCTTGGGCCGCGGGCGCCGCCCAGATCGACCGCCTCGCCGCGCTGCGCCCCCAGCCGCGCACCGTCGACCTGCCGGTCACCGTCGACGACCCGCACGGGGAGGACGTCCGGATGGATCTGCCCACCACCTTCGATCCCCGCACCCGCGCGTTCAGCAGCCGCCGCGTCCATCAGACCTGGGTGCACCTGCCGCCCCCGTATGACCTTGTCGACCTCGACGACGACGCCGGCGGCACCGGATCTTCCCATGATCCGTTCGCTTTGCTGGGATGGTGAGCCGCCGATGACCTACCTGTCCCGCATCTGGCTCAACCCGCTGCGCACCGGCGCACAGTCCCTGCTGCGCAACCCCGAGCGGATGCACGCCNCTGTCCTCGGTGGCCTGGCCCGCCAACCCGTCACGGAACGGGTGCTGTGGCGGCTGGAAACAGGCCGGCCGCATCGTGCGGAGGTCCTGATCCTCACCGAGTCGCGCCCGTCCTGGGAGCATCTGGTCGAACAGGCCGGCTGGCCGAACGCCGAGGATCCCCAGGCCCTCGTCCGCGACTACCAGCCGTTGCTGGACCNCATCCAGGCTGGCCGCGAGTTCGCCTTCCGGCTTCGCGCCANCCCCGTCGCCGCGACCCGCCAGCCCACCAGCCCCTCCGTCGCCCAGAAGGAACGGCTCGCCGGGCCCCGCCCCCGCGGCGTCCGCGTCGCGCACCGCACCGCCGGCCAGCAACTCGCCTGGTTCACCGACCGCGTCGACCGCTGGGGCTTCACCCCTCTCACCACCGAAACGGGCCCCGCCGTCCAGCTCAACGCCCGCGAACGGCTCACCTTCCGCAAAAGACCCCCCGACGGCGGGAACGGCGGGAAGAACAAAGGCCACCAGGTCGTCCTCAGCACCGCGACCTTCGACGGCGCGCTGCGCGTCGTCGACCCCGACCTGGCCCGTCGCGCCCTCCTGAGCGGTGTCGGCGCGGCCAAGGCCTACGGCTGCGGCCTGCTCACCCTCGCCCCGCTCGCGCCTGTCACCACGCCGCCCTCGGAGGGTGGCTGACATGTGGTGGTCGTCGGATCCCCTCGACCTCCACCGCATCGAGGACCGGGTCTCCAGCCTGTACGTCGAGAAATGCCACATCGACCGGGACGACAATGCCGTCGTTCTGATCAACCGTGAACGCACCGCGCGCGTCCCGGCGGCCTTCGTCGCCACCCTGCTTATCGGCCCTGGTACCCGGGTCACCCACGCCGCCGTCCGCCTGCTCGCCGACTCCGGCACGGCCGTGTGCTGGGTCGGCGACCGCGGCGTGCGGATGTATGCGGGAGGCCTCGGCCCCAGCCGCGGCTCCGGGCTGCTCATGCGGCAGGCCTACCTCGTCACGCGCACCCAGCACCGACTGGCCGTCGCCCGCCGCATGTACGGCATGCGCTTCCCCGACGACGACGTCAGCACCGCCACCATGCAGCAGCTCCGCGGCCGGGAGGGCGCCCGGATCAAGAAGGTCTACCGGGCTCACGCAGAACGGACCGGCGTCTCCTGGAACCGCCGGGTCTACACCCACGGCGACCCCTTCGCCGACGGCGACGACATCAACCGTCTGCTCTCCGCGGGGCACAGCTGCCTCTACGGCATCTGCCACGCAGCCATCATCGGCATCGGCGCCAGCCCGGCACTCGGTTTCGTTCACACCGGGTCCGCGATCTCCTTTGTTCTGGACATCGCGGACCTCTACAAGGCGGAATACACCATTCCGCTCGCCTTCGATCTGGCCGCGGCCGGAACCGTCGAGGAACGCGACATCCGCACCGCCTTCCGCGACAAGGTCGCCGACGGTCATCTCATGGGACGGATCGTCCGCGACCTCAAGGACCTGCTTCTCGACGGCGAACAGGCCGAGACCGGTGATCAGGACGCCCTGCACCTGTGGGACGAACTCGACGGTCAGGTCCCCGGAGGCGTCAACTGGGCCGCCGACTACGCCAACGGATGGGACGACGCCATCAGCCTCGGCATCGTCGGACCCGACGTCGACGGCCAGACCGACCCCTGATGACCGTCGTCGTGCTTATTGCGGCCGCCGAAGGGCTCCGCGGCCATCTCACCCGCTGGATGATCGAGATCGCCGCCGGGGTGTTCGTCGGCAACCCCAGCGCCCGCGTCCGAGACCGCGTGTGGACCCTCCTGGCCCAACGCATCGGCGACGGCCAAGCCGTCATGATCGAACCGGCCGACAACGAACAGGGTTGGGCCGTCCGCACCGCCGGCCGCGACCGCGGCTACCCCATCGACTACGACGGACTAATCCTTTTCGCCCGCCCTCACCGATAAACCCCCAGGTCAGCAAGGGTCGTCCCCGCCCGCGCGGGGATCGTCCCACCGGC
>NZ_LJJX01000088.1:0-3030 GCF_001421075.1 Frankia sp. CpI1-P | reverse complement strand
GGGATCAGGTGGTCGTCCCCGCCCGCGGGGTCTGTTGCATTGGTGAAGTCCGTGGTCTCGGCGACTCCTACCCAGGGTGATCGATTCATGTGTCGGCGTGCCGTCCAGCCATCGGTTCCGGTCTCGGAGTTCGTCGGGTTCCGGTTCCCACCCGAGGTGATCGTCTTGGCTGTCCGCTGGTACCTGCGGTACAGCCTGTCCTACCGCGACGTCGAGGAGCTGCTCGCGGAACGCGGCATCACCGTCGATCACGTCACGATCTACCGCTGGGTCCAGCGGTTCACTCCGCTGCTCGTCGAGGCTGCCCGGCCGTGCCGACACAGCCCTGGAGACAGGTGGTTCGTCGACGAGACCCACGTCAAGGTCGCCGGCCGGTGGACCTCCCTGTACCGGGCGATCGACCAGATCGGGCAGGTCATCGACGTCCTCGCCGCCGAACGGCGTGACCTGGCCCCGACCCGACGGTTCTTCACCCGAGCCCTGTCCCACAGCCGGAAACCAGCCGAGGCGACCACCGACCGGGCACCCGCCTATCCCCGTGCCCTCGATGAACAACTGCCCACCGCCGGCCACGTCGACGTCGCCCGAGCGAACAACCGGATCGAATCCGACCACAGCCGACTCACAGCCCGGCTCCGCCCGATGCGCGGACTGAAACACCTGCGCTCCGCCCAGACGATCAGCTCCGGACATGCGCTGATCCAGAACATCCGCCGCGGACACTGCGAACTCGGCACTGACACCGACCCACGACTCCGACTGACGACCGGCTTCGCCGAGCTCACCCTCGCGATCTGATCACCGACTCGGCAGGAACAGCCATGTCTAATCGCCCACAATGCAACAGACCCTTGGCGAGGACTCGCCGATGGCGACGCTGCTGCTGTCCGTCATGGGCGCGTTCGCCGAGTTCGAACGCGCCCTGATCCTCGAGCGCCAACGCGAGGGCATCGCCGCCGCCAAGCAACGCGGCGTCTACACCGGCCGCAAACCCGCCCTCACCGGCGAGCAGGCCCGGGACCTGGTCGCGCGGGCCGCTGCCGGAGAGCGGAAATCCGACCTGGCCCGCGCGTTCGGGATCAGCCGCGAAACCGTCTACAGCTAGCTGCGGACCGCGGACGTCGCCGCTCCCGCCAGCTGAGCAGGACGGTGGCGAGGCGGATGAGGGCGGCTCTGAAAGAGACAGAAGTTCGGACGGTCACCCGACCACCCCCGCCCGCGGCCCGCCGCGCGGACGGGGGCGGAGAGGTCGGGCTGTGCTCGTGGTCCCGGCCGGGGCGGGTTCTGCCTGCCCCGGCCGGGTGTGAGGGGTTAGTGGTGGAGGAGCCAGTCGACGAGGGCGCGGGTGGCGCCGGAGAGCACGGCAGTGAGCAGGTTGCGGGTCAGCCGCAGGTCGGGGTGGGGGGTCATCGGGTCCTCCAGGGGTGCGGCGGGGTGAGGGGCGCCGGCCGGCGTGAGGACCACGTTCGGTGAGTATGGGGGCGGTGTGCGTGGCGGTGGACGGACACGGAGAATCAGGGGGCGATACCGCTGGCGGGGGCGGGGTGTCCACCGTCGTGCAGTGGACAGCGGGTGGACACACGGGGGTGTGATGACCGAGGCGACGCCCGGGCCGGTCGCGGAGATCTGCAGGATGCTCAAACGGCTGCAGGACCAGGCCCGGATCTCCGCAGACGTGTTGGCGACGAAGATCGGGTACAGCCGCTCCCACGTGTACAACATCCGCAACGGGCAGATCACCCGGCCGCCGGACGAGACATTAGCCGAGGCGTGGATTCGGGCCTGCGCTCACAGCGAGAGCGCCGCGGCCGCAGCGGTGCAGGAGTTCCGCGAGCTGGCCGCGGAGCATCACCGCCAGCGCCGCCGGGACCAGGAGAACCCGCCACCGCCACCGCCACCGCCACCGCCGGCCCCGCCGGCCTCCCGTAGCGAGCCGGTCGACGGGCCGCGGGTGGGAGACGCTGATCCGTTCCTGCTGGGGGTGCACGAGCCGATCCGCGTGGACGGGGCGGCGCCGCGCGGCCTGCCGGACTATGTGGCCCGCGACGTCGACCAGGCGGGAGACGGGGTACGTGCCCGACTGGAGGCAATGGCACAGCGGGGTGGTTTCCTGCTGCTGGTCGGGGAGTCGTCGGTGGGCAAGACCCGCACCGCCTACGAGGCTGTGCGCGCCGCGTGCGGGGACTGGCCGCTGCTGCATCCGGGCAGCGCCGCCGAGCTGAACACGCTTGCCGCCGCGGGGCCGGGACGGCGGCTGGTGGTGTGGCTGGACGAGTTGCAGACCTACCTGGACACCGATCCGGCGCTGAACGCCGGAACCGTGCGGGCGCTGCTGCGTGCCCCCGAGCCGGTGGTGCTGGTGGGAACCATCTGGCCGAGTTTCCGCGACACCTACCAGCAGCAGCCCCCCGTGGGGGCGGCGGATCCGTGGCGGGCAGCCCGGGAGGTGCTGCGCCTGACCGAACAGGTCCCCCTCCCCTCGGACTTCTCGACGGCGGAGTCCCGCCGCGCCCACACCGCCGCCGAGGGCGATCGGCGCATCGCCGCCTGTCTCACCCTCGACAGCGCCTTCAGCCTTCCCCGGCATCTCGCCGCCGCCCCCCAACTACTCGACCAGTGGAAGACCGCCCCGCCCTACGCGAAAGCGGTCCTGACCGCGGCCCTCGACGCCTACCNCCTCGGTGCCCGCGCCCCCCTGCCCGCCGGGCTGCTGCGCGCCGCCGCCGTCGACTACTGCACTCCCCGCGAGCAGGCCGACGCTCCCGCGGACTGGTTCGAACAGGCCCTCGCCCACACCACCCGCCGTCTGCACGGCGCCACCAGCACCCTTACGCCCGTGGGCGCCGGCATGGGAACGCTCACCGGCTACACCCCCGCCGACTACCTGCGCCAACACGCCACCCGCACCCGCCGCCACCTCCGCCCACCCGCAAGCCTGTGGACCGCCCTACGCGACCACCTCACCGACCCCGACGACATCACCCGCATCGCCCACACCGCCACCGACCGCCGCATCTACACCGTGGCCGT
>NZ_LJJX01000087.1:0-16795 GCF_001421075.1 Frankia sp. CpI1-P | reverse complement strand
TGCTCACCCACGCCTGGCTCGCCGTCACCGCGAGGAAACACCGCGACCAGAACCCGCCGGCCGTCCCGCCGACGATGACCGCCGTGGGATACAAGCGTCTCCCCGGTGGCCTGCCGGTCGCCGAACAGCCGGAACCGGACAGGCGCATGATGACACCNTTCACCCTCAACGAGATNCGCCATGTCTTCGCCCTGTTCACCGAAGCCGTTCTCCCACCCNCCATGATCACCTGGTGGTCGGACTGGCNCCGCGGCCACCAGGCCCNCGCCCGCTACTACCACTACCAGACCCGGATCTACGCTGCCCAAAGCATCGCCCGGCAGGCAGCAGCCACATAAAGATCACTGGTGCTGTAGTACTAGTCCTTCGGGGCCGGCCTCGTGGAGGGTACGCGGCACGTCCACAGAACNATATCCTGATGATCATTTTGTTCCGCGGAACCGCGCCGCGCATCCCTCCTGGTCCCGGTCTCGGTCCGACCATCTTGGTGCTCCACGGGACCGTGATGCGTTCGGTGACGGTGGGCTGGCAGAGTGAGGATGCTGTGATGATCCGCCGTCTCACCGTAGCGCTCACCCGACTGCGGATACTGCCCGCCTTACCCTGACCGGCGCCCGCGGTCCTTCTTCAAGATCTACGACTTCGCGAAATCACCGACAGCCGATCCGGACAGGGAACGCCATTTATTCAAGACCTCACGCGCGTCCGAATCTGGGCTACCGGATGAGGCGACCAGAACCGAGGCGTAGGCAAGCACGCCCGCGATGCCGCCAGCCGCCTCCACCGAGTCGCGCTCGGCGAGACCTTCGCGGCTCTCGTGACTGCGCCCTCTACGGAGCCNTCTCCGCATCCGTTCCTCTNCCGGAACATCGATCCCGATCACAAGTGCNGGGATGGATCGAAGAATATGAGCAACTTCCAGGGCTGACCGCGCACCAACAAAGATCGTAGTTTTTCCCGGTGCAGACTGCCGTAGAACCTGATCGGCGATCCAGAGTGGTCCTTGGTCTTTGATGAGGCTCTGCCCGAGCCTCCACAAGGGCTCGACTGAGCCTTGCCTCACTGCCTCGGAGCGGATGACGTCGCCGAATTCAATAACCCGGCATCCGGCCTTCTCGCCGACGAGTCTAGCTACGGTCGACTTGCCAGACCCGGAGTATCCTACCAAGACGAGGCTGGCCTTCGGGCTCGCGTGGACGAAGTTTTCCTGACTCAAATTCTCTTCCTCCGATAAACGCCCACTGAAGGGCTTGTCGCTGCCATGCTACTTCCACCATTTGATGGCGGGCTCGGTACCTGTGGGCAACATGTAGATCAGGGCTTCGATCCGACCATCGATCACATCCCAGCGGTAGGGCCGACCGTCGTCCAGGAAACGCTGCCGAATATTGCGTCGCACGGCCAGGCGATCCCGCCCATCGAGAACTCGGTCGAACGACTCGTCGGGCTGGAACAGTAGATACATTCGGTCGTTCTCGTGAACATGTCTCGTGTTATTCGGGGGGTAGCACGGCGCGAACACGGAAAGAAACAGACGGACNCCCGCGAACTCGAATTGCCAGGAGGGAGAATAGAAGTCTCGCGTTAGGCAGTCGGCTCGGTTGGGGTCGAGCGCACTCAGTGACTCGAGCGTCTTGGCGAACATCTCGCACGCATGAGAGAAATCCAGCAGTTGCGGGCCTGAGGAAACTTCTACGACAAGAGCATCGAGCGTGTCGGCTGTTATCCGGCTGCAGAATTCCTCGATCGCGCCTGCGACTCGATGTATGTTGCTTTCGAACGTCTGATCGCGATCCCAGGAAGGTCCCCAGCAGATTCGGGCGCTGGGCGCGAACGGGCAGAGAGTGTTCCGCAACACCTCGGAGAAGCCGTCGTACAACTTATCTCCTTCCCTCATGCCAGTCGCCCGAGGTCAGGCGGTTTCTTGTGCCGAGATGCCACGCATGTGGATGAGATGCCGCGATGACTGCATAGAGCGCCCTTCCGCTCTCCGTTCGAAGTTTTTCGGCGGCGCGCTCTCGGGTCTTGCAGAGGGCCTGGCTCATATCGGCTCCGGTGCTGGAAAGTTCGGACAGTTCGAGGTCACAGTCGAGACTGTCTGCATCCTTTACGATGCGCGACTCGAGCGTCTTCTGCTCCTCGTATTCTGCCCATAGATCCAGCAGATCGTCCGCGAGAGAGGTGCCCTGTGAGATGTCCTTTATCGCCAACATCTCATTACGATCGACGTACATCCTGGTGAGATAGTTGACGTCGCCCGTGCGAGTTTCGCAGAGGTCATGTGCCAATGCGAGAAGAGCGCATCGCCCAACGTCCGCTCCTTCCCTCTTCGCAATTACGCTTGAGATCCAGGCGACCCTCAGCGTGTGCTCGGCGACATTGGCGACGTTCAGTCCGCCGAACTGCATCCAGGTGCGAACTATATGCCGCATTGTTCCAATTTCATAAAGAAAGTCGATATCGCGACTGCTGCTATCCATGGCCAACCTCCCGTATCGTCTGAACATACCCGAGCAGTGCGCGTGCGAGCGCGACGGCGCTGGCCGACGCGTATCCGAGTTATTGATCGTTCTTGCATCTCTCGCCGAAATCGGCGATTCCGCAGATCACAACATAGCGACATCCGCGGTGCCAGGTGTCCTTCGCCACGCCAGATGTCTCCATTTCGCCGGCACTTAAGTCTTGTCGGGCCGCGACCCGATTGCGGGCCGGTCTATCCTGAAACAGGACACTACTTGTGATTGATTATGGCAGTTCTTTCAAGCGTNGACGCCGTGGTGACAATGTGGATCCTATGACCGATTCGGCCATGGTAGAGAGTGTCGATGAGCCTCGCCGAAAGAGGTCGCCTGGCAGNGATCTCCTCAGGAGGATCGGCTAATACTGCGACGGTCGCCCGATCCCGCGCTGTCACCCGGCGGCCGCCTGCGTTCCGCACCACGGCCGATCGTCCCGAACACCGAGCTTGCAGGGAACTGCTCCTGGGCCATGCGTAGCACGCGGGCTGACCCGTCGGCTATTACGCCAGCTTTGAGCTGGGCGCTGACCTCGCGCCAGAATGTCAAGGCGGATCCGACTCCCCACAAAGGATGACTCGACCGTGGCCAGCCCGCCCGTTCCAACAGTTGGGTCGCGTTCAGCGGGGTGCTGAACGCCTCTGCGAGCGCGTTGATTTCCTCGTCGGTCAGTCCCCCGCTCCGCATGCGAGAAGAGTCCCTCGGACTGCTGTTAAACTGAACACGAGGAGTTGACGTTTCCCGAAGAATCTCCCTGCACTCTTGGGCGGCGGTCTCGTCCGCCGACGATTCATGTCGACCATCAAGTATGATGTTGGCGAGTGCTGTCCATGTGGGCAGGGACCGCATTCGTATGANAGCCCGTGGTTCCGCCGCGATTAGCGGCGACCTCAGGTCCAACGCCGATAGAGCTCTAGAGATTCTCCGATATGGAATTCTAATTATGTCTTCAGGCATCTGGAACGGGCTTTCTAGATATATCATGTCGGTCATGAGTGCGGCACCGAGGGAACGTGCATACCCTGCCGTATAGGCACCCTCAATGATTCCTTCGAAGTGGTTCCTGGTAATGGCCTTGGTGCCGCGCACCTGGAAGATGTTCAGGACGTGGTCGGGTACGAAAGCCTGTCCCGCTAATAGCTCGGGAACTTGCGACCACAGGACCTCGACGTCCGCTGGAAGCTCCAGTTCTCCTTCCGGATCGAGTTGCCGTCGTATATCAGGTCCGTCGAGTGCTCCAAGCCATTGGCGACGGATAAGGGGCGTCGACCGACCTGTGCGCCTGATGTACCTCGGTGGTACCTGGGCGGGGCGCCGCCGGTAGGAAGCTTGCAGGCCGGTAGGAGATGCGCTGCCATACTGGGACTCCTTTTGCTGGCGATGTTCGAGTAGGCTCGTTTCTGTGGCGGAAATTGCTATATCGCCGGTCTCGACGAAGCCACTGTGCAGCCGCAGCATGCGGCGACAGAGCCGGCTCTCGAAGTAGGAGGATGCCGGGATTACCAGCTCATCCGCGAATATCAATGCGATCCTGAATCCGAATAGTGCTTCCCTGAAAATTGTGTCGTTGCTGATCGAGAAGTTTTTCCTGGCTCGCGCCTCGTGATAATAGTCGAGAAAGTGGATATAGATACGCTCGACTGGGCTGCCGGTCACAGTTGAAATGAGGCTCGGTCGACCCCCTTTCATGATCTCCGCCGGAAGCGAAGAAAGTATATGCTGTGACCAGTCCTGGTTTCGATCTGTCGGATATTGCTCAGGAAAAAGCTGCAATCCAAGAATGCGGATATGATTTTCTCAATCCGTTGTGCGTAAAATGGATAGCTTCTTCCGGTGAACTTGTCGATCTTATCGAGGAATACTTGACCTTTGATGTACTTCCCTAAAGCTTCGACGGCCGGGTCGCCGAGCTGGTAGATGTCGGTGAGGACGTCGGGCAATACTACGACAACTGTGCCTGACGGGGCGAGTTGTGCCTCGATGTTGGAGGCAACGGTAGCGTCGACCTGAACCTCGAGGAGCGTAAATGCGAGAAAGGCAAAGTCAACAGGATCTACCCATCGGGACGGCTGGGGTTGGGTTATGTCACCGTGAGCTACCTCGATATTCGAAGCGCCATTGAGGCGCTCGCGTGCGAAGGCGAGGGCATCCCGGTTGGAATCGACAAGAACCCACCGGACGATTTGGCCGGAACTCCNGGCGAGAAGGCGCCTCGTTAGATACCCGCTGCCGCAACCAAGATCCATCACCGAAGATGCTTTGGACTCGGAGATCTCCTGCCACAGCATAGGAATGACATATTCGTTCCGGACGGGATCTGCTTGACATGCCTGATCCCAGAGATGAAGAGGCCGCGGGACGGTGTCAGATATGTAGTCCGCCGAGAGCTGTCGTGGCGGAGAGAAAAGCGCCTGGGCTGCATCGGTGGTCCACCCGTGTGGACTCGAGGGAAACACGCGGTCTGGCGCTGCGTTGCTGCAGACCGGTTCGAGAACCGAGACCGAATCGAAAGTCGCCGACCACTGATTGTCACGCCGGCAGATGCGGCGTACGAATTCTGATACCCGCGATGCTGGCCGCACCTCACGCCCCCCCGGCTTGCGCGATACGTTTATGCTATTGACCGACCCATGTCAGTGGGCGGCGGCGTGGTTTGACCACGAGCAGCCCACCGAGAGGTCTTGTCGTCGCCTCGATGATAGATGACCGCGGTCGGGAGCGAGGCAGGTACTTCCGGATTGCGTCCGGTGATGGCTGACCTGCGGCGATACGATCCTCTCGTTACTGAGATGGCGCTGTCGGAGGGCGGCGGCGGTCACTCCTGGCTCGACGTCTGCCGAGCGAATCGGCCGATGTCATCGTCTGAAAGCGAGTGAAACCGGTGTGTAGGGGCGGTGATACCGCCGTTGTCTAGCGTCCTGCTCAGCANCCCCCTCCCCGCCCCGACGTTCGTTCATCCGTACCCGCTCCACCAGTACCGCCCTTGCCCGCATCCCGTGGAAGGAAGACGTGTGACAGCGATGCCCGCGGTCCAGGCCGGCGGCCTGGTCAAGAGATTCGGCGACTTTCGGGCCGTCGACGAGATCGATCTCGAGGTGCGCCACGGCGAGATCTTCGGAGTGCTCGGGCCCAACGGCGCCGGGAAGACGACGATGCTGAAGATGCTGGCCACGCTGCTGCCGATCGACGGCGGCCGGGCCGAGATCTTCGGCGTCGACGTCGCCGCCGAGCCCCACCGGGTCCGTCAGCTCATCGGCGTGACCGGCCAGTACGCCTCCGTGGACGAGGACCTCACCGCCGCGGAGAACCTGTGGCTGTTCGGCCGGCTCCAGGGCCTGCGCTCGGCGGACGCGCGTACCACCGCGCGCCGGCTGCTGGAGCAGTTCGGTCTGGGGGAGGCCGCCGAGCGGCGGATCTCGGCGTTCTCCGGTGGGATGCGCCGCCGCCTCGACCTCGCCGCCTCCCTCATCACCCGGCCGCCGCTGATCTTCCTGGACGAACCGACGACCGGCCTCGACCCGCGCACCCGCGGCCAGATGTGGGACACCATCCGCGAGCTCGTCGACGACGGCTGCACCGTCCTGCTCACCACGCAGTACCTGGACGAGGCCGACCAGCTCGCCGACCGGGTCTGCGTGATCGACCACGGCCGCAAGGTCGCCGAGGGCACGCCGGACGAGCTCAAGACCCAGGTCGGCGACTCGACCCTGCAACTTCAGCTCGCCCCCGGAGCCGATCAGGCGCTCGCCCGCGCGGTGGTGCGCCGCGTGCTCGGCGAGGAGCCGGTCACCACCCCCGAGTCCGGCCGGCTGAACGTTCCGCTCGACGTCGCCGACCGGGCCGCCGACGTGCTGATCGCGCTGCGCGAGGCCGCTGTCTCGATCGCCTCGGTCAGCGTCGCCAAGCCGACCCTCGACGAGGTCTTCTTCGCCCTCACCGGCCACGGCACCGCGGCCGGTCCCGATGCCGACGGTCCGGCCGATGCCGACGGGCCGGCCGACGCCGACGGGCCGGCCGGAGCCGTCCCCGGTCAGGACACGCCCAGCCTCGTCGACACCACCACGGAGAGGGTCCGATGAACACCGTTCTCGCCGAGCCGACCGCCGTGCGCCGCCCGCGACCGGCCCCGGCTGATCCGGCGGCCGCCGTCGCCCGCACGCGGGCCCGGCCCGGTCTGGGGGACACCCTCGCCCAGACCCTCGCGATGGCGTGGCGGGCGTTGAAGAAGATGCGCCGCAACCCGGAACAGTTCTTCGACGTCGCGCTGCAGCCGCTGCTGTTCACCGCGATGTTCGCCTACGTGTTCGGCGGCGCGATCTCCGGTGACGTCCACAGCTACCTGCCGCTGCTGATCCCCGGCATCGTCGCCCAGACCGTGCTCACCACCTGCATGGCCACCGGGACGCAGTTGCGGGAGGACATGGACAAGGGGGTCTTCGACCGGTTCCGGTCGCTGCCGATGTCCCGGGTCGCCCCACTGGCCGGCCCGATGGTCGCCGACCTGGTCCGGTACCTGATCGGGGCGAGCCTGACCTACCTGATGGGCCTGATCCTCGGCTACCGGCCCGGCGGCGGGGTACTCGGCGTGCTCGGGGCGATCCTGCTGGCGGTCCTCACCGGCTGGGCGATCGCGTGGGCGTTCACCTGGATCGGCACGGTCGCCCGCAGCGCCCGCGGCGTGCAGGGGATCTCGATGATGATCCTTTTTCCGCTGACCTTCCTGTCCAACGCGTTCGTGCCGTCGAGGACGATGCNGGGCTGGCTGGAGACCTTCACCAAGGTCAACCCGGTGTCACATCTCGTCTCCGCCAGCCGGGACCTGGCCAACAACGGCGTGCTCACCGCGCAGGTGGGCTGGACGCTGCTCACCGGGCTCGTCGTGGTGGTGATCTTCATGCCGCTGTCGGTCGCCCGCTACAAGCGGCACCTGTGACCCGTGGCCCGGCGCTACGTCGTCGAGCCGTGCGGCCAGCCGCTCGACGAGGAGGCACGCCTCGTCGAGCAGCTCCGCCGGGCGCCGCTCGTCGTCGGCCGCCCGGGCCGCCGGGAGCGCCCCGGGCGCCCGGCGCTCGGCGAGCGCCTCGACCCGCGCCCATCCCAGCGACGGGATCGTCGCGACATAGGAGAATCGTTGCGCCAGCGCGAGCAGCTCCACCGCCTCGCCCACCGTCGTCCCGGTCGGCCGGGCGTCGCGAAGGCCCCAGGCCCCGAGCGCGAACAACAGCGTCCCGCAGGCCGGATAGTCGATCGCGGCGTCGCCGCGCCGGACCGCGCCGACGCACCGCAGCAGACCGGAGCAGAACAGCTCATGGCCGGTGGCGAGGTCGTCGTCGGCGGTCGCGTGCCAGGTGAACGCGGCCAGCGCCACCGCGTCCCCGACGAGGGCCCAGGGCTCGACGCCGGTCGGTGCGACGCCGGGCCACCGCATCGCCCGCAGCGCCTGCGCCGCGTCCAGGTAGCGGCGCAGGCCGCCGGCCGTGTCGCCGCGGGCGAGGGCGAGCTCCGCGCGGCCCACCGCCGCCATCATCGGGCCGCCTTGCAGCGTGGCGCTGGGCGCGCCGATTCCGGCGAGGTGCTGCTCGGCGGCGTCGAGCCGGCCCTCGTTGATCGCGTCGAGCGCCAGCAGCGCCCGTAGCTGCGCGACATCGTCGTGGGCACCGAGCCGCTCCAGGACCGGCAGGGCCGCCCGGGCGTGGGCACGGGCGGCCGGCAGATCCCCGAGCTGCATCCACAGTTCGGCAAGCCGGGTGTGCAACAGGGCCGTCAGCCACGGCCCGTCCGCCGGCCCGGCGAGTGCCAGCGCCCGGGTGGCGGTCGCGGCCGAGGCCCGCACGTCGCCGGAGTTCTCCCGCTGGTGGGTCAGCCACACCAGCGCGTGCAGGGCGGTGTGCCGATCGGGAGCATCCGCCAGCCGCGCGAGCCGCGTCTCGATCTCCGCGGCCGGCGTCGCCGGGGCGAGGGCGAGCAGGACCCGGGTCGCACCGGCCAGCGACGGATCGCCCGCCACCTCCGGGTCCAGCCGTGCGAGCAGGTCGCGGACCGGCGACGAGAGAACCCCGTCACCCATGAAGATCGCGGTTCTCGCCGCAGCGGTGACGGCGGCCAGCGCCACCGGGACCAACCCGGGCGGCGGTGTCCAGTCGGACAGCATCGTGGTGACCGCGTCGATCAGCGTCATCATCCGGACGTGCTCGCCGCGGATCGTCCAGAACTGTTCGAGCACCGTCACCAGCCGCACGACCGTCTCGGCGTCGCCGCCGGCCAGCGCGGTCCGCAGCTCGTCGGCGAGGTTCGTCTCCTCGGCCGCGATCGCGTCGATCGCCGCGAACTGCCGCTCGCTGGACAGCTCTCCGCCGTGTCGGATCGCGTGGCCGACCGCCCAGTTCCGCTGGGCCCGCCGCGCCGATGCCTGCTCGCCGGACTGGGCCAGCCGTAGCCGACCGAACTCCCGCACCGTCTCCAACATCCGGTAGCGCACGCCGTCGGCCGACTCGCGCACGCTCAGCAAGGACTGGTCGACGAGGTTCTGCACCGTGTCGACGGGATCGCGGTCCGCTCCCGCGTCGGCGGGGCCGGGGGCGGCGAGGACCTCCTCCGCCGCGGCGAGGGTGAAGCCGTCGGGGAAGAGCGCCAGCCGGCGCAGCGAGCGCCGCTCCGGCTCCGCCAGCAGGTTCCACGACCAGTCGATGACCGCGAGCAGCGTGCGATGGCGATCCGGCGCGCCCCGATCCCCACCGCGCAGCAGGGTGAACCGGTCCGCCAGCCGTCGGTCGACGTCCTCCACCGACATCGCCCGGACCCGGGCCGCCGCCAGCTCGATCGCCAGCGGCAGCCCGTCGAGCCGGTCGACGATCCGGCCGATCACCGCACGGTCGAGCCGGACGGTGGGGCGGGCGGCGGCGGCGCGCTGGCAGAACAGCTCGATCGCGTCGGCGCGGGCCAGTTCCCCGAGCAGGTAGACCCGTTCGGCGCTGATCGCCAGCGGGGCCCGGCTCGTCGTGAGCACCCGCAGGTCGGCGGTGGCCGTGACGAGGAAGGCGACGAGCTCGGCGACCTCGACGACAAGGTGTTCGCAGTTGTCCAGCAGCAACAGGCTCGGCCCCCGGGCGAGCCGCGCGGCGATGCGGGTGCGCAGGTCGGCGCGCTGCGTCGGGGTCAGCACCCGGCGGTCGCCGATCGAGTCGCGGACCCCGAGCGCGGCACCGATCTCGCCGAGCAGGTCCTCGGGCGCCGTCACCCCGACGAGTTGGACGACATGCACCACCGGTAGCGGGCTGTCCCGGGCGAGCAGGTACGCCAGGCGAGTCTTGCCGAGACCCCCCGGCCCGACGATCGACACCACCCGGGACCGGTCCAGCAGTGCCCGCAGCCGGTCGACGTCGTGCTGGCGGCCCAGCAGGGCGGTGGCGTCGTACCGGATCCCATCGCGGACGGGCCGGTCGAGGGCGAGCAGCTCGCNCTGGACGCGGGAGAGGATCTCCCCGGGGCTGGTGCCCAGCCGCTCCCGCAGGTCCCGGCGGTAGCCCTCGAAGCGGTGCAGGGCCGCCCCGGGCCCGCGCACCGCGGCCTCGCTGCGCAGCAGGTCGGCCAGCAGGCCCTCGTCGTCGGGCCGCCCCGCGTGGGCCGCCTCCAGCAGCGGGAGGGCCTCGGCGTGCCGGCCCGTCCGGCTCGCGACCCGGGCCAGCAGCAGCCGCGCCGCTGCCAGGTCGCGGCCGGCCGCCCGGCGGACGTCGGCGAGCGTCCCCCGATCGTCCGCGGGCACCGGCGGCAGCGACGCGCCGAGCTCGAGCGCCTCGCGGGCCCGCTCGGCGGCGGCCTGCGGATCAGCCGCGACGAGTCCGGCGGCCTCGGCCACCAACTCGCCGAGCAGGCAGCTGTCGACCTGCACCGGCGCGAGGCCGAGTCGGTAGCCGTCGCCGTCACGCACCACCGCGTCGGCGCCGCAGGCCGCCCTGGTCCGGGAGACGACCACCTGCAGCCCCTTGGTCGGGTTGGCCAACGGCTCGTCACACCAGATCATCTCGACCAGTCGCCGAGACCGCACCGACCGCCCCTGTTCGGACGCCAACGCCGCCAGCAGCGCCTNCGGCCGCTCGCCCGTCACCGGGACGCCCTCCCAGCGCACCCCGTCCAGGAGGGTGAGGCTCACGACCACGCTGATCAGTCTAGGCCGGCCGACCACCGACGGCCCGGCTCGCTGCGGACCGCCGCCGCCGCCCAGCGACCGACGACACCGCGACCGACCACCGACCACCGACCGACGTCACCGCATGCCGTGGCGCCTGCCGCGGCTCCTAGCATCGTCACGATGCCGACTCTCCTCGTCGTTCACCACACGCCCTCACCGACCATGCAGGCGATGCTGGAGGCGGTCCTCGCCGGCGCCGGGGACGAGGCCATCGAGGGGGTGGATGTCCGGGTACGACCGGCGCTGGCCGCCACCGCGGTCGACGTGCTCGCCGCTGACGGCTACCTGCTGGGGACACCCGCCAACATCGGCTACATGTCCGGCGCGCTGAAGCACTTCTTCGACACTGTCTACTATCCGTGTCTTGACGCTACGGTTGGTCGTCCGTACGCCTTGTACGTCCACGGGAATAACGATACGACAGGAGCCGTCCACGCTGTGGAGTCGATCGCGACCGGCCTGCGCTGGAAGCGGCTGCGTGATCCGGTCACCGTCGTCGGAGCCTTGGACCCGGCCGCCCGGGAAGCCTGCTGGGAGCTCGGTGCGACAGCGGCGGCGAGTCTTGTGATGTAGGTGCCCGCAGCGGCGACTCGGGGCGGCGGAAGGCAGATATTTCTGGCAGGCGGACCGCCGTTGACGTCGCAGCGTTCGGCGGTGTGCGTCTCACGGGCTCATAACTGAGCTTGGCATTATGATTAGACATGGCTGTGCGGCGGGTGAAGGTGATGGCCGATTACTACGCTTTTCCGTTGTGGGTCAGCGAGGAAGGCGGGATGCCGTCGTCCGAGGAGCTGCCGCTGACCGATGTGCTGCGTGACGAGCTCGACCTGTGGTCGGNCGACTACACCCGCGTACTGATCGCCAACGGCTACAGCTGGCCGAGCGAACAGGTCCAGGCCGACTGGAACAAGCGAGGCTACGCTCTGGNAATCCGCGTGGCGCGGGAGCTGGGGCCTTCTTACGAGGTCGTGTTCTTCGATGAGCTACGACAGCGCGTCACCGCACTGAACCCTTCGGGTCGGACCAGCCGTCGCCGAAAGTGACTTCTTCCTGACCAGGGTTCGGCACATTTCTGCGACCAGATCTACTATCCGATCCTGAAAGCGACGGCGGGTCGCTGATCGAAGATCACGAGGTGGCCGGTGGTCAGTACGAGGCGGAGTAGACAGCTGTCGAGCTGGCGGATGCCGGCCTGGGTCGGATCGGCATGTCCAGGGCGGTGGGTCTTGACCTCCAGCGCCTCGCGCTGGACCGTAGATCTGCCGTCGGGCCCTGTATGGCTCCAGCGGATGAGCAAGTCCATGGCGCCGCGGCCCACGCCATACTCGCGGTCGACGAAGCCGCTGCCGTTCATGGCGCGGTCGAGGTATCCGAGTAGCGTGACGTGGGGGGTCACCTTGCGGTAGGGCTCGTCGGCCTCAAGGACGTCCTCGGTCCGGTGCCAGAACTCGGTGAACCGTTCGAGTGGTCCGGGTAGGTCCAGGCGGCCGTCGGCGAGAACAAACGAACGTGGCTGCGGTGCGCCGGCAACGCCGTCAAAAGTCCGTCGGCGAGAACTCGTGTGATCACGTTGCGGTAGATCGGGTTGGCGATTTCCACCGTGGACGCGGTCCGTCGGACGAGGCCGAGGTCGGTCGTGTAGGCGAGGCCCGAGCCTGGTCCCGGTCTTTGACTGGTTCATCGCGGCCCTGCGCGGTGATACGAAGCGGTAGATCGGTGGCGTGCGGGAGCAGACCGGTGATGTTGCCAAGAGTCACGCTCTCNTGGCCCGGGTTCGGCGTGGTTCTGCGACCAGATCCACTATCCGTGCCTGGATGCTACGGTCGGCCGCCCCTACGCGCTCTATGTGCAAGGAAACAGCGACACCACCGGCGCAGTCCGGGATCACGACCGGACTGAAATGGAAGCACCTGCGCGACCCCGCTCACGGTCATCGGCGACCTGGACGCGGNCGACCGCGGAGCCTGCTGGCAGCTTGGCGCAACCACCGCTGCCACTCTGCTGCGCAGGTAGCCGGAGAGCCTGTCACAGGCGCCCCTCCCGCCCCGGGCCTTGAGCGGTGGGGTCGGCGAGAGCCGTGACCTGCCTACGCCGGGCCACCGAGGCGGACAAGATCCTCGATTTCGGCGAGTTTCGCCGCCGGCAGGGTGCTGACCCGTTTGACCAGGTCCTCTCTCGTCACCGGAAGGAGCCAGGTGCAGGGGACGACGCCCGGACGTGGAAACGCGACGCGTAGGACGCCTTCGAAGGGAAGTCCTTCGGGAGCGCCAATCGCGACCTCCGCGGCCACGCCATCGATCTCGGTGCCGGCGGGCGGGACCACCTGCATGGCCAGGAATCGGGACGTGTCGGCGACCTCAGCCGAGAGGAGCACCACCGGCCGTCGTTCGTCGAAATCCACCCACCAGACTTCGCCGGCCTGCATCCGCTCTCCGCTCTCCTGTCTCCTGCTCTCCTGTCTCCTGCTCTACGGGAGCGCAGACAAGGACGCTCTTCGACGATTATTCCTGACCCTACGTTAGCAACGGTGCTGCGACCAGATCTACTACCCGTGCCTCGAAGCGACGATCGGTCGGCCGTACGCGCTCTACGTCCACGGCAACTCCGACACCACCGGCGCGGTCCGCGGGGTCGAGACCATCACGACAGGGTTGAAATGGAAGCGTNTGCGTGACCCGCTCACGGTCCTCGGCGAGGTGGACGCGACCGCCCGCGACACCTGCTGGGAGCTTGGCGCGACTGTCGCTGCCAGCCTGATGCCCGACTGACCTGGCTCGGCATCTGATCGACAAGGAGCGCACGTCCCGCTCGCAGCCTGACGACGATCGCTCAGGACACGCCCCCGTGGTGCGCGACTGTTATAGGCCGAGTTCGTCGATCGTCAGGCCGATCTCGTTCAGGATGCCCCGCAAGGTGCCCTTGGCCGGGTCGCGGGTGCCGTGCACCGGGACCGTCCCGCCCTGCTCGCGGCCACGGGCGTCAGCGTGGCCGACGTCGATCTGGCGATCTGCACGCACCTGCACTCCGACCACGTCGGCTGGAACACTCGGCCGGGTACCGATGGTGGTGGCTGGACGTCGACGTTTCCCAACGCCGGCTATCTTTTCTCCCGGCCTGACCTCGATCGCGACGGCAGCCGGTTCGCNCCGCGACGGTGAGGAGACCGCGCGGGTGGTGCTCGGCCGGCTTGACCTGGAGCACGCTCGAAGGTGCAGACTCGATGAAGCCGGCATGCCGCCTGCCCGAGCGTGGGTGTCGGCTGATCCCCCACCGAGAGGACTCCGCCCACGATGCAGTTCACCCAGCTCGGTCGTTCCGGTCTGTCCGTCTCGCGCCTGTGCCTGGGCACGATGAACTTCGGCCNTCTGACCAGCGAGGACGACTCCCATAAGATCATGGAGTCGGCACACGGGTACGGCATCAACTTCTTCGACACGGCCAACGCCTACGGCCTGCGTTCGGCCGGCGTGTCGGGCCTCGGTGAGGGCAGGGGCTATACCGAGTCGATCATCGGCCGCTGGTTCGCGCAGGGCGGCGGGCGCCGGGAGCGCACCGTGCTGGCGACCAAGGTCTACGGCGCGATGGGGGAGTGGCCCAACGAGGGCAAGCTGTCGGCGCTCAACATCCGCCGTGCCCTCGACGCGAGCCTGAGCCGCCTGCAGACCGACTACATCGATCTTTACCAGTTCCATCACGTCGACCGTGATACCCCGTGGGATGAGATCTGGCAGGCCATCGACGTCGCCGTCACGGCCGGCAAGATCCTCTACGTCGGCAGCAGCAACTTCGCGGGCTGGCACATCGCCCAGGCGCAGGCCGCCGCAGCCCAGCGCGGGACGTTCGGCCTGGTCAGCGAGCAGCCGATCTACAACCTCCTCACCCGGGAGATCGAGCTGGAGGTGCTGCCCGCCGCGCAGCACTACGGCGTGGGCCTCCTGCCGTGGTCGCCGCTGCAGAGCGGGCTGCTGGGCGGCGTGCTGCGCAAGGAGCGCGAGAGCAGACGGCGCCTGGAAGGCCGTGCCGCGCAGACCTTGGAGGCCAGGCGCCCCCAGATCGAGGCCTACGAGGACTTCGCTGCCGAGCTTGGCCACGAGCCCGGCGACGTCGCGCTCGCCTGGCTGCTGCACCAGCCGGCCGTCACCGCGCCGATCGTGGGTCCGCGCATCCAGCAGCACCTTGACGACGCGGTCCGGGCGCTCGACGTCCACCTGGACGAGAAGGCGCTCGCCCGGCTGGACGAGATTTTCCCGGGCTACCGCACGGCCCCCGAGCACTTCGCCTGGTAAGCGAAGGCCGCCCGCTGCGTCAGCCAGTGCGCCGCGTGTCTGCGCAGGGCGGGCGGGGGGTGATCGCATCGAGGTGCTTGAGAACAGGATTCCTGCCCTGGTCGAGGATCTTGCCATGATGGTCCTGTGAGCCCCGTCGTCGTGGGAATCCGCCTGTGGTGCGAGCTCGCTTCGGCCGGCCCGATGCCTTCTCTCCGTCGATGCCCGCCGGGCGCCACCGACGCAGCCGGTGGCGAGAGTGGTACCCGGGGCGGTCGGTCCGTGACCAGTGGCCCGCTCGACCCGGCGCTCGTCCCGGCTCCGGGGGTGGTGCCGGCTCCGACCGCGGTTCCGGGGCTGGTGGCGACGCCGGCCCCAGTACCGGCGGGCCACATCGACACCGCCAGCGGGCTCTTCTTCACGGTGCACGAGTTCGCGGAGCTGTCGGACGGCCGGGAGATCACCCTCCTGGATGACCGGGGCTGGGGCATGTCGGGCGGTGGCAGGACCCCCGACGCGCTCCGGTCCGAGCTGACGATCGAGGAGATCGCGCGCATGGTCTACATGGTCCTGCTGCCGGACTGGGCCGACTTCGACCACCCGCTGCCGCCGGACCTCGCCGCGGTCGAGGGCAGCGGCGGGGCGCAGGACTGGGATCTGCTCGCGGAACGGCTACGCGCGTTCGGGGTGGTCTCCACGCCGGCCGAGCTCGTGCGGGTACCGCGCCGCCTCGACCTCGGCGACCACCTGCGCGCGTGGCTGGCCACCCCTGCTGATTGACACGTGTGGCGCGGATTGTCCCTAGCGCCGGTCCGACCTTCGCGATGATCGGTCCTGCTGGTCGACGTTTCGTCGAGTGGGCGCCGGCCGGCCCTCGCCTGAACCTGACGGCGGAAGCCCGGACCGGCCGGGCATGCCCGGTGTGGCCGGTGGAATCGTCAGGCTAGAGTCCNCCGAATGCCGATCAATGAGGTTTGTCAGCGGTGATGGGGCGGACGCACGCGCTGAGCGGTGCGGCGCTCTGGCTGGCCGTCGTGCCCTTCCTGGGCCGGGAGGACTGGCTGGGGACCTACGCACTGTCGTTGTCGTCCCATCAGGTGATCGCCGGCGGGGTGGTGGCCGCGGGTGCGGGCCTGCTGCCCGACATCGACCATCCCAACGGCCGGATCGCGAACACCCTCGGCCCGGTCTCTCGGACGATCTGCCGATGGGTGAGCCGGGCCAGCGGCGGCCATCGGCACGCCACCCATTCCCTGCTTTTCGCGCTCGCCATGGGTGTTGCGATGAGCCTGTTGGCGGACCATTGTCGGTATGGCTGGTGGGCGGCCCTGTTCGTCCTCGTCGGCTTCGGGCTGCGCGGCCTCGGCCTGGACTTCGAGGGGCACGAGTTCTGGTCGGGTCTGAAGGACTGCGTGACGGCCGGGGTCGCCGTCTATCTGATGCACTGAGGTGGTCCCCGTTCTTCGGACAGTGATCCCTATGTGGGATAATTGATCCGTGAGCGGAGGAGATCAATGAGTCAGTCGCGGAGGCGGTACACGCCCGAGTACAAGGACGAGGCCGTGAAACTCGTCATCGATTCGGGTCGNCCGGTATCGGCGATCGCGAAGGATCTCGGTATCAACGAGGGAACCTTGGGGAGCTGGGTGGCCACCTGGCGTCGGACCCACCAGGGCGAAGAAGAGCCACTTTCGATGTCCGACCGCGCACGGTTGAAGGAGCTGGAGAAGGAGAACCGGGAACTCCGGATGGAGCGCGAGTTCCTCTCAAAAGCGACCGCCTTCTTCGCGCAACGCCATCAGTGACCGACAAGTACGAGCTGATCG
>NZ_LJJX01000086.1:11714-17120 GCF_001421075.1 Frankia sp. CpI1-P | reverse complement strand
CGAGGTGCGCGAGGCGGGTGCCGTGGGCCAGGGCGTGGAGCCGGTCGCGGCGGTAGCCGAGATCCCGGACGCTGATGCCGCGTTCGGCGGCAAGGACCGCCGCCCCGGCAGTGCCGAGGACGTAGTGCAGGGGGGCGGCGATGAGGCGGTAGTTCGGGTGGACCCGGTCGACGACGCCGAGACGGTGCAGGGTGGCCAGGCGCATCCGGGTCTGGCGTTCGCCGTCGAAACACAGCCGGGTGATGTGCCGGCGGGTCAGCACCTGATGTTCGAGCAGCATGCCCANCAGCCACCGGTCGCGGGCAGTGAGCCGCCCGGCGAGCTCGAGCAGCAGCGCGTCCTGCGAACGGGCCGAGCTTCGGCGGGAGGGAGGAGTCATGCCCCGCCCCCGTGCGGCTGGCCGGGTCGGGGATCGGCGGACGGTCGGGGCCGGGGTTCGTGAGCACCGGCCGTGGGGGCGGTGTGCCGGCGGGCCGCGGTGCGTAGGCCCGCTGCCCGGCCGGGTACCGCGCCGGGCAGCGGCCGGGTTCGCAACGTGAACGCGGCGCTGTCCGCGCCGCCGACGATCAGACGGGTCGCGGCGGTGAACGCGGGCAATCTGGCGAGGTCGTGGTGGGACAGGACGGGAGTGACGTGACGGGCGAGCTCGGAGGCGTCCCGCGGGCTCACCGCGAAGAACACCTTGCTGCGCGCGTTGGTCGACAGGGCGTCGGCGAGATCGGCGGGGAGTTGGCGTAGATGCTGGTGGGCCAGGACCATCGACAGCCGGTAGCCGCGGGCTTCGGCGAGCATGTCCTCGATCGCGCCCGGCAGGGTCAGAAAGTTTTGGCATTCATCCAGGTAGGCGGCGCAGTCTGCCCGCCGGGCGGGGGGCACGGCCGCGCGGCGCAACGCGGCCTGCCACACCTTCGCCAAGACGATGCTGCCGATGATCTGGGCGCCGTCCTCGCCGATCGCGCCTTTGGGGACACGGACGAGCAGGATNCCGCCGCGGTCGAGGACGNCGGGCACGTCGATGGTGGACTCCCCGCCNGCCAGCGCCGCNCGNGCGAAGTCNCNNAGCAGNAGCGCGCGGAGTTTGTTCATCAGCGGGCCGACGGCNGCGGCGCGCGCCCCGTCGGACAGCTCCGAGTACCAGTCCCAGAAACCGCCGAGGATCGGGTCGGACACCTTCGCGGCGGCGGCCCGGCGGGCCCGGGGATCGNTNAGGACNTCGACGATGTCGACGAGNGTCGGCGCNGGCTGGCCGGGNNGGCGCCCGGACANCANGGTCAGGCANGTCGANCGCAGNAGNTCNTCNNTNCNNGGNCCCCAGCTGTCCGCCCAGATCCGCCGGAANATCCCCACCAGCTGNTCNGTCGCGAGCCCCGCGTCAGGACCGTCGAGGATGTTCAGGACCGGAGGTTGTGCCGGGTCGTCGGGGTCGAGCAGGACAAGCCGGTCAGCGGCGTCCGGCGGCAGCCGGTCCAGCAGGTCGGTNACCAGNTCGCCNTTNGGGTCGATGACGACNACGCCGCGGCCGGCAGCCGCATCGTCGAGGATCATGTTCGCGAGCAGGGTGGACTTNCCCGAGCCGGTGGCGCCGAGGATGTGCAGGTGATGNCGCGCGGCGGCGACGTCNACNCCGATGTCGCGGCGCCGCCCGGCCTCGGTNCGTCCNAGGGTCTTCACGCCGGGTCCGGCGTCGGGGATTCCGGCGGGGGGTGCGACGGCGGCGGCGCCGGCGCGGGCGAGGCCGGGGACGGCGGTGTCGACGGGCAGGTGGGCGAGCGCGGCGAGTTCGCCGACGCTGACGAGGTCGCCGCGGCGCAGCCGGCGGGCGGCCAGCANCCGGGACGGGTCGGGGAGCCTGAGCCGGCGCAGATGGTTGTGGCCGGCGTAGAGGGCGTAGGCGGTGGCCAGCGCGTGAGCACGGCCCCGCAGCGCCGCCCGCACCTGCGGGATCTGCTGCGGGTCGGCCGGTGCACCCCGGGCGGCGCTATAGGCGACACGCACCTCGAAGCGGGGCCCGAGTGCCTTCTGGGCGATCGCCCGGGACTCGGCTGCCTCTTCCGGCGGTGTCGGGCCCGCGTGGCGCGTGGTGCCCGACGGCCGGGAGCTGTGCGGGGTGATCAGGTCGAGGAGCGCCGCCCACGGGCGGGGGTTGGTCGGCTGTCCGCGGTGACGGGCGGCGACGCGGCGCGCCTGGGCGAGGCGGCGGCCGGTGACCGGACGGGCAAGGATCTGCACCGCGGCGGTCTCGTCGTCGTCCAGCTCCCCCGCGGCGCCCAGCAGGCTACGCACCGGATCTCCCGGCGGTTCCGCGCGCAGCGGCAGCACGTCCGCGCGGCCCAGCCGCAGCACACCCCCTTCCGCTAGCAGCCCGCTTTTGCCAGCGTGCGGGGCGGGGTCGGCGGGGGGCAGCGGGTCGACGGCGGGGCGCAGGGTCGTGGTGCGGGCGCCGGGCCACGCGGCCTGCACCGCCCGTTCCACCAGACCGGGCGGCACGGCCCCGGGCACCCACAGGCGAAACGCGGTGCCGGTCCGGTGGGCGACGATTTCGAAGGCGAGACAGGGCTGGCCGTGGCGCAGCCGGGCCCAGAACGGGCGAAGCAGCCCGCTCATCTGCGACCAGAACACCCCGGCCGCATCGAGATGGACCTCGGGAGGCATGAGGATCTCCACGGTGCGGGCGTCCGCGACCAGCGCGGCGTCCCGCGCGGCCCACAGACGCCGCCAGGTCAGCGCCGCGGCCACGACGAACACGACCATGGGCAGACCGGCGGGCAGCCCCCACACGGCGAGCAGACGCGCCACGGCGTGCCCGAGCGCGGACGGACTGACCAGCCACCCCACCGGCGCCCCAGGCGCGGGCGGCGGCGGTGGCAGGGGCGCGGACAGTTCCAGCGTCATCAACGATTCCCTTGACGTGATCGGGGAGGCATCGGCACGAGGCACGACGCCACGGCCGCGCGAACAGCGCGGGGAAGGAGACTGCGGGTGACCGGATGCCCGCTGGTCAGAGCGGATCGGCGTCGTCGGCCGGGAGGAGCGGACGCGCAACGGCGTTGCCAGCAACATCCGTGGTGGTCGTGGCCGGGTGGGCGGGCCGATGGGCGATGTCCACCGGGTCTGTGGTGATCAGCTCGTGTTCGCGGGGGCTGGCCTGCGCCCGGAACAGCGCCCTGCGTCCCGCGGCGACGAGCAGCGCGTNCCCGGGGCGGGCGGCGAGCAGCGCGGCGGTCTCCCCGTCGCTCAGCCCGCATGCCGCCTGCACCGCTGCGGCGGCGGAGCCGTCCTGACGCAGCAGGAGTTTGGTGGCGGCGTTCGCGAGGATCGCGCGGCCCTCGTCAGTGCCGAGCAGGTCGCCGCTGTCCTGGGTGACCAGCGCCAGACCCGCCCACCACTTGCGGGCCGCTTTGGCGAGGCGGACGAGGAACCGGGCGCCGGCCGGGTGGGCCATGAGCAGCCATGCCTCGTCGACGACCACGAGACGGCGCCGCCGCCTCGTGGGGTCGGCGACCTGCCGCCAGATCGCGTCCAGCACGAGCAGCGTTCCCGCGGCGCGCAGCTCCTCGGGTAGAGCGCGCAGCGAGTAGACGACCAGATGGCCGTTCGGCGTGGAGGTGGTGGGCCCGTCGAACAGGCCCCGGTGCGACCCGGTCACGAACGGCGCCAGCAGCCCGGCGAGCTGCTGGCCGGCCGGTTCGGCCTGCAAGGCGGCGGCGATGTCGGCGAGCAGGGGCGCGGGCCGATCCCAGGTGGCCGGGTCCCCGGTGATCCCGGCGTGGGCGTAGGCGGCGAGCAGCGCCCGGTCCAACGCCGCCCGTCCCACCGGATCCTCGGCCGGCGAGCCGGCCAGGGTGGCGATGAAGGTGTGTGCGAACAGCATCCGCCGTGTCAGCAGCTCCGGGTCGGTGCGGCCATGGGCGGGCAGGTCCAGCGGGTTGAGGCGCACCCCTGGCGCGCCCAGGGACAGCTGCGTGCCGCCGACCGCGGCGGCCAGCGGGCCGTACTCGTCCTCGGGGTCGATCACGTGGGCCTCGACGCCCTGGGCGAGACTCCGCAACACGTCGATCTTGGTGAGGTAGGACTTTCCCGCGCCGGAGGTTGCCAGCGTGACGGAGTTGTAGTTCGCCTCCGCCCACCGGTCGTGCGCCACGATCCCGGTCGAGGACAGGTTCGGCCCGTAGACCACCGGCGCCGCCCCGGGGCGCAGCGGGTCGGGTAGCGCCACATCGGCGCTGGTGAAGGGGAATCCGGCGGCGACCGCGCCGGTGTCCATGGTGCGGGTTGCCCCCAGCAGGTCCTCGGCGAGGGGCAGGGTGGTCGCCCAGCCGGCGAGCATCCGGTAGCGGGCGGGGTGGACGGTCAGCAGGAGGCTGTGGGCGAGCGCGGTGACCCGTTCGACGTCCTCGGCGAGCTCGTCTGGGCTGTCGGCGTGGACGGTGAGGTACAGGCCGGTGGTGAACAGGCGGGCCTCGCCGCGGGCGAGACGGCCGGCGAGGTCAGCGGCATCGGCGGCGGCCGCGTCGACGTCGGGGTCGTCGAGGCGACCGGCCGCGGCGGCCAGGCGCCGCCCTGATTCCAACCGGCCCCGCTGGCGGCGCAGCCGGGCTGCGCCCACGGCGGCGGGGGTGGGCTGCAGATGCCAGGCAACGTCGAGGCGGCCCGGGTAGGCCAGCAGNGGCTCGAGCCAGCCGGTGGCGACCTCCCGGGGATAGCCGCGGACCAGCAGCGTCGCCGCGTACACCCCGCCGACCTGCACGTGGTCCGCGGCCAGGTGCAGGCTGGGGGTGAACAGGGCCGGTCCGACCAGCCGGGACGCCTCGCGCCCGGCGCGGCGCCCCAGCCGTGCCCGGCGGCTCATCGGCCGGCTCCCGCCGCGCGCACGACACCGGAGGCGGCGACGCCCTCAGGTGGCGCGGGCAGGTCGGGGTGGGCGGCGGCGGCCAGCAGCCGGCCGAGCGCCGCGCCGTCGAGGATCCGGACCCCGACGCCGGCGGTGGCCAGCAACCCGGCCGCGTCCTCCAGTTGCCGCAGGGCCTGGCCGGCGGCGGCGTCCCGACCGCCCCGCCCGGCGGGAACGGGGCGCCGGGCGGTGAGCAGGATCTGCCGGGCGCGCAACGCCCGGCCCCGGCCGAGGTCGGCCAGGAACGCCGCCTGCTCCGCGGCCACGTCCGCGAGCGCCGGATGGGCGTGCCGGCGGGCGTGCTCGTTCATCGCGTCGACGTAGTCGGTCAGGTCGAGGGGCACGGTGCGGACGGTGATCTGCAGCGGCCCGTGCAGCGCGTTGAGCATGCGGGCGAAGGCGGTCACCTTCGCCGCCCGTTCCTGCCCGGTCGCGATCGTGATGTTGGTGGCGTCGACCTCGGCGATCACGGCGACGGCGTCACCAAGGTCCACCACCCCCGCGCCGCCGCCCGC
>NZ_LJJX01000086.1:5049-9879 GCF_001421075.1 Frankia sp. CpI1-P | reverse complement strand
CCGGCGCTCGCCGTCGCATCAGCCGCCGACCACGGAGCGCAGCGCGGTCAGCAGGACCGGTGCCAGGATCGCCAGCGCGTAGCCGATCCCGGCGGCCTTGAACGACCCTTTNGCCCGTTCGACCTCCGCGGGGTCGCCGTTGGCGCCCATGTAGCGCAGNCCGCCGACGGAGNCGAACAGGGTCGCGGCNCCNGCGAGNATCCCNATNAGCCAGTTCCGCATGTTGGTGATCACCTGGTTGAGGTCGGTCACCGCCGGCACCGGCGCCGNCGGGGGNGCNGCNGGCCCGGCCGCGTGCGCNACGCCCGCGGCGAGCAGCACCGCCCCGATCACCGCGAGCACCGTGACCACNCCGACNANCAGNCGCAGGCCCCGGGCCGGNGGCGCGCCGNGCCGNTCGAGCCGGCCGTCGCCGCGGTGNTCACCGTCGAGGGTGACCAGGNCGAGGGCCAGGACNCCGCCGGCCGCGAGNTGCACCAGCCCCGCCGTGCCCCACACCCGCACCGNCACCACGGNNCCGCCCANCCGGCGGGTCAGCAGCGACAGTCCCACCGCCGCACCCGCCGCCGCGGCAGCCAGCAGCAGCCCTGCGACCCCCCGCAGCAGCCGGNGNNCCCACCNCGGNGCGGCGTCGTAGCGGCCCCGCNCCGCCNCGGNGATCCGCGCNGCGCCGCGGCGCACCACNTCGAGGCTGCGGGCGACNGCCAGAACCGNNGNGGAGACCGGGCGGCTCATCGGCTTGCTCCCGGCTGACGCGGACCNANCTCGCCGGCGAGGACCGCGTGCAGCAGCCGTTCGTGGGCGACCGACAGCCGCAGCGCCCACTCCTCACCCGGCGTCACCGTCGCCGCGGACAGCACCGCCGGGGTCACGCCCTCCCGGGCGGAGGCGACCAGCTTCGCCTCCGCGCCGCTGAGCACCCCGACGCGGACCGACTGGGCGAGCAGCCGGCGCAGCCCCGCGCCCCACGGCTGCGGCGGCCAGGCCGCCGTCACCGGCACGCATGTCCCGACCGGCAGCCGGGGGAACTGCGTGCACGCGAAGGCCAGCCCGGCGCGGTAGGCGCCCCACACCAGCCGGTGTTCCACCCCGAGGCCCGACTCGCTGGCCCGCAGCGCCTCCAGGAAGCCGGTGAGCACCTCACCGTCGAGATCCGCCCGCAGACCGGGGCGGCCTTCGGTCAACGCGGCGGAGATGTGCCGCAGCATCGGTAGCGCGACCCCGACCGCCGCGACCAGCCAGCCTTCCTCGTCCTGGCGCCGTGCGAGGTCCCNCCATACCGCCGCCCGTGCCTGCGCCGAGAGTTCGGCGCGGCTCACCAGAGCCTGCAGTTCGCCGATTCCCACCGGCCGCTGCGGCAGCTCCTCGTGGACGTCACGGCCCTCGAGAACGCACAGGCCGCGTTCGGCTACCTCCGCGAAAGCGGCGCCGGCGAGATCCAACGCCGTCGATTCTCCGCGTGCCGGATATCCGTTCACTGGTCTCCCTCGCTGTTCGTCCGAAAACGTGCGAGACCAGAACCTCAAAAGCACCTGGCGAAACCGCTGACACCGTTGTCGAAATCCCTGACAGCGGCCTCCTTCATACGCAGGAAGGGGCCGGCCGGACCTGTCAGAAAGGCGCCCGTGCCAGCGGTTCTCCCGTCGGCCTGCCCGGGACGCAGACATGGAGGGGCGGTTTTTTTCTTCGCTGACACCGTGGGAATGTCAGCCGATTCGCCAGCGAACTGTCAGGCGCTGTGGTCACCCCGTCGGTTGTGACGGAATCTGGGTGTCAGCGGCTCCGTCAGGACTGTCAGGGAAAAAGCCAAACGTTCGGGGTTTCCTCGGAACTGCCTCTCACCGGCCGCCGCCGGTCCGAGACAACCTCCGCTTCTTTCCCCGAAGGAGACATGGCTGTGCCGTTCACATCGGGCACCACCGATCCCGGCCGCGAACCGGTCCCTCTCACCGTGTGGACCACCCACGCCCAGGGCGACGAGCTGTTTTCCGAGGATGTTCTCGGTCGTGTTCTTGACGCCTATAGCCGTCGCGGTGACCTGGTCCTGTCCACCACCAGCGTCCCGCCCGTGGTCGGCGACCGGTGCATTACCGCCGGCCGCCGTCACCGCACGGTGAGCACCACCACCGACACCGATATCCTCACCGGCCACCGCCTGGGCGCCGCCGCGCTCATCGTCGACCTGCACACAAGCACCGCCAGCCGCACCGTCCGCGCCGCGATGTACAGCAGACTGGCCGCGCTACTGCGACCGGCCGGCATTCTTCTGATCGGGCTACCGCCCTCCATATCCGACGGCGGTGACCCTCTCACCGACACCGCCGCCGCCGCCTGCAGCGCCGGTCTGACCTACACCCAGCATCTCCTCGCCGTCCGGATTCCCCTGCCTGACGGCTTTCTCGTCCCGCCCGCGGACTGGGATCCGGCCGACGACCCGACCCTGCCCACGCCGCTGCCACCGCTGCGTGTTCATGCCGACATCGCCGTGTTCACCCGCCCCACAGTTCGGAGCAGCCGTTGACGTCGACCAACCCATCCCCGCGGCAGGCATACAGCCTCATTCCCGCCGGCCAGCAACACCCCCGCGTGCAACGCACCGGCCGTTACACCCCCACCTCCACCCAGCACCCCGCCCGCATGCTGCCCGCGCTCGCCCGCCACCTCATCGCCGCCTACAGCCGTCCCGGCGACACCATTCTTGACCCGATGTGCGGTATCGGCACCACGCTGGTCGAAGCCNCACATCTCGGCCGTCGCAGCCTCGGGGTCGACCTGGAATCGCGCTGGGTCTCCCTCGCCCGCGCCAATCTGCGCCTTGCCCGCCAGCAAGGCGCCGCCGGTAGCGGCCGGCTTTTCCGCGGCGATGCCCGCCACCTCGAGCAGGTCATTCCCGCCGACTATCACGGCAGGATCAACCTGCTGCTAACCTCACCGCCCTACGGGCAGGCCACCCACGGCACCATCACCGTCGCCCCGGGGAAGGGCGTCCACAAAACCGACTACCGCTATTCCGACAGCCCCGCCAACNTGGCGAACACCGACCTCGACGGTCTCCTCGACGGCATCGCTGCCGTTCTCCACAGCGCCCACCGGCTGCTTTCCCCCGGCGGCATCGTCGCACTCGCCGCCCGCCCTTTCCGCCACGCCGGCGCGCTGGTCGACCTCCCCGGCGCCCTGGTCGACCTTGCCGACGAGACCGGCCTGCACCTGCACGCCCGCGCCGCGGCCCTGCTCGCCGCCGTCCGCCCCGACGGCACCCTCGTTTCCCGCGCGACGTTCTTCGCCCGGCACAACATCCGCGTCGCCCGCGCCGCCGGCCACCCCCTCCATCTGATCGCCCACGAGGACATCCTCCTGCTACGCACCCCTACCAGACCGGACTGACAGTGGCCACAACCTGCGCGAACAGGGAGCGTCGCCGAGGGGACGATGTCCGGCGCCGGGCTGACAGTTCGTTGGCGAAAGCCCTGACAGGTCCCTGGCGAAACCCCTGACGCCCCTGCCGCCGGGCCCGTCGCACGACCCGGCGGCAGGGGCGCCCCGGCACAGCACCTACTTGGCGCCCGCCGCCCGCCGGCCGCGTGAGGGACCGTGACCGTCTCCCGGGCTGAGCCCTCCAGGCCGCGTACTCCGCGCCATCTCCCTCCGCCCACATACCCCCGCCCTGCGAGGACCTGTTGGAGGTCCTGTTGAAGGAATGGACCGACGCGGACATCCGCAGGCTCCCTGCCGTCATTGACCTCGTCACCGCCGGCGAAATTCTCGGGATCGGCCGCACCCAAAGCTACCGGCTCGCGAAAACCGGGAAATTCCCCGTGAAGATTTTCCAGATCGGTAGCCGATACAAAGTTCCCACCTCCCTCATCCGTCGGCACCTGTCCATCGACGAAATCTCTGGTGAAGGCGCTTGACACGGGGTTCCCATGGAGCCTGAATTGTTTTGATGGTCGTTTCCTCGTTACGTCGACCATTGCATGTGTGCGGGGCGGCCGTGCATTCCGCTCTTACCTCGTCTTTTTTCATGCTCTCGACCGAGAGATTTCATGGACTTTCCGGATATTTGGGTGGAGTTTTATTTGGGGTGTGATGCCAGGAGTTCCGGGTCCTTTCCGTGGAGGCGAGATGGATCGTCAGATTCAAGAATTGAAAACGAAAGGCTTTTCTGGGAAAATGAAAATCAAAACTGAGAGGCGGTGCGGCTGCCGTGGTGCGGACGGCAAGCAGCTTGGGAAACGCTGCCCGAGGCTCAAGAGGAAAGATCATGGTAGGTGGACGTATCGAATCCAGGTTCCCGAAGATCTGCGGCCNCTGGTCGGCAGAGGGGAGATTCGGGGCTCCGGATACCCGACCGAAGAGGACGCANGGGCGGACGCCGAGAAGGAAGTTGTCAAGATCCGTTCTGGGCGGCAACACGTCGGCCAGTTGACCGTCGGTCAGTACCTGAANACGTGGCTCGCAGGAAAGCGGCGACTACGCCCCACGAGCCGCGGTGGCTATGAGAGCAACATCCGCCTCTATCTATGCCCCATGCTCGGGGAACTGCCCCTCAAGGGTCTCCGGAAAAGTCATATAGATCAGATGATCGCACGGCTTGAGGTCGAGGGATCCGCTCCCGTGAAAGGGGGCAACGGTGCGATGAGGAAGTCTCGGTCGCTCGCTCCGAAAACGATTCTCGAGATCTTCGCGACGCTGCGAGCCGCGCTCAATGACGCAGTGGTAGAACGGTTGATTGACTGGAATCCGGCTTTGGGTGTGGAGATGCCTGAACAAGACGAGGAGGAGGTTGAACCGTGGGAGCCCGAAGAAGTCGGCCGATTCCTGGACGAGGCC
>NZ_LJJX01000086.1:0-4599 GCF_001421075.1 Frankia sp. CpI1-P | reverse complement strand
GGCGCAAAGACGCTGACGGTCGGCAAGCGGTACCGGGCGCCAGAAGGTGTATGGACGGTTTACCGGGATCGGGAGCCGTGCGGGCAGGTGACGGTGATCGGCTGCACCCGACGTCGCGGCTCCGGCGCGGTGCTACACCTCGCNGAGGCGCTGCCGATCGACCTGGAGANCGGCANGGAGCTCGGCNAGAAGCTGCTGTCCCGCAAACGTCTTCATGATCTTCGGCACGGGAGCGCGAGCATCCAGATCGCCGAGGGCGTGGACATCACCCTCGTGTCCAAGCGGCTCGGCCATGCCTCCCCTGCGATCACCGGCCGTTTGTACGCGCATCTGTTGCGGTCGGCTGGGCGGGAGGTGGCGCAGACCGCTGCGAACGCCGTTCCGCGGCGTGTGGTGCGGCCGGCGCGGCCACACCCCGGCCACAACGATCAACGNCCGTGATTCGCGTGAGTGGGACATGCCAACCATGCAGGTTACACCCCCGTTTCCTTGTGGGCCGTCAGGGACTCGAACCCTGAACTCGCCGGTTAAAAGCCGGNTCGATCACGGGCCGGACGATGCCGGATGATGCCGGATGATGCCGGATACGCCCTCCCACCAGCGTGTTTCACGATCTGTAGTGCCGTGGCATGCCGGGAAGGTTCGCGTTTGACCGCGCGGTCCGTGCCCACATCGTGCCCACAATGATCACGCGGTATCGAGCCCGGTTCCTCGGTGGGGGAGCCGGGCCACCGGACGGGGTGCATGGCCGGCAAGTCGGCGGTGCGCCCGAGGGGTCGACAGCGCATCCTGGATGACGTTCGTCGTTCCGTGGCGGTGGCAGTGGGCCGGGCATGACGGACGTGGTAGATAGGCCGCTCTGTCGCCTGGACACGACCNCGATGAGTGCCGGCGAGTATCAGTCGGTAGTCCCTGCGTGCCAAGCGACCGTCGGCCGGATCTCAACTGCGGTCGCACCACCAGGTCTTCGGGGGCAACCTGGAAGGGGGAGGATTCGACGACCTACGGGCGGGGGACAGCGGGATGCACGGGGACGAGGCGCGGCGGCGNCGTGAGGCGCGCGACGTCGAGTACCGTGCCGCTTTGGGCGTACCGGCCGGAAGCGCTCTGCCTTCGGTCCTGGGCACCGTCGGCGGTTCCCGCGGCGGCGGCCATGCCGGTCGGATCAACCTGACCACCAGCGGCCGACCGGCCGGACGGCGCCATCCCACGCGGTCACGGCACCGACATCGACGACACGGGCAGCAAGGTGATCACAATGGCGAGCAAGAGCGGCGGTAGCAAGGCGTCCCGGTCGACACCAACCACGGCGAAGGCCTCCGCGCGAGTGCAGTCGGCGGCGGCCCGCAACCCAGCGAGCCGGTCGGCAAAGACCGGCTTCGCGCCGCGGGCGCAGTCTGCGGCCGCGCGAAACACCGGCCGGACTGGGTCGCGGTAGCGCCTGTTCAGGCCCCCGGCTCCCGTTTGGGAGCCGGGTCGCCGGACGCCTTCGATCGACAGCATGTCCGCAGGGGCTCTCCAGCGGCGCACAACGGTACGGAGCAAAAACGCCAGCCAGTGGCATGACCTGCGGCACTCGACTTGTAATCGGGCGGTTAGGGGTTCAAGTCCCCTCGCCGGCTCCAGACGCACCCCCGCTGACCTGCGGTTTTNCCGCAGCGAAGATCGATATTGGGGGTTTCAAGATCACGGGTGGGCTCGAGATGGGCTCATTTGGCAGAACTGTGTCGATCAATCGTTCGTCTACGGTCCCTCCGTGCCGTTCTCAGGGGTGGATTGCAGTCAGGGTTGGCCACGCAGGGCCACGGCTGCGAGGTGGTCGAGGGGGCGGAGGGCCGGTGATTCATCGATGATCGAGTCCGCCGAGACTGGTGACGGACAGTGACGACCCGGCGCTCTGGTTGATCGTGACTATGACGTCGGGAACCTGGATGGGGAAGAGCTGACGTTCCTGGTGGGTGAGCTCGTCGACCCGGTGCGTCTGTGCACTCGGGGTGTTGTGTGCTTGTCGACCGGCCGGGGCGGGTCTGTTCGCCTGTTTCCTGTGGCTTCTGCCTGGTCTGCTACTTGCCGGCGGGTAGGCAAGGACAGTCCTGGCCGTCTGCCGGGCGGGCTTGGCCAGGGGGGCCGGGAAATGTCGTGGTGGGGTTTTCGGGCGGCTGCGTCGCGTGTGCACCCGTATGCGATGGTGGTGGGACCGGCCGCGGCGGGAGGCGATGGTGGCGGGTCGATGGCGGGCCGTCGACCGGCGCGGTTCCTGCTGTCGGGATGCTCGGTGACGGGGAGGTGGAGCTGCTGTGGCCGGCGAGGAACCTGATCTGTCGTGTCCGTCGTGGTGCCGGGAGCCCGCGGGCCATCTGCACCTCGAGCCGGGCGGTTCAGGTGATGTTCATGCGGCGGACGTCGGGGTCATCGACCTTCCGGAGGTTCCGGGNCTGCGGTCGGACGGTTCGTCTATCGCGGTGCAGATCGAGCAGTACGTGACCCGCACGGCGACTGACCTGCCGCTGATTCTGTTGGATTTCGAGGAGCTGGACAGCGGAGATGGACGGGAAGGTCTCACCGTGGACGACGCGGAGGCNCTCATCGCGGTGTTGCGGCAGGCCATCGCGCTGCTGCGCGTCGAGGGGTCGTAGCAGCCGCATCTCAGATGATTCTCGAATGAGTGCACGGCGGTTGCCCTCGATCCGGTCTGGTCGGCGTGTTCCGCCGTGACACCGGTACTCGGCGCTGCTGTGGCTGTGAAGCCGGTTCCGACTTCGGGAGTATGTGAGGTGTCGCCGATCTTCGAGGAACCTACCGACGGCGACGGGTGGTGCCGATTGCCGGGACTCCTGTCGGTACGCCGTTGACCATGGCGCGGGCGACCCATGGCTGGCTGGGGCCACCCTCACCGTCGAGATTCTCCTCGACGAAGCCTTGACACCGCAAGCCCCGACCGTGCTGTACGGCCTTGCGCCTAAGCTTGATCTTTAACCTGTGTGGTGTTGGTGGCCGGTCATGGTCTTGTCCCGTTTGACGGTTTTTCCGACGTCGTAGTGGGGTGNGGGGCTGCGGTTGGTCGAGCCGGGAGGACGGCCGGGACCGGCTTTGGTGGGTTTCGGTGCGCTGGCGGGAAGGGGCATGATCGCGCGGAGGTTCCGGAACCCCCGGCGGACCCTGGCGGGGGTCAACCGTCCCGCTGCGGCGGGTTTCTCCCAGGGGCGGCGCAGGTCGGCGGCGAGGTGTCGGGCGAGGCGGAGTTGGGCGTGGGCGGCGATGATCAGCCAGGTCCAGAGGTCGGCGGCCTGCGGGGTGCGCAGTTTCGGTCGGGTCCAGCCCAGGGTCTGTGTGAACAGTCGGAAGGTGTGTTCCAGGTCGAAGCGGCGCAGGAACGACTGCCAGGCGCGGTCGATGTCGGTGGCGGTGGCGCCGACTGTGGAGGACCACAGCCATACGGGCTTGGGATCGCGGTCACCGGGCAGGTGGTCGACCTGCAGCCGGATGAGGGTCCCCTCGATGATCGGCAGGTCGCCGGTGTGGTCGATCCAGCAGGTGCGGTGGGTCAGCCGGGGGTGCAGCCGATCCCAGCTGGTCGCGGTGGCCTTCCCGTAGCGGGTGGTGTCGGTGATCGTGGTGTGCTGGGGTGCGGGCCAGGTCGCGGGCCTGTCGANGGCGAACTCGGGGCCGTGCTTCGGCGGACGGCCGTGGGTGCCGGGCTGTCGGGGTGGTGTCGGGCTGTCGCAGCACACGGTCGGAACGGATCCGGCCGACCACCTCGACGGGCAGGTCGGCCAGGACGAACGCCAGCCGGGTCACGTCGTACCCGGCGTCCATCACGATGAGGATGGTCGGGTCGCCGTCGTGCCAGTGCCCGGCGGCGATCAGACGGCCCACGACTGCCCGGAGCTGGTCGGCGGTCACCGCCGTGGCGTCGTTGGCGGGACCGAGGCGGACCGCGTCGAGGACCGCGGTCCACGATGTCCGGCCGGGTTCGAGGGCGGCGACGAAGGAGTACGGCCAGCCTGGGATCAGCTGGGACTGGTTCTTCGCACGGCCGTGCACGTGGCAGAACAGCCGCTGCGCGCTGGTCGGCGCATCCGAGCGCAGCCACGGGCTGACATCAACAGCCAGGACGAGTCGTCCGTCGGCGGCCGCGGGCAGCGGAAGGTCCGTGAGCGCACGTCGCAGCCGGGCGATCTCTAACCGGCCGCTGTTCAGCCCGTCATACAACGCCCCGTGCCCGCGACGGTGCTCCGGCGCGAGCGTCAGGTCGACCAGTGTCCTGACCGGCCCGTCGGTGCACAGCACCGCATCCGTCACCTCGAACAGCACGTCCGCCCGGCGGGTCAGGCAGGCGTGGAACTCCTGCCGGAAGCGACACAGCCTCCCCAGAGCCTCGACGCGTCCTGGTTCGTCCTGCACACTNCCCATCACGACCTTCGGTTCGATCACGGCTTCTTTGGCGAGAGCACGATCTTCCGAAGGTCGTTCCACGTCACGGCGACACGCCGACCCACCCCACACCACCAGCAGCTATCACACAACGTGACACTCGAAGGTTAAACGACAAGCTTAGGGTGGGCTGACCGTCTCCGTCCCGCATGTGACCCGGCGGCG
>NZ_LJJX01000085.1:0-18131 GCF_001421075.1 Frankia sp. CpI1-P | reverse complement strand
GCGGACCAGCTGCTGGATCGTGGGCAACGCCGCTCCCGTTCCTGTGACGCCTCGTCGTACTGCCTTGGGCAACCAGACCGGTACGCCGGCCTACCCGCTTTCCTTGCGAACCGCACCAGGGCCACCGCGGTGACCTCGACCGGCTTCTCCGACCCACGCGGTCGGGCGTGTCGCGCCGTTTCGCCCGAAGAGGATCACAAATTCGATTGATCCAACTGCGGTGGACAGCGCGCCATCCCGCCCGGCCGCTTCGCGGAACCGAGCCCGACAGTCGCCGACGGACACCCAGGCGGTGACTTTACGTCAGCCTGCCAGGCACCACGGCGCCACATCGAAGTGCAAGACGCACGCCGGAGTCACGTGGACTCCGGCCACAGGAATCAACAGTACTCCACGGCCGCGTCACGTGTCGAACGGGGTATCGGCCGACGTCCGACGCAGACACCGCAGCCCCACAAGCCCGCGACCTCGGACNGCGGGCGCGGCCGTCGCGCGCGACACAGCACACCGGCGGCCCAGAAACTCGCAATCGACCAGAACCCGGTACAGCCCGGGCATCCCACCGACCCGCGTCGAACGGGCCCACCGGAGCCGACAATCCACTACCCGCATGGCGGGGCGGCCGGACTCCGGCATCAGCACCGAAGGCAGCGGGCCGGACACCGGAACCCGGGACCTCCGCGTCCCTGGTACCCCTCGGCCCTGGCACATCCATGGTTCTGGTGGATCCATGGCCGTAGTACATCCACGGTCCTGGTCCTGGCACGCTGTACGAGACAGCACGATACCGGCACCGGAGGTCCTCGAGGACATGTTTGACGCAGTTGGCTCGCCGCCGCCGCCGGCCGCCCCGCCCGCCCGGCCGACCCGGGCCGAGCTGCTCGCCGCCTACGACACCGCGGTCCCGGACCTCCTCGCCCCGCGGACCACCGTGCTGCTGTGCGGGATCAACCCGTCCCTGGAGTCCGGGGCGACCGGCTTCCACTTCGGCACGCCGAGCAACCGGCTGTGGNCGGNCCTGCACCTCGCCGGGTTCACCCCGCGCCGGCTGCACCCCAGCGAGACCGCAGAGCTGACCAGCCGCGGCATCAGCATCACCAACCTGGTCAACCGGTCCACCGCACGCGCCGACGAGATCAGCGACGACGAGGTGCGGGCCGGCGTCGCCCCGCTCACCGAGCTCGTCGAGCGGATCTCGCCGCGCTGGGTGGCCTTCCTCGGCCTGGCCGCCTACCGGGTCGGCTTCGGCCGGCGCCGTGCGCAGGTCGGTCGGCAGCCGGAGACCCTGGGCCCGGCGGGCGTCTGGCTGCTACCCAACCCCAGCGGTCTGAACGCCCACTACCAGCTGCCCGATCTGGTCCGGGTGTACGGCGAGCTGCGCGAGGCCGCCTACGCCGACCAGTGACGCCGGAGTCCCGGAGCCGTCGGTCCGACGCCGTCCTNGCGCCGCAACACGCACGCCGCGCCGACACCACGACCGGCCCGGTGACCTGGGAGCGGCCCCACCTNCCTCTTCCACAGGGACAGATCGGGCACCGAACCCTGTGGAAGAGACAGGAAGGCGCTCTCCCACGCATCCGCCCCCATCGCCCGAGCCGTCGCCCATCTCCGTCACACCGCTGGACGTCACGGAATGTGACAAGCGGACGGGAAGGAACCCCTGCGGGGCTGCCCTAGCGTCGAGCGTCCTCGAGCAGGTCGGCGGGTAGCCGGTCGCCGACGGGGGCGAGGAAGTCGGCGTCGGGCGGCGCTTCGACCTCGATGCGCGCGCCGCCGGCCCAGGCGGCGTCGAAGGCGAGCCGCCAGGAATGCAGGAAGGTGCGGGTCGCCGGCGCCTTGTCGAACAGGGGGTCGCCGTCGATCGGATGGCCGATCCAGGCCAGGTGCACCCGGATCTGATGGCGCCGTCCGGTCCGCGGCGTCGCGGCGAGCAGGGTGTGCTCGCCGCCCTCCCGGAGTCGGGCGAACGTGGTGACCGAGGGATAGGTCCGTACGTGGCCGAAGACCGCCTCGGGCGGGACGGACCAGTGCCCCTCGTCCGCCCCCTCGGTGGACGCGAGCGGATGGCCGGACGCGGGCGCGTCGGCGGACCCGAACAGGGACGCGGTGATGTCGGCGCGGTTCGCGGCCACCCGGACCCGGCTCTTGCGGCCGACGCTGAGCGGCAGGTCGATGGTCCCCGTCGCGGGCAGGCCGCGGGTGCGGGTCAGGGCGAGGTAGCGCTTGTCGACCGTGCGCCNCTGGANCTGCCTGGTCAGGTCGCCGTGGAAGCGCAACTCCTTGGCGAACAGCACGATCCCGGACGTGACCTTGTCGATCCGGTNCACGGGGAACAGCTCTTCGCCGGCGTCGGCGGCGAGCCGCACAAGGTCGGTGTCGTGCCGCTCCCCCATGACCGAGATGCCGGCGGGCTTGTCGAGCGCGAGGACCGCCTCATCCTCGTGGATCGTGTGCAGGCGCCGGATAGCGGCCCAGTCCATCACCAGCCCCCACTCGTCGGTCAGCCATCGTCATCTCGGCCATCCCGGTCCGACTTCCTTGCCGTTCTGGGGGCCTCCGCGCCCGAAACGTCCCCCAGAACGGCAAGAAGCCATCGCTGGCGCGGGCGCGCGGGCGCGCGGGCCCGGCGTGGAGTCGGGCGTGGAACGCCGCCGGCCCGGTGTCCCCGGACAGGGGGCACCGGGCCGGCGGGATCGGCTCAGCGGTTCCGGGTCAGCGGAAGTCGCCCGAGCTGCGGTAGTCGAACTCGTCCAGCGGGACGGCCTGGCCGGAGCCGGTGCCGAACGCGCCGTACTCCACGCTGCCGCCGTCCTCGTACGCGCCGACGGAGTACATCGCGGCGCGCGCCTCCTCGGTCGGCTCGACCCGGATGTTGCGGTACCGGGAGATGCCGGTACCGGCCGGGATGAGCTTGCCGATGATGACGTTCTCCTTCAGGCCGACGAGCGAGTCCGACCGGGCGTTGATCGCCGCGTCGGTGAGCACTCGGGTCGTCTCCTGGAAGGAGGCCGCCGACAGCCACGACTCGGTGGCCAGCGACGCCTTGGTGATCCCCATCAGCACCGGGCGAGCCGAGGCCGGCTGGCCGCCGGACTCCACCACCCGGCGGTTCTCCGACTCGAACCGGGCCCGCTCACACAGCTCGCCGGGCAGCAGGTTGGTCTCGCCGGACTCCAGCACGTTCACCCGCTTGAGCATCTGGCGGATGATGATCTCGATGTGCTTGTCGTGGATCGACACACCCTGCGACCGGTACACCTCCTGGACCTGGTCGACCAGGTGGAGCTGGACCTGGCGCGGGCCGAGGATGCGCAGCACCTCGTGNGGGTCGACGGCACCGTCGACCACCTGGTTGCCGACCTCGATGCGGTCGCCCTCGCGGACCCGCAGGCGCGAGCGCCGCGAGACCGGGTAGGCGATCTCCTCGCTGCCGTCGTCCGGCACCACCACGACCTTGAAGGTCTTCTCGGTTTCCTCGATCTTCACCCGACCGGAGACCTCGGTGATGGGCGCCTTGCCCTTCGGGCTACGGGCCTCGAACAGCTCGACGACACGCGGCAGACCCTGGGTGATGTCATCGCCGGCGACACCACCGCTGTGGAAGGTACGCATCGTCAGCTGGGTGCCGGGCTCGCCGATGGACTGGGCGGCGACGATCCCNACGGCCTCGCCGACGTCGACCAGCTTGCCGGTGGCCAGCGAACGCCCGTAGCACTGGGCGCACACCCCCATCCGGGACTCGCAGGTCAGCGCCGAACGCACCCGGACCGACTCGATGCCGGCCTCGATGATCTGGCCGATCGCCACGTCCCCGGCGTCGGTGCCGGCGGGCACGATGATCTCGCCGTGCTCGTCGACGGCGTCGGAGGCCAGCGTCCGCGCGTACGCCGAGGTCTCGGCGTAGCGGTCGCGCACGAGCACGCCGTCCGCGCCGCGCCGGGCGATCCGGGTCAGGATGCCCCGCTCGGTGCCGCAGTCCTCCTCGCGGACGATGACGTCCTGGCTGACGTCGACGAGCCGGCGGGTCAGGTAGCCGGAGTCGGCGGTCCGCAGCGCGGTGTCGGCGAGACCCTTGCGGGCACCGTGGGTCGAGATGAAGTACTCGAGCACGGTGAGGCCCTCGCGGAAGTTCGCCTTGATCGGCCGCGGGATGATCTCACCCNTCGGGTTGGAGACCAGGCCACGCATGCCGGCGAGCTGCCGGATCTGCATCATGTTTCCGGCGGCTCCGGAGTTGACCAGCACGTAGACCGGGTTGGTCTGCGGGAAGTTCTTCTCCATCGCCTCGGCGATCTTGTTCGTCGCCTCGGTCCAGATCTGCACCAGCTCGCTGCGGCGCTCCTCGTCGGACAGGAAGCCGCGGTCGAACTGCTTCTGCACCCGGTCGGCGCGCTGCTCGTAGTCGTCGAGGATCTCGGCCTTGTTCGGCGGCGCGACGACGTCCTCGATCGCGACGGTGACCCCGGACCGGGTGGCCCAGTAGAAACCGGCGCTCTTCAGGGCGTCCAGGGTCGCCGCGACCTGGATCTTCGGGTACCGCTCGGCCAGGTCGTTGACGATCGCGGCCTGGGCCTTCTTGTTGAGCTGGGCGTTGATGAAGGGGTAGCCCTCCGGCAGCGCCTCGTTGAGCAGGCAGCGGCCGAACGTGGTCTCCAGGGTGAACACGTCCCCGGTGACCCAGTCGGCCGGCGGCACCCAGTCCGACGGCGGGGTGGTGTCGCGCAGCCGGACGCTGATCCGCGCCTGCAGCGCGATCTCCCGGGCGTCGAAGGCCATCTGCGCCTCGGCGACCNAGGAGAACGCCCGCCCCTCCCCGACGGCGCCCTCGGCCAGCGTCGACAGGTGGAACACGCCGGTCACCATGTCGAGGCTGGGCATCGCCAGCGGCCGGCCGGACGCCGGCGAGAGGATGTTGTTGCTCGACAGCATCAGGATCCGTGCCTCGGCCTGCGCCTCGGCGGACAGCGGCAGGTGCACCGCCATCTGGTCACCGTCGAAGTCGGCGTTGAAGGCCGTGCAGACCAGCGGGTGGATCTGGATGGCCTTGCCCTCGACGAGCTGCGGCTCGAAGGCCTGGATGCCGAGGCGGTGCAGGGTCGGCGCCCGGTTGAGCAGCACCGGGTGCTCGGTGATGACCTCCTCGAGCACGTCCCAGACGACCGGGCGGGCCCGCTCCACCATCCGCTTCGCCGACTTGATGTTCTGCGCGTGGTTGAGGTCCACCAGGCGCTTCATCACGAACGGCTTGAACAGCTCCAGCGCCATCTGCTTGGGCAGACCGCACTGGTGCAGCTTGAGCTGCGGACCGACGACGATGACCGACCGGCCGGAGNAGTCGACCCGCTTGCCGAGCAGGTTCTGGCGGAACCGGNCCTGCTTGCCCTTGAGCATGTCGGACAACGACTTCAGCGGGCGGTTACCCGGGCCGGTGACCGGCCGGCCGCGGCGGCCGTTGTCGAACAGTGCGTCGACGGCCTCCTGCAGCATCCGCTTCTCGTTGTTGACGATGATCTCGGGCGCGCCGAGGTCGAGCAGCCGCTTGAGCCGGTTGTTCCGGTTGATCACCCNGCGGTACAGGTCGTTGAGGTCGGACGTGGCGAACCGGNCGCCGTCGAGCTGCACCATCGGCCGCAGGTCCGGCGGGATCACCGGGACGCAGTCGAGCACCATCCCCATCGGGGAGTTGCGGGTGTTCAGGAACGCCGAGACGACCTTGAGCCGCTTGAGCGCGCGGGCCTTCTTCTGCCCCTTGCCGCTGCGGATGGTCTCGCGCAGCGACTCCGCCTCCGCGGCCAGGTCGAAGTCGGCGAGCCGGCGCTGCAGCGCCTCGGCGCCCATGCCGNCGTCGAAGTACTGGCCGAACCGGTCGCGCAGCTCGCGGTAGAGCAGCTCGTCCGGCTCCAGGTCCTGGACCTTCATGTTCTTGAAGCGGTCGAAGACCCGGTCCAGATCATCGATCTTGCGCTGCGCGCGGTCGCGGATCTGGCGCATCTCGCGCTCGGCCGACTCGCGGACCTTGCGCCGCGCGTCGCCCTTGGCGCCCTCGGCCTCGAGCTGCGCGAGGTCGGTTTCGAGCCGCTTCTGCCGGGTCTCGACGTCGGCGTTCTTCTTGTCCTCGAGCTGCTGCTTCTCGACGCCCATGCGGGCCTCGAGGGTGGGCAGGTCGCGGTGGCGCGCCTCGGCGTCGACCTTGGTGATCATGTAGGCGGCGAAGTAGATGACCTTCTCGAGGTCCTTCGGCGCCAGGTCCAGCAGGTAGCCGAGCCGGCTCGGGACACCCTTGAAGTACCAGATGTGGGTGACCGGGGCGGCCAGCTCGATGTGCCCCATGCGCTCACGGCGCACCTTGGCGCGGGTGACCTCGACGCCACAGCGCTCGCAGATGATGCCCTTGAACCGGACCCGCTTGTACTTGCCGCAGTAGCACTCCCAGTCCCGGGTCGGACCGAAGATCTTCTCGCAGAAGAGCCCGTCCTTCTCCGGCTTCAGGGTGCGGTAGTTGATCGTCTCCGGCTTCTTGACCTCACCGTGCGACCACTGACGGATGTCGTCCGCGGTGGCAAGACCGATGCGCAGTTCGTCGAAGAAGTTGACGTCCAGCAAGACTGTCGCCTGCTCTCTCTTTCTCGGTCGGGACGCTGGAGTCGGATGGACCGCCGGGGGTCCGCCGCCGCCTCACGGCGGGCGGATCGGGCCCCCGGCGCCCGCTCAGACCTCCTCGACGCTGCTCGGCTCCCGCCGGGACAGGTCGATCCCGAGTTCCTCCGCCGCACGGAAGACGTCCTCGTCGGTGTCACGCATCTCGATCTGCACACCGTCGCTGGAGAGGACCTCGACGTTGAGGCACAGCGACTGCATCTCCTTGATGAGCACCTTGAACGACTCCGGGATGCCGGGCTCCGGAATGTTCTCGCCCTTGACGATCGCCTCGTAGACCTTGACTCGGCCCACGACGTCGTCGGACTTGATGGTCAGCAGCTCCTGCAGGGCGTAGGCGGCGCCGTACGCCTCCAGCGCCCACACCTCCATCTCGCCGAACCGCTGGCCACCGAACTGCGCCTTACCACCCAGGGGCTGCTGGGTGATCATCGAGTAGGGACCGGTCGACCGAGCGTGGATCTTGTCGTCGACCAGGTGAAGCAGCTTGAGGATGTAGATGTAGCCGACCGCCACCGGGTAGGGGTACGGCTCGCCGGTGCGGCCGTCGAACAGCGTGGCCTTGCCGGAGGAGCCGATGAGCTGGACCCCGTCCCGGTTCGGGAGGGTGGAGTCGAGCAGACCGGTGATCTCCTCCTCGCGGGCGCCGTCGAAGACCGGCGTGGCCACGTTGGTCCCGGGGGTGGACGAGTCCGCCCCGATCCCGCGCAGCCGCTCCTTCCAGTCCTCGGTGCCGGCGTCCACCTGCCAGCCGGTCTTGGCCACCCACCCGAGGTGGGTCTCCAGGATCTGGCCGATGTTCATCCGGCGGGGGACGCCGTGCGGGTTGAGCACGATGTCCACCGGCGTGCCGTCCTCGAGGAACGGCATGTCCTCCTGCGGGAGGATCTTGGCGATGACGCCCTTGTTGCCGTGCCGGCCGGCGAGCTTGTCGCCGTCGGTGATCTTCCGCTTCTGGGCGACGTAGACCCGGACCAGCTCGTTGACGCCGGGCGGCAGCTCGTCGCCGTCCTCGCGGGAGAACACCCGCACGCCGATGACCTTGCCGGACTCGCCGTGCGGCACCTTCAGCGAGGTGTCGCGGACCTCCCGGGCCTTCTCCCCGAAGATCGCCCGCAGCAGCCGCTCCTCGGGGGTCAGCTCGGTCTCGCCCTTCGGGGTGACCTTGCCGACCAGGACGTCACCGGGCGAGACCTCGGCGCCGATCCGGATGATCCCGCGCTCGTCGAGGTCGGCGAGGACCTCCTCGGCGACGTTGGGGATGTCGCGGGTGATCTCCTCCGGGCCGAGCTTGGTGTCCCGGGCGTCGACCTCGTGCTCCTCGATGTGGATCGAGGACAGCACGTCGTCCTGCACGAGGCGCTGCGACAGGATGATCGCGTCCTCGTAGTTGTGCCCCTCCCACGGCATGAAGGCGACCAGCAGGTTCTTGCCGAGCGCCATCTCGCCGTTGTCGGTGCACGGGCCGTCCGCGATGACCTGGCCGGCCTCGACCCGGTCCCCCTCGAACACGATCGGCTTCTGGTTGATGCAGGTGCCCTGGTTCGACCGGCGGAACTTCGCCAGCCGGTAGGTACGCCGGGTGCCGTCGTCGTGCATGACGGTGATGTAGTCCGCCGAGAGGTCCTCGACGACGCCGGCCTGGACGCAGACGACCACGTCGCCGGCGTCCTTGGCCGCGCGGGCCTCCATCCCGGTGCCGACCAGCGGCGCCTCGGAACGCAGCAGTGGCACCGACTGGCGCTGCATGTTGGAGCCCATGAGCGCGCGGTTGGCGTCGTCGTGCTCGAGGAACGGGATCATGGCCGTGGCCACGGACACCATCTGCCGCGGCGAGACGTCCATGTAGTCGACCTCGTCCGGCGGGATGAACTCGACCTCACCGCCCTTGCGGCGGACCAGCACGCGGTCCTCGGCGAACGTGCCGTCGGGGCTCAGCGGCGTGTTGGCCTGCGCCTTGACGTGCCGGTCCTCCTCGTCCGCGGTGAGGTAGTCGATCTGGTCGGTGACCCGGCCGTTGACGACCTTGCGGTACGGCGTCTCGACGAAGCCGAACGGGTTGACCCGCGCGAACGTCGACAGCGAGCCGATGAGGCCGATGTTCGGGCCTTCCGGCGTCTCGATCGGGCACATCCGGCCGTAGTGGCTGGGGTGCACGTCGCGGACCTCGAAGCCGGCCCGCTCCCGGGACAGACCACCGGGACCCAGCGCCGACAGGCGGCGCTTGTGGGTCAGGCCGGCCAGCGGGTTGGTCTGGTCCATGAACTGCGACAACTGGCTGGTGCCGAAGAACTCCTTGATGGAGGCGACGACCGGCCGGATGTTGATCAGGGTCTGCGGCGTGATCGCCTCGACGTCCTGGGTGGTCATCCGCTCGCGGACGACCCGCTCCATCCGGGCGAGCCCCAGCCGGACCTGGTTCTGGATCAGCTCGCCGACCGTGCGCAGCCGCCGGTTGCCGAAGTGGTCGATGTCGTCGACCTCGTACTCGGCCGGGTCGGCGCCCGCGTGCAACTTGACGACGTACTCGATCGTGCGCACGATGTCATCCTCAGTGAGGACGCCGACGTCGTGGGCGATCTCCAGAGTGAGCTTCTTGTTCACCTTGTAGCGGCCGACCTTCGCCAGGTCGTAGCGCTTGGGGTTGAAGAAGAGGTTCTCGAGCAGGGTCTGCGCCGACTCCCGCGTCGGCGGCTCGCCCGGGCGCAGCTTGCGGTAGATGTCCAGCAGCGCGTCGTCCTGGCTGGCCGTGTGGTCCTTCTCCAGGGTGATGCGCATCGACGGGAAGTCGCCGAACCGCTCCAGGATGCGCGCCTCGTCCCAGCCCAGCGCCTTGAGNAGGACCGTCACCGACTGACGGCGCTTGCGGTCGATCCGAACCCCGACGGTGTCCCGCTTGTCGATCTCGAACTCGAGCCAGGCCCNGCGCGACGGGATCACCTTGCAGGAGTACAGGTCCTTGTCCGACGCCTTGTCCAGGCTGCGTTCGAAGTACACCCCCGGCGACCGGACGAGCTGNCTGACCACCACACGCTCGGTCCCGTTGATGACGAAGGTGCCCTTGGGGGTCATGAGCGGGAAGTCGCCCATGAAGACCGTCTGNCTCTTGATCTCACCGGTGGTGTTGTTGGTGAACTCGGCCGTGACGAACAGCGGGGCCGAGAAGGTCATGTCCTTGTCCTTGCACTCCTCCACGGAGTACTTGGGCGGCTCGAACCGGTGGTCCCGGAAGGACAGGGACATGGAGCCGGAGAAGTCCTCGATCGGGGAGATCTCCTCGAAGACCTCCTCCAGACCTGAGGTGATCGGAACATCGTCCCGGCCCGAGTCGATGGCCTCCTGAACCCGCTCCGCCCAGGCGTCACTACCGATCAGCCAATCGAAGGACTGCGTCTGAAGAGCAAGGAGATCCGGGACCTCGAGGGGCTCGATGATCTTAGCGAACGAGATGCGGGAGGAAGAGCGCGAGGCGGCCAAGGTGGTCCTTCCGGGTGGCCTGATCGTCGGGCTGGCGTCGCGGACGTCAAGGATCCGTCGGGGGGGTGGTCAGGTGATCAGTGTCTCGCTACGGTTGTCGGGAACAGCGACGGGGGGTGCCCCGTCGGTGAGAGGATGACCGCGAGGCGCATCGGTGCGGCGGTGCCGGGTGTTCCGGCGGCCGGTCGCGCGGCCGGAGTCGGCCCTCGTCCCGCAGCAAGTCCGCCGATCCGGCGTCCGTCGGTCCGCAGAACCGCAAAAATCCGTCGCGGCAGGCGTTCGGCTGACTGCGGGCACGCCAAAGCGCCGTCGCGGCGCAAGCGCGCGGCAACGCCGGTGTCCGCTGAGAACAACGGGTCGGTGCACGGGCAAAGGTCTGCTCAGAGTCCTCGGTGTGGCTGCCATACAGCCGTGCCACGCACCAGCACGGCCAGCGCGCCTTCACGTCGAACCGGAACCCACCGCGTGCGCGGCCCCGACACCATGGTCGAGACCGCCCGGCGGCGCGTACCGGACCCCCACAGAGAGCCCGACCTCACCGGAGAACCGGTGTCGGCGGAGCCGATGCGACGAAAAGGGCAGCGCAAACTAGCAGTGTAGCCGAAGGGCACACCGCTGGCAAGGGCGTGCGTGGCAGGACCACGCGGGGGGAACGTAGAGCACCGCATCTGCTTCCCGACGAGCGTTCGCGACATGATGGAACTCCGATCTACAGGGGCCGTCAACCCCCTTCGGAAAACGTCACGAACGACCCGACCTGCTCATCCGCTTACGTTGCAGCGTGTCTCGGCGATTCGCCAGGCACAGACGCCGCGTGCCGGGACACCTCGGAGGTGCCCCGGCACGCGGGATGCGCCACGGCCGCGTCGAGCGGCCGCACCGGCCCGCGGCGGCGCGGAAACGCCGCCCGGGCCGGGCCCGAAAGACGGGCGGTGTTACTTGACGGTGACCGACGCGCCAGCGCCCTCGAGGGCCGCCTTGGCCTTCTCCGCGGCCTCCTTGGCGNCCTTCTCCAGGACGGGCTTGGGCGCCCCGTCGACGAGGTCCTTGGCCTCCTTCAGCCCGAGGCTGGTCAGCGCCCGGACCTCCTTGATGACCTGGATCTTCTTGTCACCCACGGACTCGAGGATGACGTCGAACTCGTCCTGCTCCTCGGCGGCCGGAGCCTCGCCGCCCGCGCCGCCGGCGGCCGGCGCCGCAGCCACGGCGACGGGCGCCGCGGCGGTCACGCCGAAGGTCTCCTCGAACTGCTTCACGAACTCCGAGAGCTCCAGCAGGGTCAGTTCCTTGAACGCGTCGAGCAGCTCTTCGGTCGACAGCTTCGCCATGATGGCGTTTCCTTCCTCGTCATGCCGATGATCTCGGCCNGCCGGGTGGGCGACCGGTGATCGGGGTGGCTCGTGGGTGGTGCCGGCTGGGCGCGGTGGCCCGGCCGGCGCGGGTGCTCCGCGGGCGGCGGCCGCCGGACCGGCGACCGTCATCCCGCGGCGCGCAGGCTTACTCCGCGGGGGCCTCGGCGGCCTCGGCGGCGGGCGTCTCCGCGGCGGGCGTCTCCGCGGCGGACTGGCTCGCCCGCTGCTCGCGCAGCGCCTCGGCCAGCCGGGCGACCTGCGACAGCGGGGCGGCGAACAGGCCGACCGCGCCGGACAGTGAACCCTTCATCGCGCCGGCGAGCTTCGCCAGCAGGATCTCGCGGGACTCCAGATCCGCAAGCTTGCGGATCTCGTCGGCCGTCATCGCCTTGCCCTCGACGACGCCGCCCTTGACCACGAGGGCCGGGTTGGCACGGGCGAAGTCGCGCAGGCCCTTGGCCGCCTCGACCGGGTCGCCGGTGACGAAGGCGACGGCGGTCGGGCCGACGAACAGATCGTCGAGCCCGGTGACGCCGGCCTGCTCGGCCGCGATCTTGGTCAGCGTGTTCTTGACCACCGCGTAACGTGCGCCCTCGCCGAGGGTGCGCCGCAGCTCGGTGAGCTGGCTCACCGTCAGACCGCGGTACTCCGTGAGGACCGCGGCGGTCGCGCCACGGAACTCCTCGGCGATCTCCGCCACCGCGGCGGTCTTCTCAGGTTTCGCCATGGGGCTCCTTCGGGGTGTCGGCCGGCCATCCGTTCAACCCCGGGAGACGACAAACGCCCCGGCGCAGGCGCACGGGGCGTGAAGAGCGACATCGGGCGGGGAGGACGGCGCACCTGCGCCGACCGCCTCGGAAGTGCCGCGGTCCTTTGCATCCGTCACCTGCGCGGGCCGCCCGGGGAAGTCGGGCCTTCGGCCGTCGCTATGTCCGGGCGGGATCTCCCCCACCTGGGCGACGACGGCGACCAGCGGTCTTCGGCGTAAAACGTGTTCGTACGAAGTGTACGCGATGATCCCGCGTACACGTTCNCCGGCCTNCCCGGCCTACCCGCCTTACCTTGCCTTTCCAGAGGGACGAAACGGACACGGAGACCTCTGGAAAGGCAAGAAGGCAAGAACGCCGAACATCAGGCGCAGGCGCGTGGCCCGAGGCCCCGCGACGGCGACCTCAGGCGGGGACGCCCTCTTCGAGCAGGTTGCGGGTGCGGTTCGGGTCGACCGGGATGCCCGGGCCCATGGTGGTGGCGAAGGTGACCTTCTTCAGGTAACGACCCTTCGCCGCCGAGGGCTTCACCCGGACGATCTCGTCCAGGGCGGCCGTGTAGTTCTCGATGAGCTGGGCGTCGGTGAAGTTCGTCTTCCCGATGACGATGTGCAGGTTGCCCTGCTTGTCGACCCGGAAGTTGATCTTTCCGCCCTTGATGTCGGCGACGNCCTTGCCGATGTCCAGCGTCACGGTGCCGGTCTTCGGGTTCGGCATCAGCCCGCGGGGGCCGAGGATGCGGGCGATCCGCCCGACCTTGGCCATCTGGTCCGGCGTCGCCACCGTCGCGTCGAAGTCCAGGAAGCCCTCCTGGATGCGGGCGACCAGGTCGTCGCTGCCGACGATGTCGGCGCCGGCGGCGGTGGCCTCGGCGGCCTTCTCACCGGCGGCGAAGACGGCGACGCGCGGCGACTTGCCGGTGCCGTGCGGCAGGTTGACGGTGCCGCGGACCATCTGGTCGGCCTTGCGCGGGTCGACCCCGAGGCGGATCGCGACCTCGACGGTCGCGTCGTACTTCGTGGTCGAGGTCTCCTGGGCGAGCCGGACGGCGTCCAGCGGGCTGTAGAGGTTCTCGGGGTTGATCTTTTCGGCGGCGGCCCGGTAGGCCTTGCTGCGCTTCATGCTGTCTCCTCGTGGTGCCGGCGGACGGTCGGCCAGGCTCGCCACGGTGCGGATCTCGTCCGGGCCGCGGAGGCTGGCACCGACCGCCCTCCCACGGCGTCGGTTCGGTGTGGCGGGTACGGAAGGCTAGTCGCCGACCGTGATCCCCATCGAGCGGGCAGTCCCCGCAATGATCTTCTCGGCCGCCTCGATCGTCGTGGCGTTGAGGTCGGGAAGCTTGGTCTGGGCGATCTCGCGCACCTGGGCCGGGGTCAGCTTGGCGACCTTGTCCCGGTGCGGGGTCCCGCTGCCCTTCTCCACGCCCGCGGCCTTGAGGATGAGNCGCGCGGCCGGCGGGGTCTTCGNGACGAAGGTGAACGACCGGTCCTCGTACACGGTGATCTCGACCGGCACGACGTTGNCGGCCTGCGACTCCGTCGCCGCGTTGTANTGCTTGCAGAACTCCATGATGTTCACGCCGTGCTGGCCCAGCGCGGGGCCGACCGGCGGCGCCGGCGTGGCCTTGCCGGCGTTGATCTGGAGCTTGATGATCGCGGTGATCTTCTTCTTCTTGGGCGGCATGTGCTCGTCTTCCTACCGGAGTTCCACGGACCGAATCAGATCTTCGCGACCTGATTGAACTGCAGCTCGACGGGCGTCTCCCGACCGAAGATCGAGACCAGCACCTTCAACCGCTGGGCGTCGAGGTTGATCTCGCTGATGGTCGCCGGAAGCGTGGCAAAGGGGCCGTCCATGACAGTGACCGACTCCCCGACCTCGAACTCCTGGACCCGGACGGTCTCGACCTTCTTCTCCTTCGGCGCCGCCGGGGCGAGGATGGACAGGACTTCCTCGCGCCGCAGCGGTGAGGGCCGGTTGGTGAGCCCCACGAACCCGGTCACACCCGGCGTGTTACGGACCGCGGACCAGGACTGGTCCGTCAGGTCCATCCGGACGTAGATGTAACCCGGGTACTTCTTCTGCTGGACCAACTGCCTCTTGCCGTTCTTGACCACCGGGACCTCCTCGGTGGGCACCTCGATCTGGAAGATGTAATCCTCCATGTTGAGGCTGGAGATACGGGTCTCGAGGTTGGTCTTGACCTTGTTCTCGTAGCCCGCGTACGAGTGCACGACGTACCACTCGCCCGGCGCGTCCTCGATGGCGCGACGCAGGTCGTCGTCATCGTNATCGGTGTCGTCGGCGGCGGCGACCGGCGCGGCGCTCGCGGGCTCGGCGGCCGCGGCGGGTTCGTCCTCCGCGGCGGGCTCGGAGCCCGCGTCGGTCACGGAACCGGCCTCGTCGGCCTCGGCCTCGGTGCTGGGGGTGGCCTCGGCACTCGACTCGTCGGCGTCGTCGGAGTCGGCGTGGGGGTCGTCGAGCTCGGCGCCGGCGTCCGTACTCGCCACCTCGTCGTGCTCGAACGCCGCAAGGAGATCGAGACGGGCGAGGGCCTCCCCCTGCTCGGAGGAGGCGTGCTCGGGCGACTGGGACACGCGGACGTTCCTTCTTTCGTGGACGCTTCTGCTGCTGTGGACTCCGCGGAGCGGGCGCTGCGCGGGCGTGGTGCCGGACGGGCGGCAGCCGACCGGCCGGCGTACCGGCATCGATCACCCGCCCGGACCCGTCCGTCCGTACTGCCCGACCCCGCCGACTGGCGGGCCCGTCAGCCGAAGATCGCGAGGACCGCCTTCGTGAGCCCGAAGTCGAGACTAGCCACGAAGGCTGTCATCACGCTGACGAACACGAGCACGACCAGCACGTAGGTGATCAGCTCGCTCCGGCCGGGGTAGACGACCTTCCGGAGCTCCGCCATGACCTCGCGGATGAACTGAACCGGCCGATACCGACGCCGACCCGCGGTACGCGTGGCCCGCCTGGGACGCGGTGCCGCGTCACGGGTATCGGTCGCCACTCAACTCCACCCAACTCCGTCGCCGAACCAGCCAACCGTCGAACAGCGCAGGGGCGACAGGACTCGAACCTGCAACCGCCGGTTTTGGAGACCGGTGCTCTACCAATTGAGCCACGCCCCTTGGACACGCCCGGATCCCCGCCACCGCATCGAACCCACACGCTGCGCTTCTGCACCATAGCGCACAGTCCAGCCTGTGAGCCGGTTACCGGAATGGGTACCCGAGCGGATCGAGCATACCCCTTCATCGCCCCGACTCCGCCACGGACCGTCCGTGGGCGCCGCCGGGCACCGTCCCCAGGACCCACGGAGCACCCTCCGGACACCGTCCGCAGGACCCTCGGAGCACCATCCGCAGGACCCGCGCGGCAACGTCCGCAGGACCCACGGCGCGCCGTCCATGGGACCCGCGGGACGGGGTCAACCGGCCACCCCGGAACCGGTCCGCACGGACGCCGGATCCCGGCCGCCTGCGCACGACGCCCATCCGGACGCCATGGCAGCATGGCACTATGAGCAGGATCTCAAGCCGCATCGGCGGCATCGCCCCATCCGCGACGCTGGCCGTCGACGCCACCGCGAAGGCGATGCGCGCCGCGGGCCAGGACGTGGTCGGCTTCGGCGCCGGCGAGCCGGACTTCCCAACTCCGGACCACATCGTCGCCGCCGCGGAGAAGGCTTGCCGCGAACCCCGCATGCACCGCTACACCCCGGCGGGCGGACTGCCGGAGCTGCGGCAGGCCATCGCCGAGAAGACGGCCCGGGACTCCGGTGTCACCGTCTCCGCGGGCCAGGTCCTGGTGACCAACGGCGGCAAGCAGGCCGTCTACGAGGCCTTCGCGACGCTGCTCGACCCCGGTGACGAGGTGCTGTTGCCCGCGCCGTACTGGACGACCTACCCCGAGTCGATCCGCCTCGCCGGCGGTGTGCCGGTCGACGTCGTCACCGGGCCGGAGGCCGGCTACCGGGTGACCGTCGAGCAGCTCGAGGCGGCCCGCACCGAACGCACCAAGATTCTGCTGTTCAACTCGCCGTCGAACCCGACCGGCGCCGTGCACACGCCGGAGGAGGTCCGCGAGATCGGTCGCTGGGCCGAGCAGGCCGGCATCTGGGTGCTCGCCGACGAGATCTACGAGCATCTCGTNTACGGCGAGGCGCGGTTCGCCTCGATCCTGGCGCAGGTGCCGGAGCTCGCCGAGCGCTGCGTCATCGTCAANGGCGTCGCGAAGACCTACGCGATGACGGGCTGGCGGGTCGGCTGGCTGATCGGGCCGACGGACGTCGTCGCCGCGGCGGCGAACCTGCAGTCGCACGCGACCTCGAACGTCGCCAACGTCTCCCAGGCCGCGGCGCTCGCCGCCGTCGCCGGGCCCCTCGACGCCGTCGCCACGATGCGCACCGCCTTCGATCGCCGCCGGCTGACGATGCACCGCATGCTCACCGAGACCCCGGGAGTGAGCTGCCCGCTGCCCGAGGGCGCGTTCTACTGCTACCCCTCGCTGCAGGGCGTGCTCGGCCGCGGCCTTCGCGGCCGGACGCCCACGACCAGCGCCGAGCTGTGCCAGCTCATCCTGGAGGAGGCCGGGGTCGCCATCGTCCCCGGTGAGGCGTTCGGCACCCCGGGCTTCGCCCGGCTGTCCTACGCGCTCAGCGATGAGGACCTGGTCAAGGGCGTCAGCCGGCTGTCCGCCCTGCTCAGCGAGGCCGCCTGAGCGAGACCCGGGCCTGACGGCTCAGCTCAGTCGGACGGTGGCGCGCGCGGCCATCAGCACCTTCTCGCCGCGACACCGGGTGGTGAGGTTCACGACCACCCGGTTGTCGTCGAGCTTCTTCTCCACGACACCGCGCACCGACACCGAGGCGCCCTCGTCGTCGTCCGGGACCACCACCGGCGCGGAGAACTTCACGCCGACCTCGAGGACGGCGCCCGGGTCCCCGGCCCAGTCCGTGACGAGCCGGGTGGCGGTCGCCATCGTCAGCATCCCGTGCGCGAGCACGCCGGGCAGGCCCGCGTCCGCGGCGGCCCGCTCGCTCCAGTGGATGGGGTTGAAGTCCCCGGATGCTCCCGCGTAGCGGACGAGATCGACCCGCCGCAGCGGGAACAGCCGCTCCGGCAGCTCGGTGCCGACCTCGACGTCGTCATAGCCGACGGTCGCCGTCATCGTTGTTCTCCCCAGGGTGAGGCACTCCCGATGGGCTTCGGGGGTGCGGCCGGACCGGCGGCCCGGTTCTCACCGGGCGCCATGGGACGCGCGCTCATGCCCGCGGCGGTGCCGTGCCGCGGGAGACCAGGGTGCACGTGCCGACCGCGACCTCCTCGCCACTCGTGGTGTCGTAACGGTAGGTGGTGACGAGCACCTCGTTGCGGCCCACCGCGCGGATGCTGGTCAGCGTCGAGGTGGTGATCAGCTCGTCGCCCGCCACCACCGGCCGGCGCAGGGCGAAGCGCTGCTCACCGTGCACGACCAGGGCGTAGTCCAGCCCGAGCGCTGGATCGTCGGTGGGGAGCCCCAGGGCCCCGGGGATCGCGGTGATCAGGAACGTCGGCGGCGCGACGAGATCGGGGTGGCCGGCGGCCTTGGCCGCCTCCACGTCGTGGTAGAGCGGGTTGTCGTCCCCGATCGCCTGGGCGAACTGCCGGATCTGCTCGCGTCCGACCTGGAAGGGAACGGGCGAGACGAAACTGCGTCCCACGAAGTCCTGGTTCAGCGGCATCAAGGCTCCGATCTCGGCGTCCGCGGCAGGCCCGGATGCCGTGGCGCACCTGGCCGCAGCGCGTCGGTGGACGGGCCGGACGGACTGCGTCGTGAAGTATCCCACCACGAACCTGATGAGCCGACCCATCGACGGAGGGGTCGATGT
>NZ_LJJX01000084.1:0-19786 GCF_001421075.1 Frankia sp. CpI1-P | reverse complement strand
GCCCAGATGTCGCCGCTGGTCTCGGCGAACCGCTTGGCGACCAGCCGCAGCGTCTCACCCGAGACACCCAGCCGTGCCGCGATCACCTCGACAGGATCAACCTCGCCGGTCGAGGTGTCCAACGCGAGCAGCACCTGCGCCCGCCTGATCATCGAGGCCGGATGCACACCCGTGGTGGTGACCCGAACCAACGCTTCACGATCGGCCGCGGTCAAGGTGACCGGCCGCTTCTTCTGTGACGGCATGACTTGTNCTGACCGGCAGAGGGGACGAGGAAGNTCTGCCAACACCAGCCTGCCACACCCCAGAACTAAACAGCGACGGTCTACTAGATATCCCCGGTCAAGATCCGCTCTGCCGGACTGCGCTCCACGCAGAACTCGTTCCCTTCAACGTCGATCATAACGACCCAGCCCGTACCGTCCGGCTTGCGGAAGTCCGTGACAAGCTTGGCGCCCAGGCCCAACAGCCGCTCGACTTCTTCATCCCGAGATCGGTCCTGTGGCTGAAGATCCAGGTGCAGCCGGTTCTTGACCTTCTTGCCCTCGGGTACGGCGAGGAACAGCAGGCCTGGCCCGCCGCCCTCTCCGGTGCTCACGAGTACCTCCGGGACCTCGGGCCGGTCGTCCTCGTAGAGGACCCCGCCCAGGACCTCTGCCCAAAAGGACCCAAGAGCGTAGGCATCGGCGCAGTCGAACTCGATATTGCGTATGAGTGAAGTCACGGTGTCACTATCGGCTGTCGGTGACGAGCGTGGCGTGTAACGCCCTGACTCGCAACTCGGCTGGNAGGCCGGCCCGCAGATCACCGTCCCGAAGGTCGGCCGCGAGGTTCCCACGCACGAGGTGGCCGCAGTGCACTTCGTCGACATGCTGGTGCACCGCTGGGACCTCGCCCGGGCGCTGGGCCGCCCGTACGCCGCGCCGGACGAGCTCACTCGTGTCCTGAACCCCTGCGGCGGGTCGGCCGCGCGGCTCGCCCCGGACGACCGACTGCTACCGGGTGATCGCCCGGGCCGTGTAACCACCCCGGCTATTGATGACCGCGATGACAGACGCGGTCCACGAGCCGAACACGGTGGACCCACGGCACTGGCCCGGAGGACGGGCCGGAAAGGCAGCTATCCGATGTGGTGTTCTTCTGTGCTGCGCCGACCGCGGCGGCTGTTCGCGGTCGCCGTTCTGGCGGTGGCGTTTCCCGGTCTTGCGGCCTGCGGCAGCGGGTCGGGCGGGGCGGCGTCGGCCGCGGCGCCTGCGTACGCTCCCGCCGCGACCCCGACGGCGACGTCGGGGGCCGGGGCGGGCGGTGGCACGACGCCGCCCTCGACGCCGGCCCCGATGCCGGGCATGTCCGGGATGGCGACGGGTGCGCCGGGCGCGGGTGGTGCGACGGCGGCCGGAAAGCCGGTGTCGGCGACCAGGGTGGCGATCCAGAACTTCGCGTTCTCGCCGGCGACCGTCACGGTGAAGGCTGGCACGACGGTCACCTGGACGAACCAGGACTCCGATCCGCACACGGTCACCGCGAAAAGCGGGGCGGGCCCGGACTCACCGACCCTCGACCAGGGGGCGACCTACCAGTACACGTTCACCAAGGCCGGTCAGTACGCCTACCTGTGCACCATCCACCCGTTCATGCTCGGCACCGTGGTGGTGACCCCGTGAGCGCCGGCGACGGGCGTGACCCCCGTGGCGCCCGGCCCGGTGAGGCGGATCGGCCGGGTGGGGCGGGTCGGCCGGGTGGGGCGGGTCGGCCGGGGCCGGGTGGCATGAGCCGGCGGCAGCTGGCCCGCCACGGCGCGTGGTTCGGCGCGGCGGTGGCACTCAGCGTCGTCGGCGGCGAGGTGATCAGCTCGGTCGTCGGCGGGACGACGTCGGCCGCCGCGGCGGCCGACGACACCGCCACACTGCGGTTCGTCCAGGTCAGCGACAGCCACCTGGGCTTCACCGGAACGGCGAACCCCGACGTCACCGGCTCGTTCGCCCACGCGATCGACCAGGTCAACGCGCTGCCCTACCGGCCGGACTTCGTCATGCACACCGGTGATCTCACCCACCTGTCCACCGCCGCCCAGTTCGACCAGGTCAAGCAGATGCTCGGCGGTGTGCGCGCCGGCAGCGTGCACACCGTGCCGGGGGAGCACGACGCGATCCACGACCACGGCCGGGGCTATCTGTCGACCTTCGGCGCCGGTTCCGCCGGTGACGGCTGGTACAGCTTCGACCTCAAGGGCGTCCACGTCCTCGCACTGGTCAACACCCTGAGCCTGGAGAAGCTCGGTCATCTCGGCCCGGACCAGCTCGACTTCGTCCGCAGGGATGTCGCCGGCCTGTCCAGCGACACACCGATCCTCGTCTTCTCCCACATCCCGCTGTTCGCCATGTACCCGGAGTGGGGCTGGGGGACCGACGACGCCGCGCAGGCCCTGAGTCACCTGCGACGGTTCTCCTCGGTGACCTGCCTCAACGGCCACGTCCACCAGCTGTTCACGAAAACCGAGGGCACCGTGACCTTCCACAGCGCCACGACGACCGCCTACCCCCTGCCCCGGCCCGGGGTCGGCCCGGCACCGACGCCGCAGACCCTGCCCGCCGGCCGGCTGCGGGCCGCGCTCGGCATCCGCGAGGTCAGCCACGTCCAGGGCCAGACCACCCTGGCGATCAAGGACAGTGTGCTCTCGTGAGCGCGTCGGAGATGGAGACGGAGGCGGGGACGGGGGCGGAGACGGAGACGCTCTCGGCGCCGGGCGGGCCCGGCGCGCCGGGATCGGCCCCGGCCGGGCCGGCGCAGATCGTCGGGGGAGCGACGAAGGTCGTCGTGGCCACCCTGCTGGCCTGGAGCGGCTACATCCACTACGACCTGTACGCCAACCACGGCTACCGCCACATCCACACCATCGGCCCCGCGTTCCTCGTCCAGGCCGGGGGTTCGTTCGCCGTCGCGTTCCTGCTCGTGGTCAGCGTGGCGCTACCCGGGTCGGTCCTGCTGTCCGTCCTGGCCGCGGGCCTGTCCGGGGGCGCGCTGGTCGGCTTCGTGCTGTCTCGGACGACCGGCGTCGCCGGGTTCGAGGAGCACGGATTCACGCCCTCCCCGGACGCCGCGATCAGCGTCGCCGTCGAGATCGGGGTCCTGGTGGTCCTCGCCGCGGTGGCCGTGGTGGCCGCGGTGAGTCGACCGTCCGGCCCCGCCCGGACGGACCGGCTCACCGGACATTGACCACGGTCGCCTGCCAGCGCGGGCGGCGCGTTCCCGCTCAGGTCAGCAGATAGACCAGGACGAACAGCGCCGCCGTCAGGCCCATGCACCAGGCGAAGACCCACGCGGACTCTCGCCGCAGGGCCGCGCCGTCCGCGGGCGGCAGCATTTTCGCCTGGATCCCGAGCGGATCGTCGTCGGGCGCGCCCGTGCTCATCAAATCCTCCTCGGCTAGGGAACGTAGACGCTGTCGTGGCCGGTCAGCGCGCGCATCGCGACCAGCGGCAGGACGAGCATGACGANGAAGGTGACCTGGAAGACCACGAACCACGCGCCGAAGCGGGCGAGTTCGAACTTCCACCTCGGTATGGTGACGTCGAAGTCGAGCCAGGCGTCGTATTCCTGCCGTCGATCGAGCCGCCGCTGACTGGTGAGTTGCCGGGGTTGCCGGACAAGCACGGCAGCGTCACCCGGGCCGCCCGCCGTCAGCGGCGTGCCGGGGTCGGATGTCGGCGTCTCGGGTTCGCCACGTCGTGGAGTGGTGAAGCGTTCCAGCCCGAAGAAGCGTTCGAAATAGTTGAGCGCGCGGACCGGCGGCTTGCCGGCCCAGTAGGCGATCAGGTTCGGCCAGAACGACATCAGCCCGATCGTCCACAGCACGGTGAACTTGCCGCCGTTGCCGAACTCGATGTGCGGACCGAACCCCGGGTCGTAGACCCACCATCCCATCGCGGCGGCCAGGCTTTCGACGAGGAAGTCCCACGTGTAGTTCACCGGTATCGCGAGTACGGCGATGGCCTGCAGCAGGCTCCACCCGAAACGCCGCACGAGGAACTGGCCGATGCGCAGCACGATGAAGGCATNCACCGTCCAGTAGCACGCGTAGGCGAAGGGCATGAACAGCGGATCGTGCGGCGTCTTGATCGGCAGCCAGTCGAGCAGATGATGCTGGGCGAAGGCAGGGCTGTAGACGAGCTGCTGACCCCAGTCGCCGACGGTCTCCATCCAGTAGACCAGCATGCTGTTCGTCAGAAACAGGAAACCCCACGTCAGACGCCGCCGCCGGATGGTGTCGGCGACAGCCAGGACGATGATCAGTCCGCCGAGGAACGGGATCACCCAGTTGAAGACCCACACGCCGCTGGGATCGACCAGCGCCGGCGGGACCGGCGGTTCGGCGGCAGCCACGATGCTTTCCTCTCCGCTTGTCGGGGCCGCGGCGGGGTCAGCCGCGCGCCACGCCCCAGACGACCGACTTCGTCTGGAGGAACTCGTCGAGTCCGTGCTCGCCCCATTCGCGGCCCAGTCCGCTCTGCTTGTAGCCGCCGAAGGCGGTGTGCGGGCTGAGGCCACCGCCGCCGCCGTTGATCGTGACAAATCCGACGCGGAGCTGTTTGGCGAGGTCGTACGCGCGGATCGGATCCTTCGCCCAGGCGGCCGCGGCGAGCCCGTACGGACTGTCGTTGGCGATCCGGACGGCGTGGGCATCGTCGTCGAACGGGATGATCACACCGACGGGGCCGAAGAACTCCGTGCGCGCGATGGTCATGGCGTTGTCGACCCCGGTGAACAGCGTCGGCTCGACGAAGTACCCCCGGTCGAGCCCGGCCGGCCGGCCACCGCCGAAGACGATCCGGGCGCCCTCCTTCTCGCCGGTGCGGATGAGCTCCTCCACCTTGGCCCGCTGCGCCTCGCTGATGAGCGGGCCCATGGCGGTGTCGGCCTCGACGGGGTTGCCGACCTTGACCTGGGCCAGCGCGGCGGTGACCTTCTCGACGAGTTCGTCGTGCCGGGAGCGGTGCACGAGGGTGCGGGTGAGCAGGGAGCAGCCCTGCCCGGCGTGCAGGGTGATGCCGGCCAGCACGTCGGCGAGCGCGAAGTCGAGGTCGGCGTCGTCGCAGATGATGTTCGCCGACTTGCCGCCGAGCTCCAGCACGACCTTCTTCAGGGTGGGCGCGGCCTGGCTGTAGACCAGCCGGCCGACGCTGTCCGAGCCGGTGAAGCTGACGAGGTCGACCATCGGGTTGCTGGTCAGTTCCTGACCGGCTTCGACGTCGCCGGTGACGACGTTGAGCACGCCGGGAGGAAGCCCGGCCTCCTCGGCGATCTCGGCGATCAGGAAGGACTCGAGCGGGGTCGTGGGAGCGGGCTTCAGCACGACGGTGCACCCGGCGGCGAGGGCGGGCGCAAGCTTCATCATGCTGAGGAAGAACGGGAAGTTGTAGGCGGAGATGAGCCCGACGACGCCGAACGGCTCGCGGCGCAGGACGCCCTGACCGATTCCGGCGCCGACGAACGGCAGGAGCGGCTTCTCCCAGGCGAACGACGGCATCACCCGCTCGGCCATGTCGCGCAGGTGCGCGACCGGGATGCCCACCTGGATGGATTCGGCGAGCCAGCGGACCGACCCCGCCTCGACGATGTTCAGGTCGACGATCTCGGCCAGTCGCCGTTCCATCACCGACGCCATGCGCAGCATGATCCGGGCGCGCTCCCCGGGTGTCATCCGCGGCCAGGGCCCGTCGTCGAAGGCCCGCCGGGCGGCCTCGATGGCCCGTGCCACGTCGGCGCGGGTCGCCTGCGGCACCCGGCCGATGACCTCCTCGGTCGCCGGATTCAGGACCTCGAGCTGCGCTACGCCCTCACCGTCGGACCACGTCCCGTCGATGTAGAGCCGGTAGGAGAAGTCGGTGGCCATGGTTCTCCCTTTCAACGATCGGTGCCGCGAATGCGGCGGGCCTGGTTGACCGCCTCGTTGCCGAGCCGGCGTCAGACGGCCCACCGCAGGGGCAGGGACTCCAGGCCCCACACCCCGCCGCCGTGCTCGAGGGGAATCTCGGCGAGCTCGTAGTCGGGAATGAGACGGTGCCATTCCTGTACCAGCACGGCGAGTTCCTGGCGAGCCAGGTGGGAACCGAGGCAGCGGTGGGGGCCGCCACCGAAGGAAAGATGACGGACCGTCGTGCGATCGAGATCGACCCGCCTGGCGTCGGGATAGGCCTGCTCGTCCCGGCCGGCCGCGGAGAGTGGGAAGGCCGCCATGTCCCCCTTCCTGATCGGGCAGCCGTGGAACTCCGCGTCCCGGGTGGCCTTGCGGGCCGTCTGCACGATCGGATATGCCCGGAGCAGTTCCTCCACGGCGTGGGGGATCAGCTCGGGCTCGGCGACGATCCGGGCCCGGTCCTGCGGGTGCGTGGCCAGGTGCAGCAGGATGTAGGAGGACTGGCCGGCGACGGTGTCGAGGCCGGCCATGAACAGCAGCAGCAGGCAGTTGAGCACGTCGGCGTCGGTCACCGGCTCCCCGTCGATCTCCCAGGAGATCGCGGCGCTGACGACGTCCTGGGCATCGGGATCGGGGTTCGCCCGCCGCTCGGCGACGAGGCCGGCGAAGTAGGTCTGGACGGCCTGCATGCCCGCGAGCCGCACCGAGCCGTCGGGATCGCTGTCGTTGTTCTCATGCAGGATCATGTGTTCCCACTGCATGAACTCGCCGAGCTGTTCCCGCGGCATCCCCATGATGTCCAGAAAGATCGTGCTGGGGAACACCTGCGCGAAGTCGCGCACGAAGTCGCACTCGCCGCGGTCACGCAGGCTCTCGATGAGCTCGACCGCGAGCCGGTGCTGGCCGGCCTTCATCGCCTTCGTCCGGCCGGGCGAGAAGTACGACCCGAGCAGATGGCGCCATTTCGTGTGCTCCGGCGGGTCAAGCATGATCGGGATCCATCGGTAAGGCGGATCCGGCTCCGTGGGGACGATCACCGAGTTCGACCAGAGGTCGGGCTGCTGGAGCCCGTCGAGGATCACGGAATGGTCCGTGAAGATCCAGTNCCCGCCCGCCTCGTCGGTCCGGACAGCGGGGCGGCCGGCCGCCTGATGGTCGTCCATGCGCTGGAACAGGGTTAACGCCGGTGCGGGTGGCGGGCCGGTGACATAGTCCACGACCGGGCAGGCGTGGGCGACGGGCCCGGTCTCGGTGTCACTCTCGGTCTCAGTCATGATCACTCCGTGGTGGTTGAGGGGGGCGTTCTCAGGACACGTCGGTCAGGGGCGGCCAGGTGCGAAAGTGCAGGGCCCCGGACGCATGGCGCATCACATGGTCGTCCCGCATCACCCGGTTCCACAGGTAGCGCGTGAAATCCTCGTCGCTGACCCGCCGGACGGCGTTCGCCCGAGCGAGAGCGTCCCGCCCCGCCTGCAGTGACGAGGGGTGGTACCCGAGAAGCAGGGCGATGTCAGACTGCTCCAGCTCGTCGCGCTCCCGGCCGCAGGCGTCCAGCTCCCGCAGGTGCCGGACCATCCGTGCTATTCCCTTCAGCCACTGNGACGCCAATGGGTCGGTGATCCGTGGCGTGATCGTGCGCAGCATCGCCAGCACGTCGGCATACAGGGGCTGCCAGTCGCGTGGTTCCGCCGGCTCCGGCATGACCGGTTTGGTGAGCTCGAGACCCATGACGGCGTTCAACGCCTCCAGCCACAGCCGGCGATGGAGCTGGAGATAGAGCATGAGGTTGCCGACGTCCTGCTCGGCAGCCGGCTTCTCGGCAGCCGACTGTTCGGCGGCCCGCTGTTCGCCGTCCACCGCCGGGACGCCGGGGCCTTCGTGGGGAGTGAGGGTCGCCATCGTCGTCTCCGCGAAGACCCGGTAGTACCGGATTCGGTCGACGTCGATCGCGTGGCCGGAGAGCTTCTCGTATTCGGCGAGGCGGTCGGGCAGGTGGGTGAAGGTGTCCTGCACGGTCCGCAGCGACAACCAGGCGATGTCGTCCATCGGATCCCCGAAATGGCACAGTTCCCAGTCCAGCACGGCCGTGACCCGTCCGTCCTGGTACAGGAAATTGCCGGGCCCGGTATCGCCCTGGACCAGGACGACGGGGCCGTCGTAGTCGGGCACGTGGGCTTCCAGCCAGTCCGCCGACAGGCGGACCAGGGGGTCGATCGACCCGTCCGGGGCGGTGGCGCGCCGGCGGATCTGCGCGATGCGCTCCAGGGCATGCTCCCGCGCCGATCGCACCGGCCCGAGTCCAGGAATGTCCAGCCGGGCGGGATCGAGGCGATGGACTTTGGCCAGGCTCCTGATGAAGTCCTGCGCCACCCGGACCTGCTCGTCGGGGTCGCGGAGGCGGTAGAACCAGGTGTCTCCCGGCACCCGCTCGAGGAGGACCGCCTCTTCCACCGGATGGACCGCATACACGGCGGGAACCGCGATTCCGGCGCCGCCCAGGGCCCGAATCACCTCGGCCTCGGTGGCCAGCCGATGGAAGGCGCTGCGGGCGGGCAGCGGCTGCGGGCTGTAGCGCAGGAACAGCTTCCCGCCGGTGTCGCCGATCCCGTCCGTGTTGCCGTTGCCGTTTCTGCTGGCGTCGACGTCGATGAACCAGCCCTGGCGGGTGCCGCCGCCCGGTATCCGCGTCGCGCTCAGGACCGGATGTCCGACCGCCTTCTCCATCCATTCCAGGATGGCGGCGGGCAGGGTCAGGCTGCTCATGCGACGCTCCCGCGGCGGCGCAGCCGCCACTCGTCGATCGGCCAGACGTCCTGGTCCTCGCCGTGCAGGGTGCGGCCGTCGACAGTCCACCGCAGCGAGGTGTTGATACAGACCGTCGTACCGCCGGGAAGGATCATGCGGCTTGTGCCTTCGGCCCGGCCGACGGTGGCGCGGCCGTGTTCGTCGACGACCTCGAGATCGACGCCGGTGATCCAGCCCTGCTCCGGATCGCGGTGTACCGTGCGGCGGCCCTCGACGATCTGGGCGAGCTTGCCGTCGCGGCGGACGTAGCCGGAGTGCACGCGCTCCGGGACCGTGCCGCCCTGATGCGCCTCCGGCGACGTGTAGGTCAGCAGGCTCAGCCCGGGGGAGGCGGCCCAGGTGTAGCCGACACGCCGGTAGCCGCGCTCGGTCCGGGGTCCCCAGGAGCGGTCCCGCATGGCGTAGCAGTCGACCTCGACCCGCTCACCGTCGAGCAGCAGGTGGCCGGTGACGTGCCCGGTCTGGTCATAGTGCGAGGCCTTCGGATACGGCGGCGCCCCCCGGCGCAGCGGCACCGGCGGTTCGAGTGCGTCGAACCGCAGGTCGACCCGGCACCGGTTCCGGTCGTCATAACCGAGGCGATAGGACGTGGCGGGCTCGCGAACCTGCACCGTCATCCCGGTCGGAAACGCAAGGACGCCCGGCGACGGCTGGCTTGGCGCCTTGAGGTGCGCGAACTGCTCGTAGAACGGAATATCCCAGGGCGCGCTACCGGTGGCGTCCCAGATCCAGCAGCCGCCTGCCGTTCCCCCGGCGTTGTGCTTGANCGACGCGTAGAGCCAGGCTCCCAGCGCCCGGTCCGGCACGAAGAACGAGAACCAGAATGTCTCGGTCTCATAATAGTTGTCCGACGGAGTATGGAGGCCGTCGTCGGCGGGGGTGAAGCAGTTCGGGTCATCGTCCATACCAGCTCCCCTCGTTGCGGGACCGTCATCCGGGTATTTGATCGACCGATGCCGCAGAGACCTCGCGCGTTGGCCGGCCCCGCGAGCTTCCCGCCTGCCTCAGTCTGGGATCAAGAGTCGTCCGGTTGACGCATCGTTTCCCGTTCGGGGACGATCCTCCGCGTGGGAATCGATCACTTAGAGGTGTTTGTCGCCCTCGCCGACGAGCTGCACTTCGGACGGACCGCCGCCCGGCTGGGCCTGAGCACCTCCGGCGTCAGCAAGCGCCTGCAGGACTTCGAGGCCAGCGTCGGCATCCGGCTGTTCGCGCGCACCNGCCGCCGCGTCGCCCTCACCCCGGAGGCCAGGCCCCTGCTCGACCNGGCGCGCCTCGTCCTCGCCAGCATCGAGACCTTCCGAGCCGTCGTCGCCGACACGGTGAACGGCACCACCGGCACTGTCGGTCTTCTCCACGCCAGCAACCACTTCGACGTCGTCTCGTCGCTCGTACGGTCGCTGCGGTCCCGGCACCCCGACCTCAGGCTCGAGTACCGGGAGAAGCCGAACCAGAAGATCGCGGCGTCGGTTCTGGCCGGGCGCAGCTCCCTCGGCATGTGCTGGGGAGAGCTACCGGCGGGGCTCGACGCCTACCGCTTCGACGTCCTCATGCTCGACACGGTCTTCGTGTCCGCCGGGCATCCCCTCGCCCGCCGGTCCGCGATCGACCTCGAGGACCTCGACGGCGAGACCTTCATCCTGACCGGCCCGGATCCCGCCACCCTCTGGCAGACCGCCGGAATCACCATCACCGTCCGCCGCCCGCCCATCCACGGCCGCGACGAACTCGCCACCCGGGTCGAGACCGGCGAGGGCATCGCGCTGACCGCCTCCCGGGCGGTGCCGAGATACCGGCACCGGGCCGTCGTCGCGGTCCCGCTCGCGGACCCCGCCTCGTGGGGCCGGCTGGATCAGCTCCTGATCTGGCGAACGGGCGAGGACAGCCCCGCCGTTCGCAATGTCGTCGAGACCGCGAAGAACCTGGGCCTGTCGGGTGCACCGGCCGGCGATGTCAGCGCTTGACGAGCAGGTGCGCAGGCGGCGGGCCGAAGCGGCCATGGAGGAAGTCGTGGAGCGCGCGCAGGCGTCCTTCGAGGTGCCAGTAGGGGCCGCGCCGGGCCGGTACGACGGCGCCCGAGGCGAGGTGCCACAGCGCGATGCAGAGTCGGATGAACGCGTGGTAGCGGCCGGAGTGTTCCCGCACGAGCAGCAGGGTGTTGCGAAGCTGCAGGTAGTCGATCGCCGCGGAGGTCGAGCTGATGTGCGGGTTGGTGACCATCGCGCCGCGCACGAGTCCGGATTCCCAGCCGGCGGACCTCGCTCGCAGCGCGAGGTCCGCCTCCTCGCAGTACGCGAAGTAGCGCTCGTCGAAGATCCCGACCTCGTCGAGGCAGGCGCGGCGGGCGAACATCAGCGTGCCGTGCGGGTGGCCGGCCGGCTCCCAGCCCTCGTCGACGCTCGCGGGCGCGAGGATCCCGCCGAAGTAGGGGTCGAGGACCGGTGTCGCTCCGTCGCCGACGTCGGCACACGCCAGCCCCGCTCGTGGCTGCTGCGCCAGCACGCTCAGCATGTGACTCAGGCAGGTGGGCTCGGGCAGCGCGTCGTGCGGCGCGAGCACCACCCACTCGCCCGCGTCCTCGTCGGCGAGGAACGCCCGAAAGCCGATGTTGGCCGCCGGCCCGAATCCCAGGTTGCCGCCGGCCAGCACGACCGCGACGTCGGCGGCCTCGACCGGTGGCGGGACCGCCGATCCGTTGTCNACGATCGTGATCGCGACTGGGACGTCCTGCGCGCGGAACGCGTCGATCGTGTCGACGAGCCGCGCCGGCTGGTCACGGTGCACGATGACGACCGAAACGGGCTGGACGGTCGAAACGGGCTGGACGGTCGAAACAGGCTGGACGGCCGAAGGAGGCTGGACGGCCGAAGGCGGCCGGCCGCTCGGGAGAGGCTGCACGAACTCAGTGCTACACCAGGGGCGCCGACGAGCGTGGTACACCCGCGAGCCGGGCACGGCGACGGTCGTCCGGGGGACCGAGCGGCCGCCGCCGCGCCCGCGCTGACCGTCAGCAGGTGACGGTCAGGAGGAACGGCAGAACTGCCTTGGTGAGGTCGCTGGTGCGCGTCGCCACGAACACGCCGTTGGCCTTCCCGAGAACGCGCGCCGAGTAGCGAACGTCGGCTCGGTGGCGCACCGGCCTGCCTACGGTGCGCCGAGGCCTGATCGACCTGACCTCGTCAGGGCTACTGCCGGACGCCGAACGACTGGCGCTGCTGGCCGGCGCCGACGCCCGTCAACTGCCGCAGACGGTTCTCGACGTACTGCTCACTGTGGTTCGTCCTGTCCGCAATCCGCGCGACGAGGTCATCGATGCNGGCCGCGGCATCGAGATCCGCCGACCTGACCTGATTGAACTGGTCAAGGATGCGGTAGCGAAGCTGCTGCCAGTTCTGGCGCAACCGCTGCTCCACCTGCTGGCGCTGCTCCTGCTGCTCCTGCTGGGTCACTGGTGATCCCTTCTGGTCATTCCCCGAACGCGTGAAGGTGCGGGAGGGACGGTACCTCAGCCGGTTCGGATAGCGTCAAACCGATATCGGACTTGAATGTTAAGAGCCTTTTGTGAATCCCACGGAAGGTGGCGTCTCTACCAGATTCGGACGCGGTCGGTCGGGTCCAGCCAAAGCCCGTCGCCGGGGGTGGTATCGAAGACCTCGTGGAACTCGTCGAGGTTGCGCACGATGTTGGCACGCAGCTCCGGCGGGCTGTGCGGGTCGGTGGTGAGGTACTGCCGCTCGAGCTCGAGGCGCCGCTTGGTGCGCCACACGTAGGCCCAGTTCATGAACAGCCGGCGCCGGTCGTCGCGTGACGCCTCGCCGTTCTGGGAGATGACGAAGGCCTGGTGGGCGATNGTGAGGCCNCCGAGATCGCCGATGTTCTCGCCGACGGTCAGTGCGCCGTTCACCTTTTCGCCCGGCAGGTTGCGCGACTCGAACGCGTTGTACTGCTCCACCAGGGTCTTCGACTTCACCTCGAAGGCAGCCTTGTCGGCGGGGGTCCACCAGTCGTTGAGGTTGCCGGCGCCGTCGTACTGCGCGCCCTGGTCGTCGAAGCCGTGACCGACCTCGTGGCCGATGACCGCACCGATGCCCCCGTAGTTCTCGGCCGGGTGGGCGTCGGGGCTGAAGAACGGCTTCTGCAGGATGCCGGCCGGGAAGCAGATCTCGTTGGTGCCGGGGTTGTAGTAGGCGTTGACGGTCTGCGGGAGCATGAACCACTCGTCCCGGTCGACCGGTGAACCGATCTTGGCGAGCTGCCGGTCGGTCTCGAACGCGGCGGCGGCGCGGGCGTTGCCCATCAGGTCGTCGCGGCGGACCCGCAGGGCGGAATAGTCCCGGAACCGGTCGGGGTAGCCGATCTTCGGCCGGAACGTCTTGAGCTTGTCGTACGCCCGGAGCTTGGTCTCCTCCGTCATCCAGTCCAGCCGGGAGATCGATTCACGGTACGCCGCGAGCAGGTTCGCGACGAGGTCGTCCATCTGCGCCTTGGCGCGCGGCGGGAAATGGCGGGCGACGTACTCCCGGCCGACGGCCTCACCGATCGCGCCCTGGACGAACGCCACCGCACGCTTCCAACGGGCCCGCAGCTCGGGCGTGCCGCTGAGGGTGCGGCCGTAGAAGTCGAAATGCGTCTCGACGAACGGGTCGGGCAGGTACGACGCGGCCGAGCGCAGCACGCGGCTCACCACCCAGTCGCGCCAGCCCTCGATCGGCGTGTCGGTCAGCACCGTCGACAGGTGGGCGAAGAACGACGGCTGCCGCACGCACGCCTCCGCCAGCGTCGCGTGCGGGCCGGTGAGCTGCCCGCCGAGACCGGTGATGTAGGCGTCCCAGGCGAAGGCCGGGCAGAGCGCCGCCAGCTCCTCGGCCGTCGTCAGGTTGTAGGTCTTCTGGACGTCGCGGGTCTCGGCCCGTTCCCAGTGGCCCTTCGCGAGCAGGGTTTCCAGGTCGAGGATCCGCTGCGCGGCGCCCTCGGGGTCGGGGTGCTCNCCCAGCCCGAGCATGCGGGTCAGGTAGGCGACGTACTTCTCGCGCGTCGCGGCGAACCTGTCGTCGCGGTAGTACGACTCGTCCGGCAGGCCGAGGCCCCCCTGGCTCAGGTGGAACAGGTAGCGGTCGGAGTTGCGGTCGTCGGTGTCGACGTAGGAGCCGAACAACCCGGAGCCGCCGTCGCGCTCGAGTTCGCCGAGGAACGCGGCGAGGTCGCGGACGTCGCCCAGACCACGTGCGGCGTCCAGCAGCGACCGCACCGGGTCCAGGCCGAGGGCCTCGATCGCGTCGATATCCAGGAAGGAGTTGTAGAGGTCGGCGATCTTCCGGGCGTCCTCGCCCTGGGTGGCCGGGTCCTGCGCGGCGAGGTCGGTGATGATGTCGCGGACCTGCTGCTCGGCGGCATCGGCGAGCTGCACGAACGGGCCCCAGCTCGAGCGGTCGGACGGGATCTCCGTCTCGGCGAGCCACCGNCCGTTCACGTGGCCGAAGAGGTCGTCCTGCGGTCGGACGTCGAGGTCCATGCCCTCGCGGGCGTCGTCGAGGATGCTCACAGAACGAAAGTCTGCAACCTATCGGGTGTTCAGGGAAGGACCTCGCGCGGAACCGGCCGCCACCCGCGCCGGGCGACGACCCGGGCACGCGCAGGGGCAGGGTCTCCGTGCCGGCGGCCAGGCATGATCAGGCGATGAGCCGAGGCGCCGGCCTTCCGCCCGTCCCGGTGTCGGGCACAGGCTGGAGGATCGCTGGTTCGTCGAGTAAACGTACCGCGACATCGCCGGTCGGCGGGCCTGCCCGTACCGGGCCCGGAGGCACAGATAGACAGTGACGTGAGCGTCGTCGATATCCCGTATCCCGTTCGGTGGCAGCTCCTCGTTCGGTGGCAGTTCCTCGGTCCCGAGGGGCAGGGCCAGTCGTAAGTGCCACCAGTTTCGTGTGAACTCCGCCACCGGCACCGACGGACTGGCGGCGGGAAGTCGCGGTGGCGCTTCGTGGCGGGCCGAATCGCAAGAGCGGGGGCGCGCAGCAACCACGCATTAACGTTAATGACTACTACGGAGGTGGGTGGCAGGTCGCAAAGTCGTTCGTGTTGAATCTGAACCGATCGGAGCACGCGGTCACGGCTCCCATACCAATGCCTGCCCGGGAGGCGCCATGACAATACCGTCCGTCCAAGGGCCACCGACCTGGCTGACATGAGGAAAGGCCAGATCGCTCAGTCGGGGCCGGCGTCGGGGCCGGCGTCGGGGCCGGCGTCGGGGCCGGTACCGGTGCCGGCGTCAGTGGCGGTGCCGCTGCCGGCACCGCCGCCGCTGCGTCCCGACGACCGGTTCGGGAACGTCGTCGGCCGGATCCGCGCCGTCGCCGAGGTCTGCCGCGACGTCGTGGCGGTCCGCGATGCACACTGTGCCGTCACCTTCGCCGAACTCGTCGCCTGGGTGGACGTCGTCGCCGACCGCATCCTGCGGGAGCCGGCCGCGGCCGACCCGGACACGCCCGTCGCGGTGCTGTTGCCCCACGACGCGAGCGGGATCGCCGCCGTCCTGGGCGTCATCGCGAGTGGCCGGCCCTGTGTGCCCCTCGACGGCCTCACTCCCCCCGACCGCCTGGCTCAGGTCGTGGGCCTGGCCGGGGCCCCGGTCTGCGTCACCGGGCCGGCCGGCTCCGCCGAGCAGCGGACCGCCGCCGCGCTGCCGGGGATCGTGGCGACGGTCGACGTCGGCGACGAGCGCGTCGCAGACTGGTCCCCGGCGCTGGCCGACCGGGTGGCGTCGACCGCGCCGTGCCGGGCCGACACCGATCCGGCCGTGCTCATCTTCACCTCCGGGTCGACCGGGGTGCCGAAGGGCGTCGTGTGGCACCACCGCGCCCTGCTGGGTATCCACTACGCCATCCAGGTCCGGGACGTGATGCGGCCGGTGCCGGGCGACCCGCTGNCGCTGTTGCTGCCCTACTCGTTCATCTCGGGGATGAACCGGTTGCTCGGTGGCCTGGTCTTCGGCGCCACCCTCGAGATGTACGACCCGCGGGTCCGCGGCGTGCGCGACCTGGCCGACTGGCTGCGCACCACCCGGCCGGCCGGCATCGTGGCCACGCCGGCGCTGATCCGGACCGTGTTCGGCTGCCTCGAGCCGGACGAGGTGCTCGGCGACCTCCGTTTCGTCATGTCGGTCGGCGAGGCGATCTACGCCCGCGACGTCGCGTTGACCCGCCGCCACCTGCCGACGACCGCGGCGTTCCTGGTCTCCTACGGGGCCTCGGAGCTCGGCACGGCGACCTGCGCCCCGATCTGGTCGGACGAGGACCTGCCCGACGGCGTGATGCCGGCCGGGCGGCCGGTNGTCGACGTCGCGGTGCGGGTGGTCTCGCCGGACGGCGTCGAGATGCCACCCGGGGAGACCGGTGAGATCGTCGTCGCGGGCCACTTCATCACGGGGGGCTACTGGCGGGCGCCGGAGGTGAGCGCCGCGCGGTTCGGTGTCGGGCCGGACGGCACGCCCACCTACCGCACCGGGGACCTCGGGCGCATCGACGCCGACGGCCAGCTCCGGGTCGTCGGCCGCAACGACGCGGCCGTGAAGATCCGCGGGTACCTCGTCGAGCCGATCGAGATCGAGTCCGCCCTGCTCGCGAGTTCGGACGTGCTCGAGGCCGTCGTCGTGGCCGACAAGACCACGGAGCGCACCCGCCTGGTCGCCTACGTCGTGCCCGCGACCGGCGCCCGGGTCTCGCCCGCCTCGATCCGGCGCCTGCTGCGGGCCAAGCTGCCGTCCTACATGGTGCCGGCCGTCGTCATGCTGGTCACCGCGCTGCCAAGGACCGACCGCAGCAAGGTCGACCGGCTGAACCTGCCCGCCGCCCCCGCCGGCCCGAAACCCGACCAGAACCCGCCCCGCGACCAGTGGGAAGAGGCCGTCGCCGGCGTGTGGGCCGCCGCCCTGCACCTCGACGACGTCGGGATCCACGACGACTTCGTCGAACTCGGCGGCGACTCCCTCATCGCCGAGGAGCTGCTCACCAGGGTCGCCGACGAACTCGGCGTCGACCTGCCCACCTCCACCGTCGCCGACGCCCCCACCGTCGCCGAGTTCACCGTCCGCCTGCGCAATGTCGGTACCGACGTCCTGCGTCACCCCACCGTCGTCCCGCTGCGCACCACCGGCGACGGCCAGCCCCTGTTCTGCTTCTGCGGCGCCGGCGGCCTGGCCATCGGCATGCTCGGCTTCGCCCGCCACTTCGACGGCGAGCGTCCCGTCTACGGCATCCAGGCCCACGGCCTCGAATACCGCGGCCTGCCCGACTGGTCCATCCATGCCGCCGCCCGCCGCCACGCCCGCACCCTGCGCCTGCTCCAACCCGCCGGCCCCTACCACCTCGTCGGCCACTCCTTCGGCGGGCTCGTCGCCTTCGAGACCGCACGACTGCTCACCGAGGCCGGCGGGCACGTCGAACTGCTGATCCTCATCGACAGCTTCCCGCCCGACACGTCCGCCGGCGTCTTCGCGGGCGGGGTGCTGCCCTCCGCGCTGCCGGGGAGCCCGACCACGGCCTCGCCTCCGGCCGGAGGCTCGGCGGACCAGGCGGGGGGACCGGCCACGGGCCCGGCGCGCGCCGCGGGGGCAGCCGCCCGGGAGGCCGCCCGGGCCCTGCTCAGCCGGGCCTGGCGCGCGGCCCAGCTTCCGTTGGCCGGCGTCGTCCAGTTCAAGGGCATGAACCAGTACGACGTCTTCTACGACCAGTCCCGGGTGCTCACCAGGCTGTACCGACCCAGGCCCTGGAACGGCCGGGCGCTGGTCTACACGGCGACCGCCTCGCCCGCGCACCGGCGGGATGTCTGGCGCCCGCTGCTGACCGGCGAGGCGACCTACCGCACCGTGGGCGGCGACCACGACACCGTGCTGCGCGAACCCGTCGTCAGTGAGATCGCGGCCGACATTCGGGCGGTCCTCGCCGGTCGCACCAACGCCCCCGGGGCGTGACCGGCTGCCGGGTCGGTGCTCCTGGCGTGACGGAACAATCCCGGCGGCCGGGAGGACGCGCTCCCGCGACCCGCCGACAGCGAAAGGTTCGTGTTTGTGAGGGTGCAGGACGCAGTCAATGTCGAGGACGTCCGGAAGCTGGCGCGCCGCCGGCTTCCCCGGGTGGTCTTCGACGCCCTGGCAGGCGGAGCCGGCGACGAGGTGTCGCTGCGGCGTAACCGCACGGCGTTCGACCGCATCGAGTTCCGCCCGCGGCCGCTCGCCGACGTCGCCACGCGGGACCTCTCGACGACCGTGTTCGGCGAGCGGCTGTCGATGCCGATCATGCTGGCGCCGACGGGTGCGGGTCGCCTCGCCCGATCGTCCGCGGAGATCGCCGTGGCGAGGGCCGCGGCGCGGGCGAACGTCGTGTACATGCAGAGCACCGTGGCGGCCTTCCCGCTGGAGGACGTCGCCGCGCACTCGACCGGCACCCTGTGGTACCAGCTCTACCTGCCCCCCGACCGCAGCGAGGTCGGGGACCTCCTCCGGCGGATCGCGGCGGCCGGTTACCGGGCACTGGCCATCACCATCGACACGCCGGTCCTGGGCAACCGGGAGCGCGACACGCGCAACCGGCTCATGAGTCGGCCGCCGCATCCCAGGACGGTGCTGCAGGGGGCCGGCAAGCCGGCGTGGGCGGCCGACTTCGTCCGCGGCAAGGTCGACTACCTGCGCGGCCAGCTCGGCGCCGGCCGTCCCGGCGATCCCGCCAGTTCCGCCAGTCCGGCCAGTCCGGCCAGTCCGGCCAATCCGGTCCCGCTGAGCCTCGACCAGACCCGGGCGACGATCGCGTCGTCGTCGGACTGTGTCACCTGGGCGGACGTCGAGCGGATCCGGTCGTTGTGGGAGGGCCCGTTGCTCCTCAAGGGCCTGATGCGCTCCGACGAGTGCGACCGGTTCGTCGAGCTGGGCGTCGACGGTGTCGTGGTCTCGAACCACGGCGGACGGCAGCTCGACGGCGTCCCCGCGACCATCGACATCCTGCCGGAGGTGGTCGACGCGGCGGCGGGCAGGCTCGCGGTGTTCCTCGACGGAGGCGTCCGGCGCGGCAACGACGTGGCCAAGGCGCTGGCCCTCGGCGCCGCGGGTGTCTTCGTGGGCCGGCCCTACCTGTACGGGCTCGCCGCGGGCGGTGAGGCCGGTGTCCTTCGGGTGATCGAGCTGCTGCGCGCGGAGTTCGACCGCGCGATGGCCCTGCTCGGCGCCGCGACCGTGGCGGACCTCGACCGCAGCCTCGTCTCGGGCGCACGCATCCCCGCCACCCGGTCACCGTCGACGCCGTAGGCCGGGCCTGTTCCACCGGGTGGCCGTCCCAGTCTGGGCGTGGCACCTCGACCCCATCGACACCGCCTTCGTGTCGCGATCCCTTGGGCNCAGAGCCTGGGACGTCCGCTTCCTGGCCGGCTTTCACGCTACGTGACGTCGTGGTGTGGCTGCGACTGGGCGCTGTAGGGGCGACGGCTCGCGGTTCGGGGCGGATGCGTGGGAGAGCCGCCACCGTGGTTCTTCTGTACGGTTCGGCGTCCGATTTGTGCATACAGAGCAACCACGTGGCTCCGTTCCCACGCACACCTCTCGCGGGGTGGTGCCGGCGAACCATCCGGCGGCGAGGCGAGCGCCGTCTGACATCACGGGCCGTCACCGACCGCCCTCTCTCCCAGCGAGAGTGGCGGCCGGTAAGACGGTCAGCCGCCCCTCCCTATCTGTCAGCATGAGATGAGCCAGGCGGCGGCTATCATCTTGTGACCTGGGCGGGTAGNGAGAGGAAGATCGTGACGATGGCGGTGCCGGCTGGGCGTGGCCTGGTCGATGATGTCCGTGTGGACGGACGTGAGGACGCGGGCCGGCGGCCGGACCCGGAGGTCGAGCCGAAGGCGCGGCGGCGGTCGTTCTCAGCGGCGTACAAGCTGCGGATCCTGAACGAGTACGAGGCGGCCCCGGACGGGCAGAAGGGTGCAATTCTGCGCCGGGAGAGTCTGTACTCGGCGCATATCGTGGAGTGGCGTAAGGCCCGTGAGGCGGGTGCGCTGGCGGGCCTGTCGAAACCGAAGGGG
>NZ_LJJX01000083.1:0-20795 GCF_001421075.1 Frankia sp. CpI1-P | reverse complement strand
CAGCTCGCCCACCCACTCACCCTGCATGATCACAACACTGGCGTCGACCACCACACCAGAACCCGGACCCGCAAGATTTTCAGTGGTCTCCTAGTCGCAGCCGCTCCGCTCACCACTTCCGACCCACCGGCACCGCTCCGCCACGCAAAGGGGCCGGCTGATGCCGAAGCATCTGCCGGCCCCGCTGGCGCAGAGGTCGCGGCCGGGCTCCGCCCGGGCCGCGGGGTACGTCTCAGTCCTCGGGCACCGGGGGGTGCCAGAAGTTCTCGAACACGAGGCAGGTCGCAAACACCACGACCATTGCCAGGCCGAGGACGAGCAGCCAGATCCCGAAGACGAGGCCCATGGCGGCCGTCACCGAGCTCGCGCCGATCAGGAACGGGTAGTAGCTGCCCGGCGTGAAGTGCCCGAGCTCGCCGGCACCGTCCGCAACCTCGGCGTCCGGGAGGTCCTGCGGGCGCATACCGATCCGGCGGCCGGTGAAGATGAGGTAGCCGCCGACCAGCAGACCCAACCCGGTGGTGAGGGTGAGCGCCGCGGTGCCGGTCGGGTCCTTCGCCCAGAACCAGTAGACCAGCGCCNCAGCCCCGGCGAAGACGCCGAAGAAGCTGAAGATGATGCCTTCCACCTTCATACGATCACCGTCCCCTAACCGATCTCAGGTGTCGCGTGGTAGTCGACCCGGCCCACCGTGGCCGGGAAGTGCAGGTCGAACGCGGGCCGCTCGGAGCGGATCCGCGGCAGCGTCCGGAAGTTGTGCCGCGGCGGCGGGCAGGACGTCGCCCACTCCAACGAGTTGCCGTAGCCCCAGGGATCGTCGACGACGGCGAGCTGGCCCTTGCGGTACGAGTGCCACAGGTTGTAGATGAACGGCAGCGTCGACAGGGCCAGCAGGAACGACCCCGCCGAGGAGACCGTGTTCAGGGTGGTGAAGCCGTCGGTCGGCGAGTAGTCGGCGTAGCGCCGCGGCATGCCGCGCAGACCCAGCCAGTGCTGCACCAGGAACGTGGCGTGGAAGCCGAAGAACACCGTCCAGAAGTGGATCTTGCCCAGCCGGTCGTTCATCATCCGGCCGGTGANCTTCGGGAACCAGAAGTAGGTGCCGNCGNANGCGGCGAANACGACGGTNCCGAANANNACGTAGTGGAAGTGGGCGACGACGAAGTAGCTGTCGCTGACGTGGAAGTCGATCGGCGGGCTGGCCAGCANCACCCCGGTCAACCCGCCGAANAGGAANGTCACCAGGAAGCCGAGNNNGAACAGCATCGGCGTCTCGAAGGTGAGCTGCCCGCGCCACATCGTGCCGATCCAGTTGAAGAACTTGATGCCGGTCGGCACCGCGATCAGGAACGACAGGAAGGCGAAGAACGGCAGCAGCACCGCGCCGGTGACGNACATGTGGTGCGCCCACACCGCGATCGACAGGGCGCCGATGCCGATGGTGGCGAAGACGAGGCCCTTGTAGCCGAACAGCGGCTTGCGGGAGAACACCGGCAGGATCTCGCTGATGATCCCGAAGAACGGCAGCGCGAGGATGTAGACCTCGGGATGGCCGAAGAACCAGAACAGGTGCTGCCAGAGCAGCGCTCCGCCGTTCGCGGCATCGAACACGTGCGCACCGAACCGGCGGTCAGCCTCCAGCGCCAGCAGCGCCGCGGCGAGCACCGGGAACGCGACCAGCACAAGGATCGAGGTGACCAGGAAGTTCCAGCAGAAGATCGGCAGCCGGAACATCGTCATACCGGGCGCACGCAGCGTCAGGATCGTGGTGATCATGTTGACGGCGCCGAGGATGGTGCCCAGACCGGAGATGGTCAGGCCGACGATCCACAGGTCGGAGCCCGCCCCGGGCGAGTAGATCTCGTTGTTCAGCGGCGAGTAGGCGAACCAGCCGAACGACGCCGCGCCGTTCGGCGTGAGGAAGCCGGCGATGACGGTCAGGCTGCCGAACAGGAAGAACCAGTAGGACAGCGCGTTCAGCCGCGGGAAGGCGACGTCCGGCGAGCCGATCTGCAGCGGCACCAGGAAGTTCGCGTAGGCGAACGCGATCGGCGTCGCGAACATCAGCAGCATCAGCGTGCCGTGCATCGTGAACAACTGGTTGTACTGCTCGTTGGAGAAGTACTGCAGTCCCGGCCGCGCGAGCTCCGCCCGCATCATGATGGCCAGGATGCCGGCGAAGAGGAAGAACGCGAACGAGGTCACGAAGTACATGACCGCGATGTCCTTGTGGGACGTCGTGCGCAGGTAGCCGAGCAGGTTCGTCCGCTTGGGTAGGTGGGGTTGCTCGGGCTCGGCGTGGCCGACGCCCGACTCTTGCACGAGGGTCACTGTCCGCTCCCGGTGGTGGCAGTGGTTGCGGTGCTGGCGGCGGCGGCGGTCGTCGTCCCGGCCGACGTCGACGGAACAGCCGCATTCTGCCGCTCCGTGATGAACCTGTCGTACTCGTCCTGCGGCACGACCTTCACGTAGAAGTTCATCCGGTCGTGGTCGGTCCCGCAGAGCTCGGCGCAGCGACCGATGAAGGTACCGGTCTTGGTCACGGTGAGCTCGAACTGGTTGACCCGACCGGGCACGACGTCCCGCTTGAACAGGAACTCGGGCACCCAGAAGGAGTGGATGACGTCCGGCGAGGTCTCCACGAACCGGATGGACCGGTTCTGCGGCAGGACCAGCACCGCGGGCTCACCGGGCCGGCCGGTGACCTCGATCTGGTTCGGCCCCGTGTGACCGGCGCCGGGGTCGATGTACTTGAACTGCCAGTTCCACCGGAAGCCGATGACGTCCACCGTGACGTCCGGGTGGGCCGAAAGCTTCGTGACCTTCGACTCGTCGCGCGCGGTGAAATAGAATATCGCGCCGACGATCACGACGGGAACGACGGTGTACAGAATTTCGACGGGCAGGTTGTAGCGGATCTGGCGCGGGAGCACGTCGCTGCGCTTGCGGAAGGCGACGACCGCGTAAAGGATCATGCCCCAGACGACCGCGCCGACGATCAGCGCAGCGATCGCCGAGCCCTGCCAGATATTGAGCAGCCGCGGGGTGTGGTTGGTCACACCATCCGGGTAGCCGAAGTTGGGTTTGTCGCAGGCGGTCGCCGCGATCCCCACGACGGCGAGCGCGCCGACCAGGCGCAGGGGTCGGCGCACCGGCCGCGCCCGTCGCCTCCCATGGGCGCCGACCGTGCCAACCGCCTCGACCGCGTCGTTCGCGACCCCGCCCGCACCGCCGGAGTCAGCCGGCGTCGTCGGCGTGTCCTCGACATCCGCGACCGACGGCCGGGTCCGACCGAAGGATCTCCTCACCAGGTCCTGCCTCCCACGACTAGCGGCCCGCGTCGACGGGGCGGAGGCTGTCCGCCGCCATCCGCGAGACCCCAGAAACGCCATGTCACCCCGGTCGATCCCTCCGGACGACATGCTGTCTTCGACACGCTGTAGATGGTGCGGCAGCAGCGTATCTCAGCGGCCCGGCAGCTTCTCGCCACAGGCCCCATCAAGGGCCTGTGACGCACGCCCCCCAGGGCCCGTCACGGCGTAGCGTCGCACCCGTGTCGGCCTATCTCGACCACGCGTCGACCACCCCCCTGCACCCCGCGGCCCGGGAGGCGCTTGGGGTGGCGCTCCAGGACGGCTGGGCGGATCCGGCGCGGCTCTACCGGGAGGGCCGGCGCGCCCGGATGCTGCTGGACGCGGCCCGCGAGACCGTCGCGGGCGTTCTCGGCGCCCGGCCCGACGAGATCAGCTTCGCGGCGAGCGGGACCGCGGCGGCCACGCTCGCCCTGCTCGGCACGGCGTCCGCCCGCCGCCGCGCCGGCGATCTGATCATGGTGAGCGCGGTCGAGCACTCCAGCGTGCTGCATGCGGCGCAGCACCACGAACAGGCCGGCGGGCGGCTCGTCGAGGTGGGGGTCGACCGCTTCGGACGCGTCGATCCGGCGGCGTTCGCGCCGGTTCCCGGCACCGCCGTGGCCAGCCTCCAGCACGCCAACCACGAGGTCGGCACTGTCCAGCCGGTCGCCGAGGTCGCCGAGCGGCTGCGTGCCGCGGGCGTCCCGCTGCACACCGACGCCGCCGTGACCGTCGGCCGGGTGCCCGTCGACCTGGGCGCGCTCGGCGCGGACCTGCTGACCGCGAGCGCCCACAAGTTCGGCGGCCCGGCCGGGGTCGGCATCCTCGCGGTGCGCACGGGAACCCGCTGGCGCAGCCCCGGGCCGGCCGACGAGCGCGAGGGCGGGCGGGTGGCCGGCTATCCGGACGTCCCGTCGATCGTGGCCGCCGCCGCCGCGCTGGCCGCCCGCACCGCGGAACTCGCGGCGGAGGGCCCGCGGCTGGCCGGCTACGTCCGCGACCTGCGGCGCCGGCTGCCCGAGCTCGTCGACGGGGTGGAGCTGCTCGGCGATCCGGACCGGGCCCCGACCGTGCCGCACATCACCGCCTTCTCCTGCCTGTACGTCGAGGGCGAGGCGCTGCTGACCGAGCTGGACCGGGCCGGCATCGCGGTCAGCTCCGGGTCGAGCTGCACCTCCGACACCCTCACCCCGAGCCACGTGCTGGTCGCCATGGGCGCGCTGACCCAGGGGAACCTGCGGGTGTCGTTCGGCCGCGACTCCACCCGGGCCGATCTCGACGCCCTCCTCGACGTTCTGCCGGGCGCCGTGCGGGCCGTGCGGGCGCGCCTGGGAGCGGACGGACTGTGACCGGACGGACTGTGACCGGACGGACTGTGACCGGACGGCCCCCAGGATCCGAACGGCCCAGGACGACACGACAGGCGGCCGGCCGGGCCGGGACGGCAGGCCCGGGGCGGCGGGCGACCAACGTCACCCGGATCCGCCGACGCCCGGCCCGGCCCGGACCGGCCTGTGACGTGCCCGCTCAGGGCCTCGGGAGGTGAGCAGGCGATGACCACGGACGGGCCGGCGGACGCCGGGACCGACCCCGATCAGGACAGCCCCGCGCCGGCGGCGACGGTGGACTCGCGTGGCCGGCGCTGCCCCCTGCCGATCATCGACCTCGCCCGTGCGTTCGGCTCGGTGGTGCCCGGCGGCACCATCACCCTCTGGGCGGACGACCCGGCAGCCGGCCCGGACGTGGCGGCCTGGTGCCGGCTGCGCGGTCAGGAACTGGTGGCGGCGCGCGCGCTGCCGGCCGGCGGCGAGGAGTTCGTCATCCGCCGCCTCGCCTGAACGAGCGGCCCACGGCCCAGCCGGTTCTGTCGGTTCAGCCGGTTCTGTCGGTTCAGACCGTGGGCAGGTGCTCGGCGATCTGGGCGGCCGCGTCGGCGCCGTAGGCCTCGGTGATCCGCTTGAGCATGTCGGACGGCTCGGNCGTGTACTCCTGCGTGCCGACGGTCTCCAGGACCAGGGTGGCGAGCAGGCAGCCGACCTGGGCGGAACGTTCGAGCGGCAGCTCCCAGGACAGCCCGGCGAAGAAGCCGGCGCGGAAAGCGTCGCCGACGCCCGTCGGGTCCGGGGTGGCCCGGGCAGGCACCACGGGGACGCGGATCGGGTCGCTCTCCGGCGCCTCGATCACCACGCCGTCCTTGCCGTGGGTGGTGACCCGCACGCCGACCTTCGCCAGGATCTCCGCGTCGCTCCAGCCGGACTTGCTGGCCAGCAGCGCCTTCTCGTACTCGTTGCAGAACAGGTAGGCCGCGCCGTCGACGAGCTCACGGATCTGCGGGCCCTCCAGCAGCGCCAACTGCTGGGACGGGTCGGCGGCGAAGGCGTAGCCGCGCTCGCGGCACTCCCGGCTGTGGCGCACCATCGCGTCCGGCGCGTTCGGGCTGATGATCACCATGTCCAGCCCGCCGAAGCGGTCCGAGATCGGCCGGAGCTCGATCTCGGCGGCCTCGCTCATCGCCCCCGGGTAGAAGGAGGCGATCTGGTTGAGGTCCTCGTCGGTGGTGCAGACAAAGCGAGCCGTGTGCGCGATCTCACTAACCCGGATGGTGGTGGTGTCCACTCCGTTCCGGTCGAGCCACGAGCGGTAGTCGGCGAAGTCCTCGCCGACGGCACCGACGAGGACCGGGCGCAGGCCGAGCCGGCCAAGACCGAACGCGATGTTCGCCGCGGTCCCACCGCGACGAATCACGAGTTCGTCGACGAGGAAGGACAGCGACACGCTGTGGAGCTGATCAGCGAGCAACTGCTCGGCAAACCGCCCCGGGAAGCGCATGAGGTGGTCGGTGGCAATGGAACCCGTCACGGCGATACGCACGATCGTGGAGCCTACCGGCACCTGTGGCGGCTCGGAACAGCCCCCGCCGCCGTGACCGAACCGCGGGCCGTGACCGAACCACGGACAGCGCCACGGAGGACGCGGCCGCCGGGGAAGACGAAGAAGCCCGGCCCGACCGCGGTGGGTCGAACCGGGCTCTTCGGTGCTGAACTATTCGGCGGCGCCTGCGGGAGCCGGCTACGACCTCCGTGCCACTGGTGAGAGGAATGCACCAGGGCTGGGGGGCGGCCGCCGACGGCGGCCCAGGGTGGCCGCCTGGTCGATCAGTGGAACGAGTCGCCGCAGGCGCAGGAGCCCTGCGCGTTGGGGTTGTCGATGGTGAAGCCCTGCTTCTCGATGGTGTCGACGAAGTCGATCGTCGCGCCGCCGAGGTACGGAGAGCTCATCCGGTCGAGGACGACCTTGACACCGGAGAAGTCCAGGACGGTGTCACCGTCGAGGGACCGCTCGTCGAAGAAGAGCTGGTANCGCATGCCCGAGCAGCCCCCGGGCTGCACTGCGATGCGCAGCTTGAGGTCATCCCGGCCCTCCTGCTCCAGCAGGGTCTTGACCTTGCCGGCGGCCGTGTCGGTGAGGATGACGGTCGAGGACTGCGTCGCGGTCTCCGTCGTGTCCTGAACGGTCATAAGGACTACTCCTGCCCTTGCTGGACGTGCCTGAGGTGCCAGGCATCACTGGTTCCGGTCGGGTACTGCGCTTCCGGTCGGTTGCATCCGGTCGGGTACTGCCCGCGGCGAGCCGAGTCGCCTCGGCCGACGCCCCGGGCACGGCACAGCGTCTGCGCCGACGTTCNTGCCCAACACCATGGGACGGGATCCGCTTCCCATCGTAGCGATGCCAACGGAGCCGGGCCATGGCGCCGACCTGCGGGCCACGAGACGCCGATCACCTCCGATCACCTCCGATCGCCTCCGGCCACCTTCGTGACCCCGTTCACGTCCGCGACCGGAACCAGGTTGAACGGCCCGAACGGCCCGAACAACCCGGACAAGCCGGCGCCCGACCGGCGGAGCTCCACATACGATGGTCGCGGGGAGTTAGAGTCTCATCGACCATTCGCGGACGGCCCCGGCGGGATCGCCGGTCGGTCGGCGCGGACGACCAGGCGGCCAGGCTGCGGGCCGGTCGACCAGAGGAGCGCCATGACGATCAATCCGACCCTCGGGCGGGATCCGGCCCTCGCGCAGGTGGGCGTCACCCCGTCCCCGCTGGCCCTGCTGCTGCTCGGCCGCGGGTCGGACCCGGCGAGCGAACGTGGCGTCGACTGCCCCGGCGAGCTGCCGCCGGCCGCCGATCCCACCCTCGCGGCCCGCGCCGCCGCCNCAAAAACCGCGCTCGGTGACCGGGTCTTCATCCTGGGGCACCACTACCAGCGCGACGAGGTCATCGCGTTCGCCGACGTGACCGGCGACTCGTTCAAGCTCGCCCAGCAAGCCGCCGCGCGCCCGCAGGCCGAGGCGATCGTCTTCTGCGGCGTGCACTTCATGGCCGAAAGCGCTGACATCCTCACCGGCGCACACCAGCGGGTCATCCTGCCCGACCTCGCCGCCGGCTGCTCGATGGCCGACATGGCCACCGCCGAGCAGGTCGAGCAGGCCTGGGACGACCTGCTCGACGCCGGCGTCGCCGCGGACACCGTCCCCGTCAGCTACATGAACTCCTCGGCCGCCATCAAGGCGTTCACCGGCCGGCACGACGGCACGATCTGCACCTCCTCGAACGCCCGGCGGGCGCTGGAGTGGGCGTTCGGCGAGCGCGGCGGGGCCCGCGTGCTGTTCCTGCCCGACCAGCACCTCGGGCGCAACACCGCCGTCGGCGAGCTGGGGATGACCGAGGCGGACTGCGTCGTCTACGACCCGCACCGCCCCGGCGGCGGGCTGACCCACCGCCAGTTGCGCGAGGCGAAGATGATCCTCTGGCGCGGGCACTGCTCGGTCCACGGGCGCTTCACCCGCGACAGCGTCGACGAGGTGCGCGCCCGCATTCCCGGGATCACCGTCCTGGCGCATCCGGAGTGCCGCCGGGAGGTCGTCACGGCGGCGGACCTGGTCGGCTCCACCGAGTACATCATCTCCGTCGTCGACGCCGCCCCCGCCGGCTCGGCGTTCGCCATCGGTACCGAGTTGAACCTCGTGCAGCGCCTGGCGAAGCGGCACCCCGACAAGACCATCGTCTTCCTGGACCGTACGGTGTGTTTCTGCTCCACCATGAACCGGATCGACATGCCGCACCTCGTCTGGACGCTGGAGTCACTCGTCCGCGGCGAGACGGTCAACCAGATCGCCGTCGACCGGGACGTGGCCACCTTTGCCCGGAAGGCACTCGATCAGATGTTGGCTCTGCCCTGATGGCCCTGCTGAAGCGGCGTGGCTCCGCCGAGTCCGAACCGCTCGCCGAGCAGGTCGAACTCGACGAGCAGGACCCGTCTGCCGACCCGCGGCGCACCGCGGCGAAGGGGCGACCCACGCCGAAACGCTCGGAGGCCCGGGCCGCCCGTGGCAAGACCGCCGCGCCGACGGGCAAGGGCGCGAGTCGTCAGGACGCCAAGTCCGCCCGCCGCCGGCAGAGCCAGGAGTACCGGGCGGCGATGATGTCCGGGGACGTCAGCCGGCTGCCGCCACGCGAGCGCGCCCCGGAGCGGGTGCTGGCGCGCGACCTCGTCGACACCCGGCTCACCGTCGGCCCGTTCTTCCTGGTGGCCGCGGTCGTCTACTTCGTCGGTGGGCTGATCCCGAACGGCGTCGTCCGGCTCGCCGCGACCCTGCTGATGCTGCTCGGCATCATCGCGNTCGTCGTCGACTCGATCGTGCTCTCCTGGCAGGTGAGCCGCAAGGTCGCCGAGCGTTACCCGGACTCGCGGGTGCGGGTGCGCGCCTACGCCGCCCAGCGGGCCCTGCTGCCGCGTCGCTGGCGGCTGCCCCGCCCGCGGGTGTCCCGCGGCGACGCGCGACCCTAGCCCCCAGCTGGGCTGCGAGCCCCGGCGTGGGTTACGCGGACCCTCGCCGGGGTGGGTGGACGCCGTCGTAGGTTTGTGACGTGAAGCATCGGCGCCTGGGGCGCAGCGGCCTGTCCGTCAGCGAGATCTCCTACGGAAACTGGATCACCCACGGTGATCAGATCGAGGCGGACGCGGCGACGGCCTGCGTGCGCGCCGCCCTCGACGAGGGCATCACGACCTTCGACACNGCGGACGTGTACGCGGGCACCCGCGCCGAGACCGTCCTGGGCGACGCCCTCCAGGGCGTCCGCCGGGAGTCCTACGAGCTGTTCACCAAGGTCTACTGGCCGACCGGCCCCGGCGAGAACGACAAGGGCCTCGGCCGCAAGCACATCATCGAGTCCGCCCACGCCTCGCTGCGCCGGCTGCGCACCGACCATCTCGACGTCTACCAGGCGCACCGCTACGACCCGACGGTGNCGCTGGAGGAGACGCTGCGGGCCTTCGACGACCTGGTCCGCGCCGGCAAGGTGCTCTACATCGGGGTCTCGGAGTGGTCCGCCGAGCAGATCACCGACGCCGTGCGGATCGCCGGCGAGCTGGGTCTGGACCGGATCATCTCCAACCAGCCGCAGTACTCGATGCTGTGGCGCACCATCGAGGCCGACGTCGTGCCCGCCAGCGAGCAGGCCGGCATCTCCCAGATCGTCTGGTCGCCGATCGCGCAGGGCGTNCTGACCGGCAAGTACCTGCCCGGTCAGCCGCCGCCGAGCGGCAGCCGCGCCACCGGCGGAACCGGCGAGCGGTTCATCTCGCGGCTGCTCAACGACGACGTCCTGACCGCGGTGCAGGACCTGCGCCCGATCGCCGCGGACGCCGACCTGAGCATGGCCCAGCTCGCCGTCGCCTGGGTGCTCCAGAACGACAACGTCGCCTCGGCGATCATCGGCGCCTCCCGGCCGGAGCAGGTGCGGGAGAACGTCAAGGCGGCCGGGGTGACCCTCGACCCGGCGTTGCTCAAGCGGATCGACGACGTGCTCGCCGACGTCATCCAACGCGGCTGAGGCCGCCGCCGAGCCCGATCGAGGTGACCGGTGAGCACAGCCGACCCGACCTCCGCCGAAGGCGAGTTACCCCCGCCGGCGGCGGGTGAGCTCGTCCTGGCCCGCGACGCCGGACCGGTCCGGTGGCTCACGCTGAACCGTCCTCATCGGCTCAACGCCCTGACCGCGGACTCCTACCGGGCGCTGCGGGCGGCGCTGGTGGCGGCGGACGGCGACGAGGCGGTGGCGGTGGTCGTGCTCACCGGCGCCGGGCGGGCGTTCTGCGCCGGCGCGGATCTCACCGAGCTCCCCGGCACCGACCGCGGCCGGCTCGTCGCCGACTTCGAGGCGCTCGTCCTCGCCCTGGCCGGCCTGTCCAAGCCGCTTGTCGCGGGGGTGCACGGGGCGGCCGTCGGCCTGGGGATGACGATGCTGCTGCACTGCGATCTGGTGGTGGTCGCGGAGTCGGCGCGGCTGCGGGCGCCGTTCACCGAGCTGGGGACGGTGCCCGAGGCCATGAGCTCGGTGCTGCTGCCGCGGGCGGTCGGCGCCCAGCGGGCCGCGGAGCTGCTGTTGACCTCGCGCTGGGTGAGCAGCGCCGAGGCCGTCGAGTACGGCCTGGCGATCCGCCGCTGCCCCGACGCCGACCTCGACGCCGTCACCGGCGAGCTCGCCGCGCGCATCGGCGCCTTCCCGGCGCCCGCGGTGGCGGCCACCAAACGTTTGCTGCGGGCCGGATCCGCCGGGCCGGCGGTGGCACCCCGGCCGGGAGCCGGACGCCCGGCCGTCGAGCACACGCAGGTCGAGCGAGCCGGAAGCGCGCGGCCGGAAGTCGAGGTTGCCCGCGCGGTGCTGCGCCGCGAGCTCGCCGAGGGGGCCGCCCTGAGCAGCCGGCTGGGCGGCCCGTGACGTCCCTCGGCCGCGGGGCGGGCGTGACGCGGCGGGAACGGAATCAGGCGCCGGCGACGGGTCGGCTGAACGCTGCGGTCAGCGCGGCCCAGGTCCGATCCAGGTCGGAGCCCGGCAGGTACCGACCGTCGAGTTCGAGGATGACCGTGCCGTGCGCCGCCGCCCACAGCGCCTGCGCGAGGTAGGGCTCCCCCGTGGCCCGGTAGAAAGGCTCCCCCGCCCAGTCCTCCACCCCCGCGGTGAGCTGGTCGCGGCGCAGCGGGCCGGAGGTGACCAGCCGGTAGAGGTTCGGGTGCGCGCGGGCGTGGGCGCGGTAGGCGGCCAGCAGGTCGCCGAGCACGCTCGCGGCGTCGGCGCGGTCGACGACGCCATGCAGCAGGTCGCCCATCTCGACCAGGGCGGCGTCGACCAGCCTGGCCTCGAGCTGGTTCTTGCCGGCGAGGTGCTTGTACAGCGAGGGGGCGCGGATGCCCAGCAGCTCGCCGAGCCGGCGCATCGTCAGCGCCGCCGCGCCCTCCTTCTCCAGCACCTCCCGCGCGACCGCGATGATCTCGCCGACCCGCGGCGAGGGCGACGCCAGTGCGGGCCGGGGCGCGACGGGCGCCAGCGGCAGCCGGCCCGGACCCTGCGGCGTCCCCATCCGTCCCGTCCCTCTCTCGCGCGCCCGGTCCCCTGCCTCCCGCGGCGCCGGGGCGACGCATCGACCGGTCAGCGCGCGGTCAGTGTGAAGACCGGATGGCGATGGGCGATCCGGCGGATCTCCTCGTCGGTGGAGTCGGGCCCGACCCCGTCGAAGAAGGCGCCGACCTCGGCCTTCCAGCGCTTCAGGTAGGCCCGCAACACGGCGACGCTGTCCGCCGGGGCCAGNTCGTCGGCGTGGTAGAGCGTACGCGAACGCCCCCGCAGCAAGGTCAGCTCGCCGCCCGCGGCACGGACGTTGCGGACCCACTGCCCGTGGCCACGGGCGGACACCAGGTACTGCCGCCCCTCGTGGGTCAGCAGGTTCACCGGGGTCCGCCGCGGCTGGCCGCTGGTCCGGCCGCGTACCTCCAGCACCCGGCTGCCCAGCACGCTCACGCCGGCCCGGGTCACGAGCGCCACNAGGCGGTTGGCCACGTTGCGGGTGAACCAGCCGGGCGCGAGGTAGTGCGCGCCGCCGGAACGGGACGACGCCTGGTCACGCTGCTCGGTCATGGGACTGCACCTCCGGGACGACAGATCGGCTAACACCGTTAGCCGCAGCATCAGCTAACACCGTTAGCCTGACCGTTGTCAACGGACACGAAGGCGACCGCATCACGGCCCGTGTCACCGCCGGCGCGGGCGTCACCGCCGGCGCCGGCGCCGGTGATGGTCTACGTGGTCAGGTGGAGGCGTCCGGCCGCTTCGCCGGCCTGGCTCACGCCGGCCTGGTAGGCGGGCTGCCAGCGAGTCGGGTCACCCGGGTCGGGGCCGAAGGCGTTCTGCGCAGCCTCGTCGGGCGCGATCCGTACGACGGTGGTGGCACCGGCCGGCGCAGCGGCGGCCCCGAACCTGTGTGCCAGCGGTTCGATCACCACGACGGTGGCGACGCCGGCGGCCAGGTGGGTGTGGGACCCTCCACCCAGCGCACCGTCCATGTAGCGGCGGCCGTCGACCGTGACCGGCGGGTAGGCGCCGGGCATGGCGCAACTCGCCGCGACGGCCACGGGCAACGCCACCCCGCTCGTGCGGTCCCAGACGACGGGCCGGCCGGTCTCGACATCCACAGCGGTGATCAGCATCGGCCGGCCCGGCCAGTCCCCTGTTCCGGTCAGGGACCGCACGTCTGCTACGTGCACCTGCTCGGGGACGGTCGGGGCGGTGAGCGCGATCCTGCCCACGCGGCGGCGGGCCTCGGCCGGGTCGAGCCCAGAGTCGCCGAGGGTGGTGAACACCTCCGCCATCAGCCGGGAATCCGGGCGCCGCTGCGGGCCGGGCAGGGTGGCGAGGCGGTCGAGGTCGCCGCCGGTGGCCAGGACCGCCCCGGCGATCGCGCCCGCCGAGGTGCCCACGACCAGGCCGGCCTCGGCGAGGTCGACGCCGTCGGCGCGGAGCCCGGCCGCCAACCCGAGCAGCCACGCGGTACCGACGAGGCCGCCAGGACCCAGCACAACCGCCGTCGCACCGGAGAAGGTCATGCCCGCCAGCGTCATACCTCAAGGCCAGGTGAGGTCAAGGCCCTCAAGGCCGTCAAGGCCCCGGTCGGGATCAGGTGACCGGGCGCAGGCTCATCGGGCCGTAGATCCGCCGTCCGGCGTCGAGCAGGGTGACCTGGACGACGCCCGCCGCGAGCAGATCGCGCCACGTCTCCCCGAGCCAGGTCTCGGCGTCGCCCTGGCTGGTGAAGGATTCGGAGCTCGACGCACCGCCGACCGTGGTGATCGTTCCGTCGTCGCCCTCGTAACGCCAGGTCCAGGTCATGCGTGGGTCCCTTCTCCCGGGCGGCCCGAGTCGGCCGGCCGCCTTGCGCGATCGCCCGATCGTTCGACCGGTGGACCCATCCAACCGTGTGCCCCGCGGCGGCGCGGCGCCCCGGATCAGCGCGCCGCCCGTCGTCGGCCTCGCCAGGGCCGATACTCCGCGGCAGATCGGCCGAGCGGACCGGCGGTTCGGTGCCGCACGCCACTGGCGCGCACGCGGGCACCCGCGTCAGGATGTCCACGACGCCGGTAACGTCTGCCCCGGCAGGACATGGAACGACGTGCGACGTCGAGCGCACATCCGGTACATCCGGTCGAGGAGGAAGAACCCGCGTGGGAACGACCGTCTACAACGCTGCAGCCTTCGCCGCCGAGTCCGCGGAGCATGATCCGCCCCTGACCTGGTGGGCTGCCGTGATCGTCACCTTCGTGGCCATCTTCCTGCTGGCGGCGGTGCTTGCGCTGATGACCCGGTGGGAGCGCAAGCGCCACCCGCACGTCTGAGCCGGACGCGGCGGCGGTGCGAGTAACGCTGCTCGGCACGGGTTCGGCGGACGGCTGGCCGAACCCGTGGTGCGACTGCGCGTCCTGCGCCTGGGCNCGGGAGCACGCCGTCCGCGGGCAGACCGCCGTCCTCGTCGACGACGCGCTGCTCATCGACTGCGGGCCCGACGTGCCGCGGACCGCCGCCCGGCTCGGTGTCCGGCTCTCCGNCCTGCGCCACCTGCTGATCAGTCACGCGCATCCCGACCACCTCGGTCCGGAGAGCCTGATGTGGCGGTCGTGGTCCTCCGCCGCCGGTCGGCCGCTCGACGTCGTCGGGCCGCCCGCGGCGCTGGCGGTGTGTCGCGAGTTCCTGACCCGGTGGGAGGGGACCGACCCGACCCGGGAGGGCTCCGCCCTGCGGTTCGTTACCGCTCTGGCATCGGCGGAGGATGCCGGGCCCACGGCCGAGACCGGGCCGACGGAGGAGCCGACGGCGCAGACCGGGCCGGCAGGGGCACCGCTGCGGCTCGGTGCGGACGGCGCCGGCTACCTCGTCCGGCCGCTGGCCGCCCGGCACGGCGACGCGAGCATCGGCCCGGGGGTGCTCTACGACGTCACTGCGCCGGACGGCGGCCGGCTGCTCTACGGCTGCGACACCGCGGCACCGCTGCCGGCGGCCACCCTCGCCGCCGTCGCCGGCCGGGCCTACGACGTGGTGCTGCTGGAGGAGAACAACGGGGACCGGCCGGGCTTCGGCGAGCACCTCGGCCTCGACACCTTCGCCGAGGTCGTCGCGGAGCTGCGCCGCCGCGGCGCCGTGGTCGAGGGCACCCAGGTGCTCGCCGTCCACCTGAGCCACCGCAATCCCCCCGGCGACGAGCTGGGCCGCCGCCTCGCCCTGCTCGGCGCGCAGGCGCCCGAAGACGGTGCCGTCCTCGACCTGGTGCCCCGCGCCCCGCTCCCAGCCGTCCAGTCCCCGGCTCCCGCCCCGCACCTCACACGCCCCGCCGCATCTCCGAGCTCCGCGACGCCCCCGCCGCACCGGGTACTGATCACCGGTGGGGCCCGGTCGGGGAAGTCCGCCGAGGCGGAGCGCCGGCTGCTCGCCGAGCCGTCGGTGGTGTACGTCGCCACGTCGGTGCCCCCAGACCCCACGGCTCCCCCGGACGCCGAGTGGTCGGTGCGGATCGCTGCGCACCGCGAGCGCCGACCGGCGGCGTGGACGACCGTGGAGACCCTCGATCTGGTGCCGCTGCTGCGCTCGCCGGGACCGCCGCTGCTCATCGACGGGATCGGGCTGTGGGTCGCGGCAACACTCGACGACCCGGAGCTGGCGGCCCGCACGAGCGAGCTGATCGAGGCGTGGCGGCACACCCCACGCCGCGTGGTCGCGGTCACCGACGAGGTCGGCTCCGGAGTGGTGCCGCCGACGGCCGCCGGCCGCCGCTTCCGCGACGCGCTCGGTCGCCTCAACGCCGAGCTCGCCGCCGCCTCCGACGAGGTCTGGCAGGTTGTGGCGGGCACGGCGATCCGGCTACGCCCCCGAGCCACGGACTCCTAAGCCGTCCATGGTGGGTTCAAGCCCCACCCGCCCCACCACGCTGCGTAGTTAGCGTCCGACCTGGGCAAATAGGTTTGACCTATCAATCGGTTTGATGGTCAGGATTCTGTAGGTGCAGGTCAGCGGGCGCAAAGGCCCGGTTCGTACATTGCCGGGGCTTCCAGGCGGCCCGGGCTCTGGCGGTGACGTCCGATACCGACCCTCGCCTCGGCCACGGCACCTCGCTTTCCCCATAACGGGTCGCCACGCTCGGTAGTGGTCGCGGGGCGTCACGGCTCTGGGGTGCTGAGACGTAGAACGCGGGGCCCCGATAGGAAGTAGGTCCTTCCACAGATCCACTTTAGACAAGGCCCCGCGCGCACCTCGCCCCGCCGAGCACGGCGCTGTTCTGCCTGCCCGTGCGACCCTTCCCTGCCGGGCGCCGGGTGGATGCGTCCGCCCCGCGCCCGGCGAGCAGTCACTGTTTCTTCGCTTGCCCCGACCTCAACCGGTTCCACGGTCGTGCCTGCGGGCGGGATGCGGAGAAGCTCGTCGATCCTGTCGTGNGATCCGTGGGCCTGCGCCATCGTGTAGATCCGTGCACCCGGCAAGCGATGGGACGTGAGCTGTAGTAGTGCAAGATCCTGCTCGGCCTCGACGATGATGTCGGCCGGTCGATCACCCACTGTGTGGCGCGCTAGTAGCTGTTCGACCAACGGCCGAGCGTAGGAGAGGGCGGTGAGCACGGTCGAGTCGAACACGAACGTGAAGCCGCGAGCGGCGGCCTTGGCGACCTGAACGATCTCGACGGCTCCATTGGCGACGTGAAGGTCAAAGGTCAAACCGGTGGCCTTGCTGAGCTTCGCCAGCGTTTCGAGCGGCGGCTGCGTCTCGGCAATCTCTCCGCCCACGCGCCCACCCGGCCGCATGGGGCGGAGGCAGTCGTCACGCGGCTGAGGGTGTGCCCGCTGGTCATTGCTCCACGGCCCGCAGGATGGGCATGAGTGCATCGTCGATGAGGGCGGATTGCGCGGCCGGGTCGGGCGCGGCGCCAGTGAGCAGAATGTCCANGAAGAGCGCGGCAACGGCGAGGGACATGACCCGGTCGGCCGAGGCGAGGTTGACGCTTTCCCCGCGTGCGGTCGCACGGGTGCAGATGGCCCGGCCGACGTCCGCGGCGTTCTCATCGATCTGGGATCGGACCAGGCTCCGCAAGGTCNCATCGTCGCGGATCCCCTCCAGTAGTCCGAGGAGCGATGGCGCTCCCGTGAGGGTGCGCACAATGCCGGCGACCGCGGCGGTGAGGTCGTCACGCAGTGTGCCCATGTCGGTGACCTCCGGGTCGTTGCTCTCCGCGCGGCGGCGCAGAGCGTCCGCGACCAGCTCGGCTTTCCCCGGCCAGTGTCGGTACATGGTGGTCTTCGAGGCCCGGGCTCGTGCCGCGATCGCGTCGACGGTCACGCGTTCGTAGCCGACCTCCGTCACCAGCTCCGCGACCGCGTCCAGGATCGCTCCCCGGCGCGCCTCGCCACGGCGAGAGGGCCGACCGAGGTCAGCCGTGGTCCGACGGGCGGCGGGAGCAGGCACAGATCGACTCCAATGTGTACGGTACGGTATCGTACACATCATACGCGACCGCCCCGAAGGGGGATCACCGATGAACNACACCATCGAGCCCGTCACCCTCGCCATCCCTGANGAGCAGCTCGACGACCTTCGCCGCCGTCTCGTCCTCACCCGGTGGCCGGCCGGTCGGACCGTGAGCGACTCGAGTCAGGGCCCGACCCTGGAACGGCTGCGGGACCTGGTCGAGCATTGGCGGGACAGTTACGACTGGCGGCCGACGGAACGGTGGCTGAACGAGGCTGGTCAGTACCGGACGACCATCGACGGCCTGCCGATCGACTTCCTGCACATCCGGTCCCCCGAACCGGAGGCCCTACCAATGATCATGACTCATGGCTGGCCCGGGTCGATCCTGGAATTCCGGAAGGTGGTCGGCCCGCTGAGCGATCCGGCCGCCCACGGGGGAANCCCCCGGGACGCGTTTCATCTCATCATCCCCACGCTGCCCGGCTTCGGGTTCTCCGCCAAGCCCGCCGAGACCGGCTGGAACCTCCAGCGCATCGCAAGAGCGTGGATCGTTCTCATGGAAAGGCTCGGCTACGACCGGTGGGCCGCCCAAGGCGGCGATCTCGGTTGTGGAGTCACGGATGAGATCGCCCGTCGGCAACCGGCAGCCCTGCTGGGAATGCACCTGAACTTCGCAATGTTCGGGCCGACCGCGGATGAGATCGCGGACGCGACACCGGAAGAACAAGCCATGCTGCGCAGCGCCCNGTACTTCTGGGACAACCTGTCCGGCTACGCCAAAGAGCAGCAGACCCGCCCGCAGACGATCGGCTACTCGCTCGCCGACTCACCCGTGGGCCAGGCCGCCTGGGTTTATGCCATGATCCAGGATACCTGCGGCACCCCGGGTGACGCGGAAGCCACGTTCACCCTCGATGAGCTGCTGGACGAGATCATGATGTACTGGCTACCCAACTCCGGCGCATCCGCCGCCCGCCTCTACTGGGAACTCGAGCAGGCCAGNTGGTCGACCCCCGCGACCATCGAATCCCCCACGAAGCTGCCGGTCGGATTCACGATGTCACCGAAGGAGCATGTGCGGAAATCTCGTCGTTGGCTGGAACGCCGCTACAGCGACGTCGTCTACTTCAACGAACTTCCGGCCGGTGGCCACTTCACCGCACTCGAACAGCCCCACGGATTCGTGGCCGATGTCCGAGCCACCTTCGCACCCTTGCGCTGAGACGCACCGGTGGCTGAATGGGCCCGAGGATACCAATGTGATCAGCGGGCCTCCCTCAGGGTTAGATAGTGACTCGTTCGGGTCAAGGTGCAGAAACTCTGAGACGCNGTCCGAGCGGGAGGACATTGNCGAACCCGAAGCAGAACGTCAACGCGACCACCACGCTGACGATCACGGTCACAAGACGGGCGGAAGCGTCCGGCACCGCCAGGAATTCGGAACGCTTGTTCGATGCGGTAGATGATGTAGTGGTCGGCGCGGTCACGGAACATCGTCCGAGGTCAGGGTCCGTGTGGCGACCGGCCGGACGGTGATTTCGGGACCGGGAATCAAGATCAACCGGTTCGTATGCTGGTACACATGGTCCACCAAACCCGCAGGTAGACAGCCACTTCCAGGGTCCTCAGGGCGTGGCCAAGGCTAGATCATCCCGTACTTACCCCGCACCTTGAAACGATCTTGATCGCTGCTGTCGACGTCCATCGAAGCCGATCAGGGTTGTTCTGTGGACCCCATTCTCCGGATGTGATCTGCGACACGCCGCCTGGGGTGGAGAGCCGGTGCCCGCAGGCGGCTCGGCGCGCCCCGGCCGCGATCCTGCCGAACGGGACAACTCGCCCACGTCGACAGCCTCTCGGTCCTAGGGTGGCGGTCACGGAGCGCGCCGAGACGGGAGCATCGCCGTGACGCTGATTGTCCACCCGGTGCCGATCGCCCCCTGTTCGCACAGCGTGCGCGCCGGGGCCGCAGACCCCTGCCGTCCCCTCTNGCCGGTCTGCCGCGGGGCCGGTGACCGCGTCGTGGCCTGGAAAGAGTCAGACGCTCACGGGCGGCGGGGGTGAGCCGCCGTGGCCGGCCGCGTTCGCGCTGGTCGGCGACGTGTGAGCCGTTCACGCAGATCGGGCGGCTGCGCTGCTCCCACTGCATTGGCGGCGCTGGACGTGCTGCGGCCAGGGTCAGGCAGGGTCGTCAGTAGTGGCCGTGTGGCCGCTGCGACCGTGGAGAGAGTCGACGATCACTTCGAGGAGGAACTGGGCCTTCGCGTCGATCGGGCGGTCACTGTAGACGGACTGGACGAGGTCGAGGCCTTCGTCGACGGTGGTATAGCCGAGCGTGCGGTAGAGGAACGCGATGTCGTCGGCGTCGGCTTCGACCCGGGACGCGAACAGCTTCATCGCGAGAAGGTATTCGGCGGAGGCGACGTCGACGGTGAGGTGGTCGGCCTCGAAGTATCTGGTCGCGGCCGGATCTGGGCCGGGCAGGAAGCCCTTCACCGCGTCGTTGAGCCAGTCGGCCGGGAGGGCGTGGCGTTCGGCGAGCGCGGAGGCCGCGGCGCGGACGACGTCGGTCGGCAGGAAGACGGCATCAAGGTCGCGGGTGGAGCGGGTCGCGTCGTAGACGAGGGCAAGCGCGGCCCCGCCGACGAGGAACAGGTCGGCCTTGGCTCCGCGCCGNCCCAGTTCGTCGTTGCGCTCCCGGAGCAGACCGGTGATCGACTCGCGGCCGAGGCCGGGGCCGGTCATGTCACGCCCGCTGGAGCGCGCCGCTGGTGATGAACACGCCGCGTTTGCGGAACGACAGCGGGGACTCGACCAGCGCCCGGGGATGCAGGCCCTTGAGCGCGGTGACGAACCACCACGGCACCGCCTCGAGCGCCGGGTCGCGCACCCACGGGGGGGCAGGCCAGCCGTTGCGGCGGGCGAGATACTCTCCGAGCGCGGCGAGAGCAGCGTCCACTCGCCGGTCGCCGGACGGCCGGGGGCGGTCGGTCCACATCGCCTGGGCTGCATCAAGGCCCTGGTGACGCAGCACGCTGGTGTAGTCGTCGAGCAGCTGGACAACGATGTGCCGCCAGATGTCCTGGAGGCGTGACTCGGCCGCGACCATGCCGGCCGCGACGGCGGCGGCGTCGTCAACGGTCCGGAAGGCACTCAACGGGTCCACGTTCCCNCACTACGCTGCTGATCATGATTTTCGGTGTGCGCGACAAGGTGACGGCTTCAGTGGACTACGGTCGGTCACAGGTCGCGACCAGGGCGCCNCCGTCTCCTACTGATCTTTAATGTGCCGGGTCGGGTTGATCCGGTGGTGATCGCTGGGGTGATCGTTGGGGGTTGGGTAGTCCGTTGGTATGAGGTATGNGANGGGTGGNGGGTTGACCGCTGAGGATCGAGATCGCCGGGAACGGATACGACAAGAAGCCGCGCATTTGTTCGAACAGGGTGTGTCGAACCGGGAGGTTGCCGCTGGGTTGCGGGTGACTGAGCGGTCGGTGGAGCGGTGGCGGCGGGTGTGGAAGGCCGGTGCCCTACCTGCCAAGCTGGTCCGAGGCGGTGGATGTCTAGTATTCACTGACTAGTAGACCGTCGCCACTAATG
>NZ_LJJX01000082.1:6574-21226 GCF_001421075.1 Frankia sp. CpI1-P | reverse complement strand
AGGTCGTCGTCGAAAACCATGGGTCGACGGTAGAACAACACACCCCGGATGTCGAACACATGTTCGTACGCTGTGAGCGGAGACGACACGGGAACAAGCCGTCACCCGGTCGAACCGCCTGGCCGCATCCACCCTCCTCACATTGATCACTAAGCGACGTAGTCGCAGGTGGACCATGCATGACGAGGGTTACTGACCCGCGGCCGGCCGGCACCGGCGTTTCCATCGTCATCGGACGGCGTTCGTCGGGTGCCGGTCGAGGGGCGGGGAGGCATCGGGTTCGGTCGCCGGCTCGGTCGTCGGGGGCCTGCGGCGGTCCGCGCAAGGAGCCTGCTCTCGGCGACGCGAGGAGTCGGCGACGCGAGGAGCACGATCACCTTGGCGGTCCCGCCGCCGACCCGGCCGTGCGGGCCGTGATGCGTACATTTGGTAAGACGTCGGGTGCGCACTGTTGAGGTGGGTGGATGCAGATCGGTGAGCTGGCGCGCGTGACCGGTACCACCCCGCGCGCGTTGCGGTACTACGAGGAGCAGGGCCTGNTGNGGTCGAGCCGCACCAGCGCCGGCTATCGCGTGTACGACGACGCCGCCGTCACCACCGTCGGCACCATCCGGTCCCTGCTCGCCAGCGGGTTCACCGTGGATGACGTCCGGTCCCTGCTCCCGCTGCTCGACCATCCGCTGCCGGAGCGGTTCCAGGCCAGGCCCGCCTGTGCCGACGCGCTCGCGGTGGCCGCCCGACGGCTGAGCATGTTGGAGGAACGCATCGCCGACCTCACCGTGCTTCGTGACCGCCTGGCCCACCGACTCGACCCCACCCGCTGACGCCCCACCCGCTGACGCCCCACCCGCTGACGCCCCGCTGGTTGACCTACCGCTGGTGGAGGACCCGCTGGTGGAGGACCCGCCGACCGGACCTGGTCAGCGGTTGATGGTCGTCATGTCGGCGTAGCGGTCGCCGGCCGGCGGTTCGATCGCGTCGAGCCGGGCGAGCTGGTCGGGGGTGAGGACGAGCGCGTCCGCGGCCACGTTCTCCTCCAGCCGGCTGACCCGCTTCGTGCCCGGGATCGGCGCGAGGTCGTCGCCCTGGGCGAGCAGCCAGGCCAGCGCCACCTGCGCCGGGGTCGCCCCGGCCTCGCCGGCGACGGCCTCCACCTCGGCGACGATCCGCAGGTTCTGCGCCAGCGCCTCGGCGGCGAAGCGGGGGTTGCCGCCGCGGAAGTCGCCGGCCTCGAGCTGGTCCGCCGAGCGGATCTGGCCGGTCAGGAACCCGCGGCCGAGCGGGGAGTAGGGGACGAAACCGATGCCGAGCTCGCGCAGCAGCGGCAGGATCTCCGCCTCCGGCTCCCGCGACCACAGCGAGTACTCGGTCTGCAGGGCCGTGATCGGATGGGTCGCATGCGCCCGCCGGATCGTCTCGACGCCGGCCTCGGACAGGCCGATGTGGCGGATCTTGCCCTCGGCGACCAGCTCGCCGAGCGCGCCGACGGTGTCCTCGATCGGCGTGTCCGGGTCCACCCGGTGCTGGTAGTAGAGGTCGACATGCTCCACCCCGAGGCGGCGCAGCGACCCCTCGAGCGCGGCCCGCAGGCTCGCCGGCGAGCTGTCCAGACCGGGCCGGTCGCCGTCGCGGTGCGAGATCAGCCCGAACTTGGTCGCCAGCACCACCTCGTCACGCCGCCCGGCGATCGCCCGGCCGACCAGCTCCTCGTTGCGGTACGGGCCGTAGATCTCCGCGGTGTCCAGGAAGGTGACGCCGAGGTCCAGCGCCCGGTGGATCGTCCGGATCGACTCGGCGTCGTCCGCGCCNGCGCCGGCGTAGTACGCCGACATCCCCATCGCGCCGAGACCGAGGCGGGAGACGTCCAGTCCGGCCAGTGACACATGCTGCATGCGCCGTNATCCAATCCGAGTGGGGCGGGATGGGCCGGGTGCTGCACCCGCAGCCAGGCTAGTCCGTCGATCGCCGGATTCCCCGGTGGCCCGCGTCGGAGCGTGAGAGACCCCGGCAGTTAGGGTGATACGAGGGAATCGCCGAAGGTGTGAGGGGGCTGGCCGCGGTGACGGATGCGGGCGAGCGGGACCTGGCGGGCGGGCAGTGGTGGCAGAGTCTCGTCGAGGAGCGCAACCCGGTGGATCTGAAGACCGACCAGCCGCATTCGGCTCGGATGTACGACTACTTCCTCGGCGGGAAGGACAACTTTCCCGCCGACCGGGAGGCGGCCGAGCAGTCGCTCGCCGCGTTCCCGAACCTGCGGGTCGTCGCCCGGGAGAACCGGGCGTTNCTGGNCCGGACGGTCCGTTACCTGGCCGGTGAGGTCGGGATCCGGCAGTTCCTCGACATCGGCACCGGGATCCCCACCTCGCCGAACCTGCACGAGATCGCCCAGGGCATCGCCCCCGACGCGCGCGTGGTATACGCGGACAACGACCCGATCGTCCTCACCCACGCCCGCGCGCTGCTCACCGGCACCTCCCAGGGCGCCACGGCGTACCTCGACGTCGACGTCCGCGACGTCGAGAGCATCCTGAGCTCGGCGGAGCTGCGCGACACCCTCGACGTGACGAAACCGGTCGCGCTGTCGCTCATCGCGCTGTTCCACTTCGTGCCCGACTCCGACGACCCCTACGGCATCGTCCGCCGCCTCGTCGACGCGCTCCCCGCCGGCAGCTACCTCGCCCTCTCCCACGTCACCGCCGACGAGGACCCGGGGTGGGAGCAGGTCGCCGAGACCTACCGCAGCCGCGGCATCCCCCTGCAGCCGCGCACCCGCGAACAGGTCGCGCGCTTCTTCGACGGTCTGGAGCTGGTCGAGCCGGGGGTGCAGGTTGTTCACCGCTGGCGCCCCGACGGCACCGCCACCGGGCTGAGCGACCTGGAGGTCAGCAACTACGGTGCGGTCGGCAGAAAGGTCTGACGGGCGCGGCGGCGCCGCACAGCCCGGCGGGGACGGGCGCGGGTAAGGATGCCCCGGTCTCGTTCATTCGAAAAAGAAGCAGTGCCAACTGGGTGGTGGTGCTGAGAAGCTGGGCGCCGCGTTCGTGTCTTACCCGACCCGCCCTCCCCGGTGACGAGGCCGACGCTGAAGATCTCCTCCACACACCATGACTCCAGATCGTGGAGAAGACCGTCGCGGCCCAGGTACGGCACCACGCCGAAGCGAGGCTGCAGCAGCCAGACCTCGGGCGCGCCCGGCCGCAACTGTCGATAGGGCGGATCGAGCGGCGACCGAGGATGCCCGGGAGGTCGTGGGGACACCTCGCGCGCTGTCGCCAACAGCAGCGCTCGGCCGTCATGCAGAATGCCGTCGCCCAACCGCTGGCTGACGGCGTTGAAGAACTCGGCTGCGTCTTCCGGCTGCCAGGACGGTATGCGTCCGACGGGAAATCCTGCCGTCCTCAGAAGCCGCACCGCCGCATCGCGTTCGGGAAACCGTGCGGCCAGTTCAGCAATCTCGTCGAAGGTCAGCGGCTCCGCGTCAGGCTGCTCGTCAGCCACCCGCCACCCGCCCGTGCCCCGCCATCTCCCCAGTGTCTCGTGGGCCGTCTGCCGAGGCGCGGCTGGCTGCGGCGACAGCGCCGGCGACAGCGAAAGAGCCGGCCTCCGCGTCCGTGTCGGACAGCTCGGCCCATACCGACAGGCCAGGTGCGTCCACCGCGCTGCCGGCGTCCGCCGGGTCCACCATGGGCAGGTGGCGACAACGACAGCCAGTACGCCCGGCGCGGGGTCCGCGCAGGAGCCGGACGTCGCGACCGTGCCGGCGCCCGTCGACGCGGAGGCGAGACCGGTCGGCTTCGTCGGGCTCGGGACGATGGGCCAGCCGATGGCGATGAACCTCGCCGCGTCGGGTCGGCCGCTGGTGGTGTGGAACCGCACGCCGGACCGTAGCGGGCCGCTGGTGGCGGCCGGGGCCAGTGCGACCGACGACGCCGCCGAGGTGTTCGCGCGCTGCCGCGTCGTCATCGTCATGCTCGCCGGCCCGGAGGCCGTCGACGCGGTGCTCGACCGCGCCGGCCCGACCTTCCCGGCCCGGCTGCGGGACCACACGCTCGTCCAGATGGGAACGACCTCGCCCGCCTACTCGCGGGCCCTCGCCGCCGACGTCCGCGCCGTGGGCGGTCGCTTCGTCGAGGCGCCGGTGTCCGGGTCGCGCGGGCCCGCCGAGGCCGGCCGGCTCGTGGGCATGCTCGCCGGCGACCCGGCCGACGTCGCCGACGTGCGACCGCTGCTCGCCCCGATGTGCCATGACCTGGTGGACTGCGGGCCCGTTCCCCGGGCGATGTCGACGAAGCTCGCCGTCAACCTGTTCCTGGTCACGCTGGTGACGGGCCTCGCGGAGGCGGTGCACTTCGCCCGGCGCAACGACGTCGACCTCGGCGTGCTCGGCCGGGTGCTGGCCGCGGGCCCGATGGCCAGCGACGTCTCCCGGGCGAAGCTGCCGAAGCTCGTCGAGCGCGACTTCACCGTCCAGGCGGGCATCCCGGACGTGCTGGAGATCATCCAGTTGATCACGCAGGCGGCCCGGGCCGCCGGTATCGCCTCACCCCTGACGGACGTCTGCGAGGCGCTCTACGGCGAGACCCTGGCGCAGGGCCGTGCCGCCGCCGACATGGTCGCCGTCCTCACGGCCCTCGAATCCCGCAGCGACTCCGCCTCCGGCCTGGGCTCCGCCTCCGGCTTGGACTCCGCCTCCGGCCTGGACTCCGGCAACGGCGCCGGGTCGACCCGCGGCTGATCGCCCAACCCGCCTGCCGACCGGCGACCCGCGTTGGATCAGCGCGGGGGCGATCCGGCCGCACTGCCGGCGGCGCTGTTCTCGGCGACGAAGCCGGTCTGGATCAGCCGGCTGCCCCGCCGGGTGCACAGCAGCGCCCGCCCGGGCGGCAGGACCCGTGGTTTGACCCCGCCGAGCAGCGGCCCCTCGCTGCGCGGGCAGGACAGCGCGAGGTCGGGGGTGTTGAGCTCCTGCAGCCGGCGCAGCAGCGGGTCCATCGCCATGCGCATCAGCCCGGCCGCGGCCCGGCCGGCGACGACGTGCAGTCCGATGTCGCCGCCCTGCGGCAGCAGCGGCACGAACGCGGTCAGCGGGTTGTCCGAGCCGGTCAGCAGGTCGTAGTCGTCGATGAGCACGAACAGCAGCGGCCCGGACCACCAGTCGCGTCGCCGAAGNTGCTCCGGGGAGACGTCCGGGCCGGGCATCCGCGGGGTGAGGCCGGCGACGGCGTCGCGGGCTGTCGCCTTGGTGCTGTCCGGCGACACCGAGTAGCCCAGCCGGTAGGCGTCGGGGATGTCGTCGAAGAGTCGCCGACGGTAGTCGACCGCCATGATCCGCGCCTGCGCCGGGGTGAACCGGCTGGTGATCGCCCGCGCCACCAGCCGCAGCAGGTTGGTCTTGCCACTCTCGTTGTCCCCGAGCAGGGTGAGGTGCGGCAGCTGGCGGAAGTCGTGAAAGACGGGTTCCAACCGGCTCTCGTCGACGCCGAGGGCGACCCGCAGCGCCCCGTCGGGGGGCGGCAACTGCTCCACCGGCAGGACGGCGGGCAGCGTGCGCACCGGCCGCGCCTTCGGGCCGGGCCAGCCGTCCACCACCGCGGAGACCAGATGGCGGGTGCCGTGCGCCAGGTCGTCGACCGAGCCGGCGCCGTCGATCCTCGGCAGGGCCGCGATGAAGTGCAGCTTGGTGTCGGTCAGCCCGCGTCCGGGCAGTTTCGGCACGGCCGCGGCCGCCCGCAGGTCGATCCCGGACTCCACCGGGTCGCCGAGCCGCAGCTCCAGCCGGGACCCGATCTTGTCCCGCATCGTGTGGTAGATCTCCGACCACCGCCCGGCCGTCAGCAGGATGTGCAGGCCGTAGTTCAGCCCCCGGGAGGCGATCTCGCGGGCGTCGGTCTCCGCCGCCTCGAACTCCTGGCGCAGGGTGGACCAGCCGTCGACGACGAGGAACAGATCGCCGAACTCCTCCGCCGGCACCCGGCCGGCCGCGATCAGCTCCCGGTAGGCGACCATCCCGGACACCCCGAGCTCGGCGAAGCGCCGCTCCCGGTCGCTGAGCAGGGCGACCATCTCCGCGACGGTCCGGTTCACCCGGTCCGGGTCGTGCCGGCCGGTGACTCCGCCGACGTGCGGCAGGTCCGCGATGCTTGCCAGCGAGCCGCCGCCGAAGTCGAGGCAGAAGAACTGCACCTGCCGCGGCGAATGGGTCAGGGCGAGGCCGGCGATCACGGATCGCAGCAGGGTGCTCTTGCCGCTCTGCGGCCCGCCGGCGATGCCGAGATGGCCGCCGACGCCGCCGAAGTCGACCGTGAGCAGGTCGCGGACCTGCTCGAACGGCTTGTCGATCATCCCTACCGGCACCGTCAGCAGCCCGTCCGCGCCGACGTCGACGGGCCGCAGCCCGTGCTCCGGGTCGGGCAGCAGCGGCGGCAGGACCTGGTCCAGGGTCGGCGGCTGCTCCAGCGGCGGCAACCAGACGCGGTGCGCCGGCGGCCCCTGGTCGACCAGCCGGTCGACCAGCACCTCCAGTACGGTGCTGGCGGTGGCGTCGGCGTTGTCGGCCTCGTCGGTGTCGGCGGGAGCGTCGGCCTCGCGGATGACGACCGGGACGTGCTCGGTGCCGTACGGCACGACCTGGCTCTCGATGACGTCCTGGTCGACGCGGGTCGAGCGCAGCCGGTACGGCCCGGAGACGTAGGCCGCCTTGAACCGGGTGATCGTCGCGACGTCGGAACGCAGGTAGCCGTTGCCGGGTGCGGCGGGCAGCTCGTAGGCGTCCGGGACGCCGATGACGGACCGGGACTCCATCGCGGAGAAGGTCCGCAGGCTCACCCGGTACGACAGGTGGCCCTCGAGCTGGTGGATGCGGCCGTCGTCCAGGCGCTGGGAGGCCAGCAGCAGATGGACGGCCAGTGACCGGCCGAGCCTGCCGATCATCACGAACAGCTCGATGAAGTCGGTGTGCGCGGCGATCAGTTCGCTGAACTCGTCGACGATGACGAACAGGGTGGGCAGCGGGGCCAGCGGCGCGCCCTGCGCGCGGGCCTGCTCGTAGTCCCGAACCGAGCTGAAGTTGCCGGCGCGGCGCAGCAGCTCCTGACGACGGACCAGCTCGCCGCGCAGCGCGTCGCGCATCCGGTCCACCAGCGCGGCCTCGTCGGCGAGGTTGGTGATGGTCGCGGACACGTGCGGCAGCCGGTCCAGCCCGGCGAAGGTCGCGCCGCCCTTGAAGTCGACCAGCACGAAGTTCAACGTCTCCGACGAGTGCGTCGCCGCCAGCGCCAGCACGAGGGTGCGCAGCAGCTCGCTCTTGCCCGAACCGGTCGCGCCGATCAGCATCCCGTGCGGCCCCATGCCGTCCTCGGCGGACTCCTTGATGTCCAGCTCGATGGGCGAGCCGTCGGCGGCGACGCCGATGGGCACCCGCAGCCGCTCGGACCCGTGCCGGGTCGGCCAGACGGTCCTCGGATCGAACCGCTCCAGATCGCCGAGACCGAGCAGGTCCGGCAGGTCGAGGTTGGCGCTCAGCCCGTCGGGGGCCTGCTCGGCGCTCTCGCCGGCGCTGTGCCGGGCCATCAGCCGGGCCAGCATCGCCATCCGGACCCGGGACAGCACGTCCGGGGTGGCCAGGCGGGTCCGGACCTCCCGACCGACCCGGTCGACCTCGACGATGTCCATCGTGTCGGCGGCGACGTCGAGATGCAGCAGGTGCCGGGCGTTGCCGCCGGCGCCGTTGTGCTCGAAGTCGACGAGGACGGCGTTGCGGTAGCCGGAGACGAGGAACCGGGATCCGGGCGAGATCCGGCCACCGTCGCTGACCACGACGACGAACGGTTCGGTTCGGGAGGGTGCCGCGCCGGTCTCGAACCGGGCCCGCTCCCCGAAGCTCTGCCCCAGCAACCGCTCGACGTCCTCCAGCGACTCCCCGAACAGCCGCACCGGGCCGGCCGCGTCACGGTCGGTGGGGTGCTGGGCGTGNGGCAGCCACTTGACCCAGCTCCACTCCTCGCGCCGCGCCGCCGCGGCGCAGACGGCGATCCGCACCTCGTCCGGGGCGTGGAAGGTGGCCATGTGGGCGAGCAGCGCCCGCACCATGCCCAGTGACATCTCGCGGTCGCCGTCCACCTGAATGCGGGCGAACCCGCGGATGAACAGGGCGACCGGCTGGCCGGGGACCGTCGTGTAGGCGCGGGTGAACCGCCGCAGCGCCTTCGCCGACACCGGCTCCAGATCCTCCACCGGGCTGGTCTNCAGCGGGGTGATCCGCACGGCGAGCCGCTGCGATCCGGTCCCGACGCGGATCTCGCCGAAGTCCGGGTGGGTCGGGCGGCGTTCCCACAACCGGCTGGTCATGGCGAGCGACCACAGCGACTCCGGGTCCGGGTGGCGCCAGGCCAGTGCCGAGCGCTGCTTCTCCGCGTAGCCCCGGACCTGGCGGCGGGTGCGGGAGAGGTAGCGCAGGTAGTCGCGGCGCTCGCCGCCGACCTTGTGCTTGCGGTCGCCGGACTGCGTCAGGACCTGGCCGAGACCCATCGTGGCCATGCCGGCGCCCATCATCGCCATCATCGTCAGGCCCATGGGCCCGGACGCCGAGCGGCCGATGTAGAAGTACATCATCCCGCCCGACATCAGGGCCATCGGAACCACCATCAGCAGCACCCGCATGCCNGCGCTCTGCACCTCGGGGACGGTGGGCGGCTCCTGAAGCGTGATCTCGCCGTGCGGCATCTCCGGGCCGGTACGGCGGGCGGGGCGGCGGAAGGCGACCGTGGCCATGTCCGCTACACGCCCCCGCTGCACCGTCGGGTTGAACCGATGGGCGGGTGTGTCCTGGATCACAGAAGTGAACCGGCATGGATGAGCCTGTCGTGCCGGAGACATGGCACAGAGCAGCGCGGCGGAGGTCTGCCGTCTTCTCGTCATCGGGCCGACCAGCCGGGTCGATCTGTCCGTGCCCACGCACGTGCCCCTGACCGACCTGATGCCGGCGCTGCTGCGCAGTCTCGGCCCCGATCTCGCCGATCGCGGGTTGGAACACAGCGGCTGGGTGGTGCAGCGGCTCGGCTCGCCCCCGCTGGACGAGGACCTCAGCGTCGCCGAGCACGAGCTGCTCGACGGCGACACCGTCCACGTCCGCCCGCGTTCGGACCAGATCCCGCCGCTGGACTTCGACGACCTGATCGATGGCATCTCCACCGGGATCAGCGCGCGCTCGGGTCTGTGGCGGCCGCGGACCACCCACGCGGTGTCGGCGTTGGCGCTGGTGGTGTGGTTGCTGGTGGCGCTCGCGGTGCCGGTGCTGGCCGGTCCGCACGTCCCCACCCCGGCTGCTGGCGCCCGGGGCGCCCACGGCACCACCGACGCCGGCGGCGACGCGTTCGGCCGGCCCGTGACGGTGGGCGTCGTCGCGATGCTGCTGTTCGTCGCCATGGTGGTGTCGGGCCGGGGGCAGCGGGATCGCGCGGTGACCGCGCTCCTCGGCGGTGCGGTGGTGGCCTTCGCCGTGGAGGCGGTGGTTCTCCAGGTCGCCGATGCCGACGCCGGAGCGGGCGCCGGCGCCCGCCTGCCCGAGATGCTGCTGGCCGGCGCGGGAGTCGCCGTACTCGCGAGCCTGCTGGTGCTGGTCGTGGCGTCCGGGCGCGGCACACTTCTGCCGGTCGGTCTCGCGGTCGCGGCCATGGCGCTGGCCGCCGCCGTGGCCGGTGAGCTGAGTTCCGCCGCCGGCCTGGACTGGACCCAGGTGGCGGCAGTGATGGCGCTGCTCTGCGTGGCGGCCCGCCCCGCGGTGCCGATGGCCTCGTTCAAGCTCGCCGGGCTGACACTGCCGCCGCTGCCGGTCGAACCGGAGGACCTGCAGGACGACATCGACCCCGAGCCCGGGGCGGAACTGCTGGCCCGCACGGCCCGGGCCGACCGCTTCATGACCGCCCTGCACGCGGCCAGCGGGGTCGTGTCGACCGTCGCGGTGCTCCGGCTGGCGCTCGCGCCCGGCTGGCTGCCGGCGGCGGTGGCCCTCCTCGTCGGGTTCGCGCAGGTGCTCGCCGCCCGCCCGATGACGAGTACCTGGCACCGTCTGGCGTTGGGACTGCCCGCCGGCGCGGGTCTGGTCGCCGTCGTCCTGTCCCTGCCCGGGCGGTCGGGCGGGCTCGGTGGCGGCGCGGCCCTGCCGATGGTGCTGGCGCTGCTGCTGGCGACCGTTGCCGCGGCCTGCGCGTACGTGCTTCCGCGTCGCCGGTTGACGCCGATCTGGGGGCGGCTCGGCGACTGGGGGCACGCCACGGCCCTGGCGGTCTCGGTACCACTGGTGGTCGGGATGCTCGGCGGAATCGGGTTCATCCGTTCGGTGGTCGGCTGAGATGCGCTCCCGACGAGACCAGGTCAACGCGCACAACTACATGGTGTTCCGGTTGACCGGGGCGCTCGTCCGGGCCGAACCGGACATCCTGGAGTCACCGACCCGCCGGGACCTGCGCGGGCTGGTCACCGGGGGCGTGGCGGCGATCCTGCTGCTGGCGGTGGTCGCGATCTGGGCGCTGATCTCCGCGCGGGGGTCGACGGCCTGGCGTAAACCCGGCGCTCTGATTATGGAAAAGTCGAGCGGGAGCCGGTTCCTGCTGGTCGACGGCGCGCTGCGGCCGGTGCGCAACATCGCCTCGGCCCGGCTGCTGACGGGCCAGGCCGTCACGCCGGTGGTGGTGCCGCGATCCCGGCTGGCCGGAGTGCCGCGCGGCGCTCCCCTCGGGCTCGCGAACGCACCGGACACCCTGCCCGACCCCAGCCACCTCAACGACGGCGTGTGGCGGCTGTGCGCCGGTCCCGGCACCGGCGGGGGGCCGGCCGGGGAAACGGCTGCCGTCGCGGCGCCGTCCATGGTCCTCGACGTCGGCGTCGCTGCGGCGAAGCCCCGGATCGGTGCCGACGTGGGGCTGCTGGTCTCGTCCGACGGGCAGGAGCACCTGCTCTGGCGGGGGCAACGGTTGCTGCTGGCCCGCCCCTGGGCCGCGGACGTGCTGGGCTTCGGCGCGATCATCCCCACCGCCGTTCCCCGGACGTGGCTGGACCTGGTGCCGCCCGGGCCGGATCTGGCCCCGGTGGCCGTGCCGGACGCCGGGACGCCCGGGCCGCCGATCGGGGGTCAGGCCACCCGGCGGGGCGAGCTGTTCGCGGTGACGACGGCGACCGGATCGGTCGCCCACTACATCCTGCTGGCGTCCGGGTTGACCGCGTTGAGCCCGACCCAGTTCGCCCTGGCTCGGGGCGAGGCGGGCGACGCACCGGAGCACCAGCTCACCCCGGGGGACCTCGCCACCGCGGCGCGGGTCGCGATGACGGCGCCGCAGAACACGCTGCCGCCGACGCCGCCGCAGATCCGGCTGCTGTCCCCGCGCGAGTCGGTCTGCGTCGAGTCCTCGCCGGACCCGGCCGGCTCGGCGTTCGACGTCGTGGTGACGACGGTGCACGCGGCCGCGGGCCGGCGGACCTCCGGCGCCACCGCCATCGGAGTCACCGCGGGTGGCGGCGCCCTGGTCGTGCCCCGGCTGCTGCCACGGGACAGCTCGGCGACGGAGGTGGCCAGGCAGCCGGGCGTGCTGGTCGACGGCAGCGGGATGGCCTACCCGGCGACCGGGGATGNGATCAAGGCCCTCGGCTACGCGCCCGAACAGGCCGTCGCCGCCCCGTGGAAGTTGGTGGCGCTCCTGCCCACGGGACCGTCGCTGACGACGCCGGGACGGGGGGGATGACCGGAAGTCGTGGGCCAGAAGACCACCGAGATCAGTGATGTCCACGTCCGAACCAGGAGGGCACGTCCATGCCAGATCAGAGTCTCGTCGCAGATGAAGCCACCACCATTGCCATGATCAAAGCCTTCGACCTCTGCCAGGACGAGTGCAACAACATCCAGCAGACGATCGACGGCGCCAGTTCCATGCTCTTCTCGACGTGGGGTGGTGTCGCGGCCGCCAAGTACCGCGACGCCATCGCCGGCTGGCAGAACGGCTTCAACGAGGTNCGGCAGGCGCTGAACCTGCTGAACGAATCGATGGTCAGCTACGCGAAGACCACGACCAGCACCGAGGACGACGCCCTGATGATCGGTTCGAGCTGGGCCCAGGGCCTCACCTGACGCGCAGCCGGCCGATTTCCAACCCAGCCCGAATCCGGAATCCGGAGGAACGAGGAGAACATGGCCACCTATCAGTTCAGCCCGAACGGCGCCCTCGACACCGCCGACGAGCTCCAGTTCGTCACCAAGAAGCTCGAGGAGTCGCTGGCCGATCTCACGACGAAGGTGCAGCTGTTCATCCAGGCCAACGCGGGTGCCGCCCCGGAGAACTACACGCTGGCACAGCAGCAGTGGAACAAGGGCCAGCAGGACATGGAGCTGTCCCTCGCGGTGGGCCGGCAGAAGCTCGAGGAGATCCACAACCAGTACCTGCTGGGTGACAGGAAGGGCGCGAGCGTCTTCGGCTCGCTGCTGTGACGGTGCGCGTCACGCCGGACACCCGCAGATCTCCTCGTCGCGTACGCGGCCGGTAACCAGNTTCTTCTCGTGCTCGGTGGCCGACCGGATCCCGCTCGGACCACTACCGGTGTGACGGGTCGCGCGGGCCGGTCGGGCCGCTGCTCTCTTGGTAGGACACAAAAACCGAGGCGAACGACAGGAGAGACCATTGGGCACCGAGTTCACGATCAAGATTGACGAGCCGACCCTCCAGCGGCTCCGAACCGAGTACGGCGACCTGCTCGATGACATGGATACGCGGCTGGCCGACTACCAGTGGGACAGCGGTGAGACCTACTCCGACCTGACCCTGGGCGATCAGTTTCCCCTGAGCCTGGGGGGCGCGGACTTCACCCAGGCCGTGAAGCTGGCCAAGGACCTGGACAAGGTGCGCAAGAACCTCACCGGCCGGTTCGACACGGTGTACTCGAACGCCTCGAACCTGTACTGGGGCCTGCAGTCGCTGCTCGAAGACTCGGACGCGGTCGAGCATCTGAACTCGATGACGGCCGACGAGTTCGAGCAGTTCATTCCCACGGAGACGACCCAGGGCCCGGGCGACGGCCCGACCAACAACCCCAAAGGGAACTGACCGTGGCTGCTACCGGGCCGATCGAGGACATCCTCCAGACCATCCTCGGGTACACCGTCGGCGCCGCCGACGGCGGCCTCAACCTTGCCACCGGCCCGGGTGACAACAACTCACCCACCCAGAACACGAACACCAAGCGCGTCGCCGACAATCTGCGGCCGAGCACCATCGGGAGCGCCGGCGGCGCGCCCTGGCTGATTCCCGAGGAGCGCGAGGAGCACTACCACACCTCGGGGAGCTGGAAGCCGAAGTTCAAGCAGGGGGCGGTCACCTTCTGGCGCTGGATGTCCAGCGACTCGATGAGCAACGCGGAGCAGTTGACCGTGTGGGTCGGGAAGAAGGACGACTCCTCGTCGGCGAACCGCAACTCCCTGACGCCCGCGGGCGCCGCGGACAGCAATCCGTTGATGGACGTCCGGGCGGCCTGGACCGCGGTGTTCAAGGACATTCCGCAGATTGCCGGTCCGCGCACGCCGTTCGATCCGGCCACGCTGCGTGGGGTCAATGTGGCCCTGCAGCGTGTCGGGGAGTGGGCCCAGGCCATCTTCGAGGATCTGGACAACGACGTCTCCNGGCTGGACACGAAGGTCGAGAATTTCGACGGTTCGGCGGCCGCGGCCTTCCGGGATCAGGTCAATGCGGCCAGGCGCGGTGTACAGGGTGTCCTCGACCAGATCAAGAGATGGTCCGATCCGCTGGGGCAGGCCGTCACCAGCGCGGTGAACTTCGTGAACCAGCTCGCCCTGGACAACGCCTACTGGAACGGGCAGAACGGCCAGGGAGAGACGCGGGGTCCGATCGGTGGGCCGCCCGGCGTCTGGCCGGATCCCTTCGCGCTGATCGTCCAGATGTTCGACCAGTCCACGGTGTACAGCACCTATGGCACCGACCCGAACTACAACCATTCCGGCGGATTGTGGGAGACCGGCCGGATCCGCGGCGAGCTCGGCGAGTACGAGTACGACCTGTGGCGGGAGATGTACATTCGCTTTCCTGACTGGAGTGGCGTCGCCGGGGACTTCGCGGTGCTCCGGCAGCCGTCCTGGTTCGATGCCGACCGGGCGCTTCGGGCTGCATGGGCGAAGAAGGTGCAGGACAGCTTCGCGCCATCCCTGGGCCTGGCCCAGGACATGATGGACAAGTTCGCCGCCGCGGCCTCCGCGGTCAAACTGACCAAGATGCCGCCGGTCCAGCACACCCCCCACCACAGCCCGGATAACGCCAATACGCAGTTCAATCCCGAAGATCTTGAAAAGTATTTGAATGGGCTTAACAACAACCTAAATAACGGCCTCAATGATCTGAACAACAATCTGAACAGTCTGAACGACGGCCTGAACCACGATCTGAACGACCTGAACAACGACCTGAACAAGAACCTGAACGGCCTGAACGACAACCTGAACGGTCTGAACAACGACCTGAACAAGAATTTGAACGGTCTGAACAACGACCTGAACAACAACCTGAACGGTCTGAACGACGGTCTCAACAAGAACCTTAACGGCCTGGGTGACGGGTTGAACGGCCTGAACAAAAACCTGGGTAACGGGCTGAACGGGCT
>NZ_LJJX01000082.1:0-6374 GCF_001421075.1 Frankia sp. CpI1-P | reverse complement strand
CCGGGGGGAGACCTGTCCGGCGTGGTCGGCGGGCCCGGTGCCCTCGCCGGGCTGAACAACCCNAACGGCCCGAACAGCGTCACCGGTGGCGGGCTGAACGGCCTGGGCGACGGCCAGAACCTTGGCGGTCTCAACGCCTCCGGACCNCAGACGCTGGGCGACCTCAGCCCCCAGCAGCTCAGCACACTTCAGCAGGCCGGGCAGCTCGACGGCGTGCCGTTGACCCCGGAGCAGTCGGCGGCGCTGGAGCGGGCGGGTCTCGGCGCTCCCGGCGCCCACACCCTCGGCGACCTCAGCCCCGAGCAGCTCCAGGAACTGCAGCGAGACGGCCTGCTGAACGACGTTCCGCTCACCTCGCAGAATCTGCAGACGCTGGGTGACGCCGGCCTGCTCGGAGCGACCAACGGCACGCCGCACACCCTGGGCGATCTCAGCCCGGCGCAACTGGCCGAGCTCGGCTCCTCCGGGGCGCTCGACAACGTGCCCGTCACCGACGCGCAGCTCAACCAGCTACGTCAGGACGGACTGCTCGGCCCCAACGCGACCGGCCTCCATTCACTCGGGGACCTCAGTCCGGCCCAGCTCGCCGACCTGCAGCAACACGGACTGCTGGACTCGGTGCCGGTGACCCCGGGCGAGTTGGACACGTTGCGTCAGGNGGGTCTGCTCAGCCCCCAGGCCACGACCGGGGCCGGCATGAGCGATCTGTCGCTCAACCCGGGCTCCGTCGGCGGCATCGGGTCCAGCGACAACGGCCTGCTCAACCCGTCCGATCTGACTGGTCAACAGACGCCGAGAACGTTCTTCCCCACCCCCGTCGACGGGCTGGACGTGAGTACCCCCGATCCGCACGCCCTCGCCGCCGGCACGGGAGTGCAGGTCGGGAACATCGGGCAGCCGATGGCCCGGGCCCTTCCCGGAGCCGGCGGCGGCTTCGGGACGGCGGGCGTCACGCTGCCGGGTTCGCAGCCGCTCGTGACGGGCGACAGCTCCATCCTCGGCCGGGACGGCACCAGCGGACTGAACGGCTCGGGGGGTGCCAACGGTTCGGCCATGTCCGGCGGGATGCCGTTCATGCCGATGGGCGGAATGGGCGGACTCGGTGGCGGCGGCCAGGGCCAGCAGCCCAAGGAACGTCAGCGCAACACGTGGCTCACGGAGGACGAGGACGTGTGGGGCACGGAACCCGAATGTGCGCCGGCCGTCGTCGGCCGCGGCGACGGCCCCGCCGACGGCGAGCCCGACCGTCCCGCCAGCCCGGTGCTGGTGCCGCCCACGCCGGATCGCAGGACCCGCCGTGGGCGTTGACCTCCCCGGCACCCGCTGAGCCAGCGTGGCCCGCCTCGAGGCGGCGAAGGCGCCCCCCCGGGGCGGGCCACGCGCGGTGTCTGGACATGGGTCGCGCAAGGACCCCGGTAGGACGCGATGACCCCGACAGGAAAGGGACAGGAAGGGGAGACGTGATGGCGATGTTCGACGAGCACCAGTTGGAAGCCGCGATGGCCGAGCTGGCGCACACCGAGGAGGTCACGGAACGGATCCGGCGGCGGGGCGAGGAGACGACCTACCGGACGACCGACAAGAACAAGCTGCTCTCGGTGACCGTGGGCGGGCGAGGCGAGATTCGTGATCTCACCTTCCGCGGCGACGGCTACCGGGACCTCGCCCCGGCCGAACTGGCCGATCTGCTGGTGAAGACGATCGAGCGGGCCCGCAAGGAGGTCCGTCGGCAGGTCCTGGCCGGCGCGCAGGAGCTGATGCTGGAACTGCCGTCCCCCGTGGGCAACCTGGCCGAGGTCGACTCGGCGGAGAGCCTCGTGGACGAGCTCCTGCGGATGTTCACCCGGAACATGCCCGACGACGGTCGTGAGCTGGCTCCGCCCGAGGGAAACGGGCTGTGGCGATGAGTGACGGCGTGATCAGGCACGACGGCGACGAGATCGCGCAGAAGGTGCCGGCGCTCGGCGCCTTTCGCCAGCACGTGACCGATCTGGGGGGTGAGCTGGCCGACACCCTCGGCCGGAACAAGTTCGCCGACGGCGCGAAGGACGAGGTGTCGCTCTACGCGCAGGAGACGTTCCAACAGCTGATGGACGCCTTCGGGAAGATCTACGGGGCGCTCGGGGAGGCGATCGGACTGCAGGGCGACCGGCTGTCCGTCGTACGCCAGATCGGTGANAACACCGAGGGCGAGACGACCGAGCAGGCCGGCAACTGGCAGTCTCCGGGCGGCCACCACGGCTGACAGCACGGCTGACAGCACTGAGGGCCCAGCGGGACAGGCCGCCGCGCGCGGCGGCCCTGCGCGGGCGTTGTCCTGATCGGCGCCGGGTCGGGGAGGTGAACGGATGTCCAAGTCGATGGACGAGGCCATCTATGTCTTCACCGGCATGCGCCTGCCCGGCGCCGATCCGAAGAAGATGTGGGCCCTGGCCGACGATCTGGACCACTTGGGCGACGTCGTTCTCAACACGTTGTCACCGGAGTTGACAAAGATCGTCCGCGCGGTCCAGACCTCCGTGCACGGTCAGGCCGGACGGCGGTTCACCGCCCAGACACTGCCGTTCGTCATCAGTGACCCGAAGCTCCTGCTCCAGGCCGGCATGCTGCTGAAGTCCGCGGCCACGCTGCTACGCAGCCAGGCACTGCAGGTGGACTACAGCCGCAAGCAGGGCTTCGTCATGTTCATCTTCATGCAGATNCAGCTCGCGATTGCGGCTATCGAGGCCGCGCTCGGGGACGAGGCAGATGCGGAAGCCCGCATCATCCAGACCCGGACGATCATCCAGCGCGTCCTGTCCAAGGAATCGGCCAAGACGGTCGGCGAGATCGGCGCGATGCAGATGCTGTTCATGCCCGGCTCGTCGATCGTGGCCCAGGCGTGGCAGATCCTGGCCGGCAAGCGGAGCGGCCTGGACGGCGGCGAGATCGGGCATATGGTCGAGTACGGATTCGCCGCCGCCGCCTTCTCCATCCTCTCGCTGCCCGGCATGAAGTCCGGGATGGGCAAGCTGGACCAGTGGCTGAAAAACGNGGGCCTCACGAACGGCCTCAAGAACCCGCTCGCCGGACTGGCCGTCGCGACTCTTGTCTCCGGATTGACGGAAACCGGCGGCGGGATCTTCGCCAGCGGCGTGGTGGATGGTCAGTGGGGACTCTCCTCCGTCNTCGACGACCTGATCTCCGGCGCCGTCGAGGGCAGCACGGAGCATGCGGCCCACCTGTTCGGTAAGGGGGTGCGTGGCGGGGGCAAGGGAGCCCACATCAATCCGGAAATCGCCGCGCTTCTGAACAAGCTGAATCTCAACAACGGCGGCCCCGGACCGGCGGACTCGGGTCCCAACCTGAACCCGGCCGACGGGTCCGACGACGACGGCAGCGATGACGGCCCCGGCGTCGGCCATGACAAGGGCGGTCCGTCTGCCGGCATGACCGGACCGGCCGACGGGGCGGACTCGCATCTGCCCCCCGCCGGTCCGCTCGACGGTCCCCCGGAGCACACGCCGAGCCTGCACAACGTCGACCTGGACCCGTTCTCGGATTCCGATTCAGACCTGTCGAGCGTGTCGGACCTGTCGAGCGTGTCGCACCTGCCAGACCTGCCGGACCTGCCAGTCTTGCCAGACCTGTCGGACTCGTCGAGCCTGTCAGACCATTCGGACTCGGACTCTCTTTTCAGCCAGGCCTCGGACGGCTCCACCAACACCGACCTGAGCGACCTGGACCTGACGTCGATCTCCGACCTGGTCGGGCCCGAGCTGCACGGGCCGAACCTGAAACCGCACCTGCCGGATCTGGATGCGGCGGGGNTCGACGGCCTGGCAGAGTTCGACGACCATTTTGTCGCTCCGTCGCGGGTGCCCGACCTCCACCTGTCCGACGACCGGGTGCCGGACAGCCAACCCCGGAACAGCCAGCCTCTGGACAGCCAACCCCGGAACAGCCGGCCTCTGAACAGCCAGCCCCTGGACATCCATCGGCCGGACGGCTGGACCGCGGACACCCCGGACAGGTTCGCCGGGCCGCTGTCCGATGCTCCCTCGGCGATCAGGTCCGAAGCGCCCGCGCCCCCCGTCCCCGCGTCGACCAGTCCGCTGGTGTCGACTGACCCGCTCGTGTCGACTGCCCCCACGGGACAGGTCGAATTCTCGGGTCCAGGTCTGAATGTCCCCGCTCCCCAGCCCGCGGTCGGTCTCGGTCGTGGTCACGATGCCGTCATCGCGCCGATCGATAGCCCGCAGCACGTCGAACCGCTGGTGTCGGTCGATGAGATCCCGCCGCGGCCGACGCCGGCGCCGGCCGGTCCGCTCTCGGCCACCTCGCCCCTGATCCCCGCCGAGGGCGCCACGCCTCCGCGGACACCCGCCCTGCTGCCGAGCCACCAGGCGTCCGCGGACTCGGACCTCGACGTGGTGGCGCCCGACCCGCGCGTGGGGTCCACGACACCTCCCGACCTGCGTGACCGGAGCACCGGCGAGGCATTGACGCTCATGCGGCCTGGGCCGGTTCCGCCGTCGGTCGGTGGCGCGGGACCGTCGGAGTCGGCGCTCGGGAGCTGGGCTGTATCCCAGCTCGATCCCGCGCCCAGCAACATCCCCGCACCCGCACCCGCACCCGCTCCGGCGCCGCTGGTGCCGCAGGGCCCGCCGGCTGCTGCGTTGTCGCCTGCTGCGTTGTCGCCTCCGACGTCGCCGGTTCCGCCGGTGGGTGGGCGGCCGCCCGCGGTGCCGACGCCTCCGGCTGCCTCGGGGCCGCCCGTCGTGGGTTCGGACACGCCCGGCGGATCGCGCACGGTTCCGGCCCCGTCGCCGGAAATCCGGCATCCCCTTCCCCCGGAGCAGACCTCCTTCCCCGATGGCGCCTCCCCGGGCGCGCCGGCGACACCGGCCCCCACGCCTCCGCCTGCCAGCGACTCTCCAGAAGATCACCCGGAATTGCCCGATCCGGGCGCCGCCGGGTCGGCCGGCGAGCTTCCGGATTCCGCGGCGCCGGACGAACCCGCGGTCACCCCGGCTCCCGGGTCCGACTCGCCGCCGTCGTCCGCCGCTCCGATGAGCCCGCTGCCACCGGCCACGGACGATGCGCCGCCGTTGGCCCCGACTCCAGCCGCGGACCTGCCCGCCACCTATCCCGGGATGGTCGACGAGATCCTTCCGGTGCCGGCGGGGCAGGAAGCCATTCCGGGGCAACAGACGGAACTCGAGCCGCTGCGCCCGGTGGGTGCCGAGCATGATCTCCTGGACTGGGTGCGCATTGATCTACGGCACCGTCCGGCGGGTCGGGAGATCGGTGACAGCGAGATCCTGCGGGTCTACCGTGATCTGCGGTCCCAGATGGCGAACCGGTGGAGGGTGACGAAGGACCTCGCCGTCGATGTGGCCTCGCTCCTGCGAGGCGAGGAGATCGGACGGCTGCGCGGGGGGGCCCCGGGTTACGCTGCCGAACCGAATCCCGCAACGTGGGCCGATCCGCCCGATATCACTACTGCGGGAGCGTCCCAGCAGGCCGACCAGTGGCGCGGCGTCCGCCTGGAGCTGGACGTCCCGGAAGGCGTCCGCTCGTTCACCAATACCGACCTGAGCGCGAATCAACGACAGAGTCTGAACCGCTTCGCTGAACAGATTGTCGCCGACGCCGCGCGGCGGGCTCGCGACGGGCTTCCACCGCTCACCGTCCACCTNGAAGGCGGGGGCAACGGCAGAACCGTCGGCTACAGACGCGCGGTCAGAAGCGGACAGCTTCGCGCCGACTCGGCCTGGCGAGTGCTCGCGCCCGTTGTGGCCACCCGTCTGGTGCAGATGGGCCTACAGCCCAACGCGGTCACCTACCAGACGCACACTCGAGGTGCTCAGCCGGCGGGCGCCGCGCCTCCGGCCCCAAGGCTCGGCTCCGGCGGAGGTCGGTCGAATCCGCCCGCGGATGTGAGCCAGCAGCACCGTCAGATAGTGGGATGGCTGACCGAGAGCACCGCCGCGACCCCCGCAGTGATTCCCGCGGTGGCGCCGCGTGGCCCGGAGCCTCAGGCTGACGGGCAATCCCCCCCGACCATGGAATCTGCCCCACCACCCGCCGGGGTGCCGGCACCGGTCGATCCCGCTCCGCCCGCGGATTCTGCTCCGCCCGCGGATTCCGCTCCGCTGGTGGGTGGTGATGTGCGNCCGGTTGNCAATTTGGATCNTGAGTTTGCTCCTGCGGTGGAGCCGAAGGGNGTGAAGGACTGGGAGCTTGACAAGGATGGTCGGCTTCGGGTCAACCCGTTGTGGAGCAGGTTGGAGGATTTCTCGCCCAAGCATTTGGAGGCGAGTCCGGCGGGGGCGTTGTGGCAGTTCGCGGTGGGTGTGGACGGTCAGGTTTTTGTGGGTAGTGAGTCGGTG
>NZ_LJJX01000081.1:0-23121 GCF_001421075.1 Frankia sp. CpI1-P | reverse complement strand
CTGGTTAGGCAGGTGCAGACGCTTGGCACGCGACTACGAACGCAAGACCGCGCACGCCGAAGCCATGATCCAGGTTGCGATGATCCGGCTCATGGNGGCCCGGCTCGCCGGTGAGGACGTCGAGCCCCACGGTCCCATCGAGACCGAAGCCGCTCGACGCCTCACCGAAGACCTCACCAACGAGTAGCCACTCGGATACCCAACACTCTCTCAGACGGGCTGCTGGACGACATCAACAAGGCCATCATCGAACAGCTCCAGCAGGACGGCCGGCGCTCGTACGCGGCGATGGNGGCCGCCGTCGGGCTGTCCGAGGCGGCGGTGCGCCAGCGGGTCCAGCGGCTGCTCGACGCCGGCGTCATGCAGATCGTCGCCGTCACCGATCCGCTGCGGGTCGGCTTCCACCGGGAAGCCATGATCGGCGTACGGGTCACCGGCGACACCCGGGTGGTCGCCGCCACCATCGCCGCTCTCCCCGAGGTCGACTACGTCGTGCTCACGGCCGGCTCGTTCGACCTCATCGTCGAGATCGTCGCCGAGGATGACGAGCACCTGCTGGAACTGATCAACGATCGGATCCGTGCCCTGCCGCAGGTGCTCGCCACGGAGACGTTCGTCTACCTGCGTCTGGTGAAGCAGACCTACACCTGGGGAGCGCGCTGACGCGCCAGGGCAACAGCAACGGGCGGGCAGGGTGACGCGGGATTCAGGGGCACGAACGGGACGGCGACCGGTGGCGGCGAAGCGCGACGACGACGGCGATAAGNCGTGGTCGGAGGCATGCCCGCGCCGGGGCCGGCGGATGGGCACTCGTCGCCACGGGTGAGGCGCCCGGAGTGGGGAACGGACGCGGAGTCACGCCGCCGACACCATTCCCCGAACAACCAAGCAGTACCAACAAGAGTCCAACACGTGCAATGACACAACAACTCGGCCCAGACACGATGGGGTGAGCATGGCGCTTGTCCACCATGACCCGCAGGACGGCATACTAGTTACTCGCATTGGGCAGGCCGAGATCACCGTGCGGCCCGAGCCGCCGGCGAGCGCCGGCAAGGCTCCGGTGATCCTCCTCCGCCTGGACGCCCCCATGCTGGATACGCTCGCCGCCGCCTACCTCGACCCGGACGAGGCCCGCCGCCTCGCCCAGTCCCTGCTCCGCGCCGCCGAGGCGGCGCGACCGAGCAGTCCCTGGCGCACGCCCCGCCCCCGCTGACCCGCGCCCGGCGAATCAGCCGCGGTTCGGCCACCTCAGCGCCTGGGCCGAGGTGGTGTGCATGGAAGCGGCGCCGGCTGTCTCTTCCACAGGGATAAATCGGGCGTCGAACCCTGTGGAAGAGCCAGGTAGGCGCTCTCCCACGCACGAGACGGAGGTCGAGACCGTTCCGCGCGCCTGAGGCGTGCGGTCCGCGAGCGAAGGGGCGGGGGCCGCAGGGATCTACCGAGCAGGCAAACCGGACGATGAGAATCGAAAAGACTCCCGGAGAAATCTCCGGGAGCCTTTTCGCGGTGGTAGCGGGGACAGGATTTGAACCTGTGACCTCTGGGTTATGAGCCCAGCGAGCTACCGAGCTGCTCCACCCCGCGTCGGTGTGTCTTTACTATACAGGGCCGCCACCGGCAGATGTCAAACCGATGGCGGCCCTAATTTTGGGAACTTCCCGGCGAAGATCATAAAGGGGGCGGATCGTCCCGTTCCGGGAGTATCAGCCGGAGGTGGGCGCCGCCCGTGGCTGCTGTGGCGGACTGCTCGTGGGACCCGCGGAGCCCGCAGGGCGCGCGGGGGCGGCGGTCGGCGACGCGCTGGGCGGCGCGGAGCCGGCGGCGGTGCCGCGAGGTGCGGGCGCGGGCGAGCCGCTCGGCGAGGGGCTCGCGGCCGGCGGGGTCGTCGGTGGGCTGGCGAGAGTCCGCAGCCGGCTCAGCGCGTCGGCCAGGTCGGTCTGCGCCTGGCCGTAGGCGTTGAAGTCCGGCGGGTTCTTGCGCAGGGCGTCCTGACCCGCCTTGTAGGCGCTGTCGGCGGCGTTGACGGCGTCCTGCAGCCCGGACGTCCCGCCCGGTGGAGCGGCGCCCGCGCCGCCGCTCTGCGTAGCACCCTGACCGCCACCGGTGGTCGTGGTGGCTCCGGTACCGGCGCCAGCCGCAGCGGCCCCGGCTCCGGAGCCGAAGACCTTGTCGAGTGCCTCCCCCAGGGATGTGCCGAAGCCGATGCGCTCCCCGAAGGCGGTGGCGATGCCCTGCAGGGTGGGATAGCCCGAGCCGCCGCGGGCCTGGACGTAGTACGGCTCGACGTAGAGCAGCCCGCCCGCGACCGGCAGGGTCAGCAGGTTGCCCTCGATGGTCTGCGAGCCGGCTCCCCGCCACAGGGTCAGCTTGTTCGCGACGTCACCGTTGGCCTCGATCGCGTTCTGCACCTGCACGGGGCCGTTGATCGTGCCCCCGGGCGGGAGTTTGAGCAGGGTGAACTGCCCGTAGTTGGACGGATCGCTGGAGACCGCCATGTAGGCCGCGAGCTTCGACGACCGGGCCGAGATCAGCGGCGACGTCAGGTTGTACGACGGGCCCGAGCGGCCGGGTAGCTGGCTGTAGACGTAGAACGGGGGCTGCGGCTGCCCGCTGCCGTCGGGCGAGTCCGACACCTGCCAGAAGTCCTCCTGCGAGTAGAAGTCCCGCGGGTCGGACACGTGGTACTGGCCGATGAGGTCACGCTGGACCTTGAACAGGTCCTCGGGGTACCGCAGGTGCTCCCTCAGCGACGGCGAGATGTCCCGCTTCGGCTTCACCGTGTCCGGGAAGGCCTTCATCCACGTCCGCAGCACCGGGTCGGACTCGTCCCAGGCGTACAGGGTGACGGTGCCGTTGTAGGCGTCGACGGTCGCCTTCACCGAGTTGCGGATGTAGTTGACCTGGTTCGCGGGCTGCCGGGCCCGGTTGCCGCTCTGCGCGGTCACCGAGTCGGCGGTGACGTTGCCCAGGGTCCGCCGGGCGGAGTAGGGGTAGCCGTCGGACGTGGTGTAGCCGTCCAGAATCCAGGTGACGCGGCCGTCGACGACGGCGGGGTACGGGTCGCCGTCGAGGGTGAGCCAGGGCGCGGCCTTGCTGACCCGGTCCCGCGGGTTGCGCTCGTACAGGATGCGGGAGTTCTTGGTGATGTCGCCGGAGAGCAGCAGGTTCTTCTCGCCGAAGCGCAGCGCGAACAGGGCCTGCCGGAAGGTCGAGCCGATCGAGACCCCGCCGTCGCCGGTGTAGGTGGTCGTGGCCTGGGTGTCCGCCCCGGGGCCGGGTCCGTCGATCTCCACCTGGCGGGTGCCGACGACGGAGTAGTTCGGCGACATCTCGCCGAAGTAGACCCGGTTCTCCTTGACGCCGAAGTCGCCCTCCTGGGGGAGGTTCCGCTCGCCCTGGTCGAAGGCGGGCTGACCCTCGTCCACGGTGTTCGACGGGGCGGCGACGAAGCCCTTGCCGTGGGTGTAGGTGAGGTGCTCGTTGATCCAGTTGCGCTGGTCGACGCCGAGCCCGGCCTGGTTGAGCTCCCGCACGGAGACGACGTAGTCGCGGGTGGTCTTCTTCTTGTCGGCGCCGGTCACGGTGTACCGGTCGACGTCGAGGGTCTTCTCGAACCCGTAGTAGCCGCGGATCTNCTGGAGCTGCTGGAACGTCCGCGACAGCTTGCTCGGGTCGAGCAGGCGGGTGTTGGGCACCGTGCCGGTGTCCGCGGCGACCTGCGAGGCGGTGACATCGGTGCGCGCGGCGTACGGCTGTGGCTTGACGTTCTGGATGCCGTAGGCCGCGCGGGTCGCCGCGATGTTGCGCTCGATGTACGGCTGCTCGCGGGTCGCCTCGTTCGGCCGCACCTGGAACTGCTGGATGAACGCCGGGTAGATGCCGCCGATGACCACCGATGACAGCACGAGGATCCCGGCGCCGAGCAGCGGCAGCGTCCAGCCGCGCTGGAAGATGTTGTAGATGAACAGCACCGCGCAGGCCAGCGAGATGAACAGCAGGATCAGCTTCGCGGGCAGCANGGCGTGGACGTCGGTGTAGGACGCGCCGGTGGCGACGCCGCGCGAGGAGAACACCGAGCCGAACCGGTCGAGGTAGTAGGCCCAGGCCTTGAGCAGCGCGAGCAGTCCGAGNAGCACGGAGATGTGCGCCTTGGCGGCGGGCGTCACCCGCTCCCCCGGCGTCTGCAGCCGGATGCCGCCGAACAGGTAGTGGGTCAGCACGGTGACCAGCAGGGACAGCAGCACGGCGGTCAGCAGGAAGCCGAGCAGGAAACGCTGGAACGGGTACGTGAAGGCGTAGTAGCTGATGTCCCGGTGGAACTGGGGGTCCCGGGTCCCGAACGACTCGCCGTTCACCCACAGCAGCCAGGTCCGCCACCGGCCGGAGGCCGACAGCCCCGCCGCCAGGCCGAACACCGCCGCGATACCGAAGAGGATCAGCTTCATGTACGGCTCGATGGCCGACCGGTAGCGTTCGAGGTTCTGCTGTTCGGTGGAGAGCGGACGCAACTGCGGGCGAAACCGATAACCAAGTACGATGTTGGTCCCGATGACGACGGCCATCACCGCGCCGAAGATGAGGAACAACAGGATCCGGGTGTAGATGACGGTCGTGAAGACCTTGCTGAAATCGACCGAGCGGTAGAACAGCAGGTCCGTGTAGAGCCGCGTGAAGGTGGCGAAGAACGCGATCACGAGGGCGACGGCCAGCAGCACCGGGACGATCACCTTGGCGCGGGTCAGCACCGGGCGGCGACTGGTCGTTGCCACAGTTCCTCCGTGCGGTCAGGACGGTCGGGTGTTCATCGACAAGGGCGGATCCGGGGTTTCCGGACCCACCAGCCGGGCGGTGCCGACGCGAGGGGCGTGTACTGCCCCAGTACGGCAACCTACGCCAGGCACTCAGGGGAGATCGGAGAGGATGGGTTGGTGAGCAGCCCGAACATCACGGAGTTGACCTCCGTCGTACTCGAGGTCGAGCGGCACGTCGCGGACTCCGGCTGGGATCAGCCCAGCCAGGTCTACGCACTCGCCGACACCGCCGATCTGCTGGCGCGGGAACCCGCGCTGGCCCCCCACATCGGGGATTCGCCGCCTGGTTCACTGACCCCGGTCGAGCAGGAGCCGCTGCCGGTGGGCCGGCTCGACGAGGTGCTCGCCGGGATTGGGTGGCCCCCTGAGGTGCTGGGCTGCGTGCTGGTGACCGAGCTCGTCGTTCTCCCGCCGAGCGCGGANGAGGAGGCGCCGTACTCCGACCACGAGATCGAGTACTGGGCCGCGAACCACCCGGAGCGCCAGGACGTCCGGCTCGCCGTCGGGGTCACCCGCAGCGGGCTGCACGCGTCCTGCCTGCGGGTGCGCGGGGACGACGAGCTCGTCGTCGATCCCGACCTGGCCGACAACCTCGTCGACGGGCTGCTCGCGACGTTCCAGTGACTTCGACCGCCGGGTGGGGCGGCCGGCGACCCGCGTGGCCCGGGGGCCGTCCGCACGCTCCACCCGGCCGGTCCAGACCACCCGGCCGGTCCAGACCACCCGGCCGGTCCCGACGGCCGGACCGCTCAGCAGGACGGCACGCTCGCCGCCGGATTCGTCCGCAGCGCGTCCACCGCCTTCAGGGCGCCGGCCAGGGTGTCGACCTTCACCAGGCGGGGCGCGCGGCCGGAGTCCACCGACAGGGCGTCGGCGCAGTTCGCCGCCGGCACGAGGAAGATCGACGCCCCGGACGCCTTCGCGCCGAGGATCTTCTGCTGAATGCCGCCGATCGGCCCGACCTCGCCTGCCGCCGTGATCGTCCCGGTACCGGCGATGGTCTTCCCCCCGGTGAGTGCCCCGGGAGTGAGGAGATCCACGATGCCCATCGCGAACATCAGCCCGGCGCTCGGGCCGCCGACGTCCGACAGCCGGATCCGGACGGTGAACGGATAGGTCCGCTTCTCGGTCGTGGTGATGCCGATCATGGCCCGGGACGGGTCGTCGGTCGCCGGGCGGGTGGTGATGGTGACGGTGGCCGGCTTGCCACCCCGCTTGTAGGCGATGGTGACGGCCGTCCCGGGGCGGACCTTTCCAACCTGGGCGCGTAGCTGGTCCTGGGTCGTCACGGCGACCCCGTCGACCTGGGTGATGACGTCGCCGGCCACGAGTTTACCGGCGGCGGGCGACCCGTCCGGGATGGTGTAGACGGCGACCGATCGGCCCGTCGCCGCGACGCCGAGCTGGGCGAGCGCGGCCGCCGTGGCCTGGTCCTGCGAGTCCAGCATGGCCTGGGCGTTCTCCTGCTGGACCTGCTCCTGGCTGGAGCCGCGAGGCCGGATGAGCTCGGTGGGGACGACCGCCCGGTCGTCGTCGATCCAGTCCTGCAGGGCGCTGACCAGATTGAGCTTCGGGGTCTCCTCGACCGTGGTCAGCTCGAGCCGACCGGAGGTCGGATAGGTGCGGTGCCCCTCGATCGTGATCAGCCGGGTGCCGTCGACGGCGCCGAGCGTGTCGGTGACCGGCCCGGGGGCCAGGGTGACGAACGGTACCGGCATCCACAGGCCCACGACCAGGAGCACCAACGCCAGTACCGACGCCACCACGAGAGACTGGGTGCGCCGGGCCATGAACGCAGTCTATGTACCGGCCCGCACCCGGTCGGGCCGGCGTCCAGGGCAGGCGACCCTCGCCCCGGACGCCGGAGGTCCGACGCGCGGTCAGGAGGTCTCGGGCGGACGACCCCTGGGCTGGTGCCGCAGCGACGACACGTCGATGGGCACGGTGTCGGCGAAGGGCGACACCTGGGCACCGGTGGCGACACCCAGGTCGTCCAGGTCGTCCAAGCCGGCTAGGTCGTCCAGTTCGCTCGGGGAGAGCGGGGTGTTCGAGGTGAACGGGTCATCGTCCGGAGGCGGTTCGGGGTAGCCGGATTCGTCGAGGTCGGCACCGGTCCGCGNGGCGGACTGGGCGGGTATCGGGCGGGCCAGCGCGGCCATGCTGCGCCGGTAGCCCGCGATGGTGATCATGGCTTCGGAGGTACGGTCCGGCCGGCCGCGCAGGGCGACCCACACGGCCGTCAGGAGCAGGGCGACAGGGGGGATCAACAGGAACCACATGGGAGCCTCGACGTCGAGACGAGTAAGAAGATGACTTATTTCTATCGTAGGTGCCCCGCTCAGCAGGCGCCTACCCATTCAGCCGCGCCATCCTCAAAAACCTGATGTTTCCAAATCGGAACCTGCGCCTTGATGTCATCGATCAGACGACGACAGGCGGCAAATGCCTCCGCCCGGTGGGCCGCCCCCACGGCCACCACGACCGCGGTCTCACCCACCCGTAGGTGCCCCGTGCGGTGGGCCACCGCGATCGCCCGCACCGGCGCGCCGGCCNCCACCTCGGCGGCGACGCGCTCGATCTCNGCGGCCGCCCGCGGATGCGCCTCGTAAGCGAGGTCCGTCACCCCCCGACCGGAGTCATGGTCGCGAACGGTGCCCACGAACAGCGCAATCCCGCCCACGTCCGGGAGCAGGACGGCGGCCATGCACTCGTCCACCGACAACGGGGTGTCACGAATGTCCGCGAGAACGACGCGGGCCGGAGCCCCGGTACCGTGCCCCGCGTCGGAACCGAGATCGGAGCCGAGATCAGAGCCGAGATCGGAGCCGGCGTCCACGGCCGGCTCCCCCGACGCCGGGGACGGCCCGCCCGCCCCGGCGGTCTCGCGCGCCGAGGCACCGGTCGGTGGGACGGGTGCGGGAGAACGCGTCGAGTCCACGTCCACGACCGTAACCGGCCGGGGCGGCCTCCGTTTCGCCCGGCGGCCAGAAAACGCATTACCGTGGGTTCATGTCCCAACCGCGCGTGCGACGCCCCGCTCCCCGATCAGGCCACGTCCGATGAGTGGCGACTTCCCGTTCGGCTTCGCGTCCTCCGGCGGCGGCGAGGAGCCCCGGTCCCCCTTCGGGGGCGGGGGCCCCTTCGGCGGCGGCGCGCCGTTCTTCGCCGAGCTCGAGCGGCTGCTGTCCTGGCAGGGCGGTCCGGTCAACTGGGAGCTGGCCCGGCAGGTGGCGGTGCGCTCCCTGGGCGACGGCGAGTCGAGCGTCCCCATGGGGCAGCAGCACATGGTCGCCGAGGCGCTGCGGATCGCCGACGTCTGGCTCGACCCGGTGACGACCCTGCCCGCCGGCGCGACGACCGCCAGCGCCTGGTCGCGAGTCGAGTGGATCGAGAAGACGCTGCCGGTCTGGAAGACGCTGTGCGACCCGATTGCCGCCAAGGTCGTCGAGGCGATGCGCACGGGGATCTCCAGCGGGCTGAGCCAGCTCGGCGGGGGTGGCGTCGAGCTGCCCAGCGAGCTGCGTGACGCCCTGCCGCCCGGGGTCGATCTCAGCGCCCTGATGGGGGCCGGTGGACCGATCATGCAGATGATGAACCAGGTCGGCGGCATGCTCTTCGGCGCGCAGGTGGGGCAGGCGATCGGCACCCTGGCCGCGGAGGTCGTCTCGTCGACCGAGGTTGGCCTGCCTCTCGGGCCGGCCGGGACGGCCGCGCTGGTCCCGGCGGNGGTCACCGCGTTCGGGTCCGGGCTGGAGATCCCCGAGGACGAGGTGCGCATCTACCTCGCGCTGCGGGAGGCCGCCTCCACCAGGCTGTTCGCGCATGTGCCCTGGTTGCGCGCCCACGTGCTCGGCGCGGTCGAGGAGTACGCCCGCGGCATCGCGGTGGACACCGAGGCCGTCGGCCGGGTGATGCGGATGGTCGACCCGACCGCCCTGATGAACCCGGAGCGGTTGTCCGAGGCGCTCGGCGAGGACGTGTTCAACGACGCGACCACGCCCGAGCAGAAGGCGGCGCTGGCCCGCCTCGAGCTGATCCTCGCCCTCATCGAGGGCTGGGTGGACCACGTGACCGACGCCGCGGCCACCGGCCATCTGCCGGCCGCCGGCCGGCTGCGCGAGATGGTCCGGCGCCGGCGTGCCGAGGGCGGGCCCGGTGAGCAGACCTTCTCCACGCTGGTCGGGCTCTCCCTGCGCCCGCGCAAGCTACGCGAGGCCGCCGCGCTGTGGGCGGCGCTGGCCGAGGCCCGCGGGCGGGAGGGGCGCGACGCGGTGTGGGCGCATCCCGACCTGCTGCCCACGGCGGCCGACCTGGCCGCGCCGGACGGCTTCGTCACCGGCGCGTCGGCCAGCGTCCTGGACGATCCGATCGGCGAGATCGAGAAGCTGCGCGACACGCCGCCCGCCGAGGGCGGCGGGAAGTCCCCCGGCGGCCCCACCGACAAGCCGGACACCCCCGGTGGCTCGGACCCCGGCACCGCGAGCTGACCGTGACCCGCTGAATCCGGCGGCGACGCGACCGCGCCCTGCCCCGCCGGGCCAGCCGGCGCCGAGCCGGTGTGGACGAGGCACGCTCGGACCACGCACGATCCACAGGGCGGTCCACAGCCTCTCCACAGCCGCCGGCGCGGTCTCGCGTTCTGTCGGACCCGCATGACACGGTGGGGATCAACCGGCCCGCTGGCCGGTCATCCTGATCCGCGTCCGGTGGCTTCGGCCGCCGGCGGACCTGCGGGGGATCCATGCGCCCGATCCTCAAGCCTGGCCTTCGTCGGCTCTGGCACAACAGCTCCACCCTGCAACTCGGCATCGACCCGGCCCGCGCCGTCCTCGTCACCGACCTCGGTCCGCCGCACGCGGCCCTGCTGGACGCCCTCGACGGCCGGCGCACGTTGGAACAGCTCCGCCTCGACGGCGGCGAGGCCGCGCGCGATCTGCTCGACCTGCTCGGCCGGGCCGGCCTGCTCGACGACGCGGCAACGGCCCCGGGCACGACGCCACTGAGTCCGGCCGACCGCGACCGCCTGTCGCCCGACCTCGCGGCGTTGTCGATCCGCTCCGCCGATCCGGCCCGCCCCCGCCGGGTGCTCGCCGCGCGCCGCGCCGCCCGGGTGCTCGTGCGGGGTGCCGGGCGGGTCGGCGCGCAGATCTCGACCCTGCTCGCCGCGGCCGGGGTCGGCCGGGTCGTGGTCGACGACGCGGAGGTGACGACGGCCGCCGACGTGTCCCCGGGCGGGCTGCGGCTGGACGACGTCGGCCGGCCCCGGGCTCTCGCCGCGGGGACGGCGATGACCCGGGTGCGCCGACAGGCCGATCGGCGCCCCGGTCTCGGCGCGGCCGGCTCCGCATCCCTGCCGCCCCCCGGGCGCGGCAACGGACCGGGGGTGGATGCCTTCGACGCGGATCTGATCGTGCTGGCCCCGGTCGGCCCGCCGACCGTAGCGCCCGGTGCCTGCCTGGACCTCGAACGCCGCGGGACCGCTCATCTGCTGGCCGGGGTGCGCGAGACGACGGGGATCGTCGGCCCGCTCGTCGTGCCGGCCGCAACGGCCTGCCTGCACTGTCAGCACCTGCACCGGCACGCCCGCGATCCGGTCTGGCCGATGCTGGCGATGCAGTTGGTCCGCCCGCGCCCGGCCGGCCACGACCCGTGCGAGATCACCCTCGCCAGCCTCGTTGCCGCGATCGCCGCCATGCAGGCGCTGGCCTTCCTGGACCTCGCCGTCCCGCCGTCGCCCGACCCTGGCCCAGGCTTTCACCAGTCCGACAACACGGACTTGCCCCACGCACCCGCAAGCACCAAAGATGAGATGTTCGACACGCCAAACGCCACTCCGAAGATCCTTCCGGTAACGGCGGACGGGGCGTTGGAGCTCGCCCTGCCGGACTGGCGCCTCCGCCGGCGAAGCTGGCCGGTGCACCCCAACTGTCCCTGCCGCACCGCCCGATCCGCAGCGGTGCAGGCTGGCACCGATGCCTGAGATCCGGGTGCCGGATGCCCGCGCGCCGGCAGCGGTGCCCGGGCTCGGCGGCGGCAACATCGCCACGACCACTACCCACGGTCGGCGCCCCTCACGCCTCGGAACAGGGCACGATGGAGCGGTGTCCGACATCCCACGGCGGGCCGTCGTCCGCACCGCCAAACTGGCAACGCTCCCGATCGGAATNGCCGGCCGAGCCACGCTCGGCGTCGGCAAGCGGATCGGCGGCCGTCCCGCGGAAGCCGTCGCCTCCGAACTCCAGCAGCGCACCGCCGCGCAGATCTTCCGCGTCCTCGGGGAGCTCAAGGGCGGCGCGATGAAACTCGGCCAGGCGCTGTCCGTGTTCGAGGCGGCCCTGCCCGACGAGGTCGCCGCGCCGTACCGGGCCGCGCTGACCAAGCTCCAGGAGGCGGCGCCCCCGCTGCCGGCATCCGTGGTCCACCGCGTCCTCGCCGAGGAGCTCGGGGCGGACTGGCGGTCGTTGTTCGTCGAGTTCGACGACGCGCCGGCCGCGGCGGCGAGCATCGGCCAGGTTCACCGGGCGGTGTGGTCGGATGGCCGGCCAGTCGCGGTCAAGGTGCAGTACCCGGGGGCCGGGCCGGCCCTGGTCGCCGACCTCACCCAGCTCGGGCGGGCGGCCCGGCTGTTCAGCGCGGTGACTCCGGGGCTGGACATCAAGCCGCTGGTCGAGGAGCTCAAGGCCAGGATCACCGAGGAGCTCGACTACCGGCTGGAGGCGGCCTGGCAGTCGGCCTTCGCACAGGCGTACGCCGACGACCCGGACATCGTCGTCCCGCGCCCGCTGGCCGGCTCGGACCGGGTGCTGGTCAGCGAGTGGATCGACGGGGTCCCCCTGTCCGCCATCATCGCCGACGGCTCCACCGAGCAGCGCGACGCCGCCGGCCTGCTGCTCGTGCGGTTCCTCTACTCGTGTCCCGGGCGCGCCGGCCTGCTGCACGCCGACCCTCATCCGGGGAACTTCCGCCTGCTGCCCGACGGCCGGCTCGGCGTGTTGGACTTCGGCGCCGTGAACCGCCTGCCTGGAGGGCTTCCCGCCCCGATCGGCCGGCTGGCCCGCCAGACCCTGGCCGGCGACGCGGAGGCGGTGGCCGCCGGCCTGCGCGACGAGGGGTTCATTCCCCCGTCCGCCGAGATCGACGCCGACGACCTGCTCGACTACCTCGCGCCGATGCTGGCGCCGATCGCCGAGCAGGAGTTCACCTTCTCCCGAGCCTGGCTGCGCAAGGAGGCGGCACGCCTGAGCGACTGGCGCTCCGCCGCGGCGCAGCTCGGCCGCCAGCTCAACCTCCCGCCGTCGTACCTGCTCATCCACCGGGTCACCCTCGGCGCGATCGGGATCCTCTGCCAGCTCGGCAGCACCGGCCACTTCCGCGCCGAGATGGAACGCTGGCAGCCGGGGTTCGCCGAGCCCGATTCCGCGGCCGCCCTGGCCGCCGAGGAGGCCAACCACCCGGACCGGACACTGCCCGTCCTGGCGGTCCGGGACGAGGCCGGGGTCATCCGGCCGCTGCCGGGCCCGGTCGTGCTGCCCGGGGCCCCGACCGCCGGCCGCACCCGCCGAACCTCCAGGACCGCGAAGACCCCGAAGCCAGGGCGAGCCGCAAAGCCGGCGCGGACCACGAAGCCCGAACCGGTCACACAGCCCGAACCGGTCACACAGCCCGAACCGGCCACAAAGGCTGAACCAGCCACAAAGGCTGAACCAGCCACGAAGCCGGAGCCAGCCACGAAGGTGCGGGCCGATCAACGGATCGACCGACCGACCAAGGCGGCGACGAAGGGCGGCGCGCCGCGACGCGCCCCGGCGGCCACGCGCGCCACGAAGCCTGCCGGCGATCCGGTGCCTCAGCCCATTCCCGTAGCCGACGCGGTACCCACGCAGGCCGAACCCGACGAGACGAGCCGGCCGGCCCGGTCATCACGGCGCGCCGCCAGGACCGCCGTCTCCCCCGCGACCGACCCCCCAGGCGCATCCGCAGCGCCCGGCCCCCGTCGCGCCGCGGGCCGGGCACGGGCAGCTCCCCCTCGCCAGATCCCCCGGGACGAGACGCCCTCGGACTCGATCACTGCCGAAGACTGACCCTCACGCCAGCGTCGCTAGCTGCGGTTCTGCGGAGCCTGGTCACCCGACCGACCTACATCGCGTCCGGGGTGAGACCGTCGAGAGCGGACTCGCCGAGGTAGAGGAAGCCGTAGCCCTCGTCGCGGAACCGGACCCCGGCGGCGCGCAGGGCGTCGCCCCAGTCGCCGCGGCAGGCCGGGTCCGCCGCCTCCGAGCCGTGGTCGGCGGTCAGCAGGATCGCGGTCTCGGCCAGCAGGCCACGCNCGGCGAGCAGATCGAGGAAGCCACCGAGGCGGGCATCTGCGTCCCGCAGCGCGGCGCGGGACTGTTCCGAGTAGGGACCGCCGCCGTGATGGCCGGTGTCGGTGACCGTGGTGTTCCACCACATGACGTCGGGTGGGGTAGTGCCCGGCGCCCAGAGCTGGATGACCTGGGCGAAGCCCAGCGCGTCCACCCGGGTGGACCAGGCGTAGTCGGAGCTCTCCTGGACCCAGCGCGCGCTGGCGTGCGGGTCGCCCTCGGCCGGCGGCAGGTAGTCGCCCATGTCGCCGGCTCCACCGGCGTTGCCGGCCGCCCGGACCAGGCCGAACGTCGAGTAGTGCGCGCCCCGGTCGACGGGCTCGTTCACGCAGGCGCTGACCGCGCCGGGGCGCTGGCGGGCGATGGCCTCGAAGAGCGTCTCGACGCCGTCGCGGAGCTGCTCGCAGGCGGCGTGCCAGGTCTTCACGTCGTTGACGATCACCTGGCGGCCGGTGGCCCGGTCGAAGTAGACGTTGTGGAGGATGCCGTGCCGGCCCGGCCCGACACCGGTCAGCGCCGACGTGTGATTGGTCAGCGTCACGCTGGGGAACTCGGCGATCGCCCCACCGGTCAGCGCGGTCCCCTCGGCCAGCAGGCGGGCGACGTTCGGCAGTTCGCCGGTCTGGGCTAGGTGCAGCAGGTCGTTGCTGTTCGCGCCATCCCACAGCAGGCCGACGACGTGGCGCGCGCCCGGACCGGCGAGCTGGGTCAGCGGCGTGCCCTCGGCGTCGGGCAGGGTGACGCCGGCCAGCGCGGCGAGGGTGGGTGCGACGTCGATGATCCGCGCCGCGCCGGGCCGCAGCCCCCGNACGCGCACGCCGGGGCCGGACAGCACCAGCGGGGCTCGGGACTGGCCGGCGTTGAGCGAGCCGTGCTCGCCGAGGTGCCCGCCGCGCTCGGGCCAGTAGTGCCGCGGGGTGTGCACGACGATCAGGTCGGGCGACCGGGTCGCGTCCCCGAACGCGGACAGCAGCCGGCGACCGGCGAAGGGGTAGGCGTCGCGTTCGTTCGGCGGCGACGGATCCGCCAGCGCCGCGGCCAGGGGCACCCCGTGCATCGGGTCCTGGCAGGCCAGCGGATGCCGCCCGAAGCGGACCTCCCAGGGGCCGTCCGGATCGGTCACCGGCAGCCGGGCCGAGCCGTCGGCGTTGGCCACGTAGAGCCAGCCGGCATCCACCCAGGCGGCGAGGTCCACGATCTCGGCCAGGTCGGGGCTGGTGAGGGCGGCGACGGCGAGAGACAGGTCGTCGGACCCGACCGGTTCCGGCGCCACCCCCGGCGCCGTTCCCGTTCCGGTCGACATCGGATATACACGCTCGCTGCTGGGCACGCCGGAACAGTACCGGTGCCGACGGGAGCACTGAAAGAAATCAACGGCCAACGGCGGCGGGCGGGACGCCGACAAACCGGTGTCCCGCCCGCCGCGCCCGTCAGGCCGCGACCTCCTCCGGGCGGACCTTGCGCGGCCGGCCGCGGGGCCGCTTGCGGGGGACGACGGTGCCGGTCACGACCAGCTCGCCACCCCACACCCCCCACGGCTCGGCCCGGTCGAGGGCCGCGGCCAGGCACGCCACCCGGACCGGGCAGGTACGGCAGACCGCCTTGGCGGTCTCCACGTCCGCCGGGGACTCAGCGAAGAACATCTCAGGATCGACGTCCCAGCAGGGCAGGACCAGCCGATCCCGCTCGATCCGGGAGACGATCGAGTGATCGAACACCGGTGTCACCTCCGACACGGGTAGGTCTTCGAGCGGATAGAAGGAGCAAAACGACAAAGGCCGCGATCCCCATGGGGATCGCGGCCTCGGCGTCGGCTCCGCGGAACTAGTCCGGGAGCGGATCGCGAGCGGATCCCGAGATGAGGTGACGGTCTGCGTGCTCGGACGCCTGGGCCGCGGCGGAGGCCGTGTTCCAGGACGACGCCGGGTTCCCGGACATGGCGAGCCGACGCGTCGGCTCGCCGGCCGGACGATCGGCGATCGCGGTGAACCCGCCCAGGCCGAGGACCGTGCCCGAGACGCCGGCGGCGGGCGCACCCGTCCCCTGGGCCTCGGTGCCATGGCAGGCCGCCAGCACACGGACGTCCGCCACGAAGAGGGCGCCGACCGTGCTGACCACGCCGGACCGGCCGAGACGGCCGACCGCGCCGAGAACACCTAGGCCGAGAGCTGGGCTGCCGAGGGCGGCTTTACCGGGGGCGGCTTGGCCGAGAACGACGGACGCCTCGACGACGGCCGGCACGGGCTCGACGGCACCGCTGGCCGACGGGCCGGGCCGATATCCCCGGGGACGGGCGATCTCGGTGCCGGCCTGGTCCATCACGATGCTGAGCACAGCGAGATCACCTCCTTCTCGGGAAGCCATGGAGCGCAGCCGTTCCAGGGCCTGCGTCGGGCGTCGTGGGTAACGGTAGAAGGTCGCCACGCGAACCTCAACGTATTTTCTGTGTCGCGTGTCGGACACCCGCAGTTACGAGGGCTCGTGTGTGGGCGTCGGCGGGGTGCGCCCGGCGACGAGGTCGAGCACCGCCTGCCCGTAGCGGTCGAGCTTGGCCTGGCCGATCCCGGGGATCCGGACGAGCTCCGGGACCGAGCGCGGCCGGCATTCGGCGAGCGCCTGCAGAGTCGCGTCGGTGAAGATCACAAAGACGGGCATGTGCAGCTCCCGCGCGGTGGCCGCGCGCCACGCCCGCAGCCGCTCGTACAGCGCCGCGTCGACGTCGCCGGGGCAGCCCTCGCAGCGCCCGATCCTGGCCTGGGCGCCGGTCAGGGCCCGCCCGCAGACCCGGCAGCGCACCGCCGAGCGTCCCCGGCCCGGCCCGCCGCCGGCGCCGGTCTCCTCCGTCGCCCCCTGGCGCCCCGCCGCGCCGCCGGCCCCCCCTGTGGTGCCAGTCCCCGCTGGACTGCCAGGCCCCTTCAGTCCGCCGGCCCCGGGGCCACCCCGCCCGCCGGCGGCCGGGACGAGGCCACGGCGCGCCGGCCGCAGATCGTCGAGGAAGCGGGACGGGCGCCGCGAGCGCCGGCCGTCGGCACGGGCCAAGGCCCAGGACAACACGAGGTGAGTACGGGCCCGCGTCACGCCCACGTAGAGCAGGCGGCGTTCCTCGGCGATCTGCTCGGCGGTCTTCGCGTGGACGAGCGGCAGCGTGCCGTCGGTCAGCCCCACGAGGAACACCGCGTCCCATTCCAGGCCCTTCGCGGCGTGCAGCGTGGACAGCGTCACCCCCTCCACGGTGGGCTGGTGCTCGTGGGTGACGCGATCGCCGAGCTCGGCGACGAACTCGGCGAGGCCCGCCTGCGGGGAACGGGCGGCGAGGTCGACGGCGAGGCGGTGCAGGGCGGCGAGGTTCTCCCACTGCTCCCGCTCCGCGCCGGACCCGGCCGACGGCCGATCCGCCCGCCAGTGCAACGCGCCGAGGATGTCCGCGACGGTGTCGGCGAGCCCGGCGGGCCGGTCGGTGTCGGCCGAGCGCAGGGCGGCCCGCAACAGCCGCAGCGCCGCGACCACCTCGGGCCGGGCGAAGAACTTCTCGCCGCCGCGGACGAGGTAGGCGACGCCGGCCGCGCCGATCGCGGCCTCGTAGGCCTCGGACTGGGCGTTGATCCGGTACAGCACGGCGATGCGGCTGGCCGGCGTCCCGCGGGCGATCAGCGTGCGGATGCGGCTGGCGACGGCGGCGGCCTCGTCCGCCTCGCTGTCGCACTCCAGCCAGACCGGCGGCGGGCCGTCGGGCGCCGCGGCGACGAGCCTCGTGCCGGGCGCGGCCTGCACGAGCCGGTTCGCCAGCCCCACGACCTGCGGGGTCGACCGGTAGTCCCGCACGAGCCGGACGACCGCCGCGTCCGGGTGGCGGCGGGGGAAGTCGAGCAGGTAGCGAGGCGAGGCACCGGCGAACGAGTAGATGGTCTGGTGCGGATCACCGACGACGCAGAGGCTGTCGCGCTCACCGAGCCAGGCCTCGAGCACGCGCTGCTGCAACGCGTTGACGTCCTGGTACTCGTCGACGACGAGGTGGCGGTACCGGGAGCGGACCTCGGTGGCGACCCAGTCGTGCTCCTCGATCATGGCCGCGGTGAGCAGCAGCAGATCCTCCATGTCGACGACGCCGGCCTCCCGCTTGACCTCCTCGTACGCGGCGTAGAGCCGGGCGACGGTCTGCGCCGGGGTGGCGGTCTCCCGGCCGCCGGCCGCCGCCAGCCGGGCGTAGTCCGCGGGCGCGACGAGGCTGGCCTTGGCCCACTCGACCTCGGCGGTCAGGTCCCGCAGCTCGGCGCGGTCCGGGCTCAGCCGCAGGCGCCCCGCGGCGCGCACCATGTTGGGGATCTTGCTGGACTCGAGTCGGGGCAGCGGTCCGCCGGCCACGGCCGGCCAGAAGTGCTGCAACTGCCGCAGGGCCGCCGAATGGAACGTGCGTGCCTGCACACCGGGCACACCCATGGCCCGCAACCGGCCGCGCAGCTCNCCCGCCGCCCTGGTCGTGAAGCTCACGGCGAGGATCTGGCCGGGGCCAACCCCCCGGTCCACGACCATGTGGGCGATTCTGTGCGTGATGGTGCGCGTCTTGNCCGTACCAGCACCGGCGAGGATGCAGACCGGTCCCAGGGGGGCGTCAGCCGCGGCCCGTTGCTCGGGATCGAGCTGGGCCAGCAGGTCCCCGGCCCCGGGGGAGGCGGCGGCCCGCGCGGCGGGGCCAGGCGATCCGGACATCCCCCGACACGGTAGTCCCCACCCGCGCCGGGAAGCGTCGCAGGCACGACGCTGTTACACCGACCGTTGCGTCCCAGTGGCTTGGAGGCCCTTTCGTGCTCACGATCTACACGACTTCCTGGTGCGGCTACTGCGTTCGGCTGAAGAGCCAACTCGACCGCGCCGGGCTGGAGTACAGGACCGTTGATATCGAGAACGACCCGACAGCAGAGCAACTTGTCCGCGATGCGAACAACGGGAACGCGACCGTACCGACCGTGCTCTTTCCCGATGGCACTGTGATGACGAACCCTAGCGTCCGCCAGGTCACTGAGAAGGTCACTTCTGCCGCATAACGGATACGTAGAGCAACGACATCCCGNGATTTCTTACCTTCCCACCGCACACGCGNCCGGCTCGTGGGACGGTGTCCGTCACTGCCCGTGAAGTTTGTGGGAGAGTTCGGCCTGTGTCGTCAGCACCTTCAGAACAGGCGTGGAGCACCGTCGATGCCGCGCTGCGGGCCGTTCGCGCCCTGGACCGGATGGAGACAGCCTGTTTCGTCGTGGTATCTGCGACGACTGCGAGCTATCTCCGTGTGACCGGAACCTTCGCCGATCTCGGCGAGGGAACCCACTATCCCCGGGCGGACAGCGTCATCGCCCGCATGCTCGACGGTGCGCCCGCGGCGGCGACCGGAGTCGGCCCGGGGCATCCCGCGGCCGACACGGCCGAGCATCGCCAACTGGGGGTGCACAGCTATCTCGCGATGCCGGTGATCCCCACGGACGGCCGACTACTCGGTTTTCTCGTCGGTCTGGACCACGGTGAGGTGAGCGTGTCAGCCGACACACTGGCCCTGGTCCGGGCAATCGCGGACGCCCTCGCGGCCACGGGCGACATCCCCTCGCCACCCCCGCCGGCCGTCTCGCCCAACGGACCGCGGCCCGGCGATCACTCCCGGGAGGCCGGCGGCTCCGGCGACCACGCCTTGGTCGGCACACCGGACGAGGAACGTCCGGCCCAGGCGGCACCTGCGGCCCGGCCCGGTGCCGCGGCACCCAGCACAGCCGCAGCACCCAGCGGCGAAGGGTCACCAGGCGGCGAGGGGCCGACGCACGCCGAGGGGCCGACGCACGCCGAGGGGCCGAGAGGCGCCGAGGGGCCGGCGGGCGAGCAAGGGGCTCACGGTCCTGCCGCGACGTCCCCGCCGCCACCGGCCGGCACCTCCCGACCGCCCGGGAGTGCGCCGCCGGGGCCCGTGGACGGGCCGGAGCCCGCCGCGGTCCCACCGACCCCCCCGCGGCCACCTGGCCGGGTGCCGACGCCCCAGGCCCTCGCGCGGGGGGTCCGCCCCGGACCGCCCGGCCGGGCCGGTCCGCCGCGACCGGCTCCGCCGCCCGCGCCCGGCGGCGGCACCGGCCCGGCGGGGACCGGCGCCGCGGGGACCGGTGCCGCGGGGACCGGTGCCGCGGGGACCGGTGCCGCCAAACCCGCTCCGGCCGTCTCCCGGCGTTCGACCGCGGACATGCGGCTGCGGCGGACGCCCGCCGGTTGGGTCGTGGAGGGTCCGGGGGCGGAGGTCCGCCCGGTCGGTGATCTCATCTCCGCGATGGTTCTCGCCGACCTGCTGGCCGAGGACCTCGCCCCACCCGGCCGCCCACGCCGAGCGGAGCGTGACCTTGGGGAGATCGAGCAGCTCCGGCTGTCCGTCGTCCAGCTCGAGCACGCCCTGGCGTCCCGGGTGATCGTCGAACAGGCCATCGGCGTGCTGGCGGAACGCAATCAGATCCGGCCGCGGGAGGCGTTCGAGAGGTTGCGGCGCACGGCCCGAGGCATGGGCCGTCGCGTCCATGACCTGGCCCGACAGGTCGTCGATTCGGTCGGCGACCCGCGAGCGGTGCTTCCGGGCGAGCTCGGTGGCCGGGGCCCGGCCGGCGGCGGTCCTGGCGGCGGCGGTCCGGGGCATGGTGGCGGGGGCCCCGCGGGCGCGACGCCGGGACCGGGGTCGGGCGGGGGCGCGCCTCGCCCGACGCCGCCGCGGTCCACCTCCGGCCGGCGCTGACGCGACGCCGGTCGGGCGAGCGCTCAGCGCCGCCCGGCAGGCTGGCGCGCCTCGCCCGACCGGGGCTCGGCGAACCGCGTCAGGACTCGATCAGCCCGAGGGCCCCCACCGCCCGGACGATCTTGGCCTTGTCGCCGACGAGCACCGTGATCAGTCCGGTGGGCGCCAGCAGGTCGGCCGCGACGGCCTGAACGTCGGCGGCCGTCACCTCGGCCAGCGCCCGCGGGTGGTCGCGCAGGTACTCCACGCCGATGCCGACGCCGGCCAGCGCGGACAGCGTCGAGGCGAGCCCCGCGGCGGTGGCGCTGCCGATGGCGAGCGTGCCGACGGCGTACTGGCGGGCCGCGTCGAGCTCGTCCTGCGTCGGCGGGAGCACCGCCAGCCGCCCGAGCTCGTAGAGGATCTCCAGCAGGGCCGGGCCGGTCACCTCGGTGGCGACGTCCGCGGCGACGGTGAAGCGCGATCCGACCTGGTAGTGGTCGATCGAGCTGCGCGGCGAGTACGTGTAGCCCTTGTCCTCGCGGATGTTGTTGACCAGCCGGGAGCTGAAGTACCCACCGAAGATCGTGCTGGCCAGCCGCTGCGCCGGGTAACCGGGGGCGGACCGGTCCAGGGCTGCCCCGCCGAGGCGGATGTTCGTCTGCACCGCGCCGGGGCGGTCCACGATGACGATCGGGCCGCGGTGCAGCTCGGGTAGCGGCGGTGCGCTCGACGCGGGCCGCCCCGACCAGTCCCCGAGCGCCGCGGTGACCGCCGCCAGCGCCCGCTCGGGCGACACGTCGCCGACGAGGGTGAGGATGGCCCCCGCCGGCGAGACCCGTTCGGCGTGCAGGCCGCGCACGTCCGCCGCGCCGACCTGCCCGACCACGTCCGGGTCGGGGATGGCGGTGGCGTAGGGGTGGTCGCCGAACAGCCGCTCGAGCAGGGCCTCGCGGGCGATCACGGCGGGCTGGCTACGGGCGACCGCGGTGTCCTCGACGATCCGGTCGCGCTCGCCGGCGACCTCGTCGTCGGGAAAGGTGGCGCCGAGCAGCACGTCGGCCATGATCTCCAGCAGCGGCTCGAGGTTCGCCGCGAGCGCGGAGCCGACGACGGCGAGCCGGTCGCTGTCGACCCCCGTCGACAGCGAGCCGCCGAGGCGCTGGACCTCCGTGGCGAGCCCCACCCGGTTGAGCCGCCGCGACCCGGTGAACAGGGTCTCCGCCAGCACCTCGGCGCGGGCCTGGTACACGGGCCCGCGCCCGGCGAACGGGATGCGCAGCCGCACCTCGACGATCGGCACGCTGCCCCGCTGCACCACCAGCACCCGCAGGCCGTTGGCGAGGGTGCGGTCGGTGACGGCGGGCAGCGCCGCCGGCTCGGTCGGCCGGACGGCGGGGATCACGCCCGCCGGGGCGGCCGGGGTGGCGGTGGCCGCCGGCGGCGCCGAACGCGCGGAGTTCGTCGATGTCGAGGTCACAGCACTCCCGATCATGAGGCGGCGCCGGCATGCAGCTCCAGGACCGAACGGCCCTGGTCGAGCAGGGAACCGGCGGCGGCGGCGACCGCCGCGCCGGTGACGGCCGACAGCTCCGCCGGCAGTTCGTTCACCAGCTCGGGCCGGCCGCGGTGCAGCTCGTGCACGGCCATGGCCAGCCCACGGCCGAGGGCGTCGTCGGCCTCGCGCAGCAGCGAGGAGGCCACCCGGGCCTGCACCCGCTCCAGCTCGCCGTCCTCCAGTCCGTCCCCCGCGAGCCNGGCGAGCTCCTCGTCGACGGCCGCGAGGACCACGTCGGCGCTGGACTCCTCGGACTGGCGGGCCTCCAGAGTGAGCAACAGCGGGTCGCGCTGGTCGAACGGATTGCCGAACGCGCCCAGGTAGGTGCTGACCCCGATCACCGAGCGGTCCTTCTGGACCAGACGGCGCTCCAGACGGCTGGCATCGCCGTCGCTGAGCACCTCGGTCAGCAGGTAGTAGGCGAGGTAGGNGGGCAGGTCGGCGATCGGGTCGGGGACGCGGTAGCCGACCGCGAGCGCCGCGCNGGGAGCGAGCGGGTCGGTGAGGACCGCCCGGCGCTCCGCCGCGGGCACCGGCTCCGCGAAGCTCGCCCGCGGCGGCACCGCGCGGGCGGGGATGTCGCCGAAGTACCGGTTGACGAAGGTCAGCGCCTCGCCGGAGTCGAAGTCGCCGACGATGGTAAGCACGGCGTTACCGGGGGCGTAGTACTTGTCGAAGAAGTCCTCCGCGTCGTCGAGGCTGGCCGCCGCCAACTCGGAGAAATCCCCGTAGCCGTTGTGCGCGTTGGGAAAGGTGTCGAACGCCACCGGCGGCAGTTTGATCCAGGGAAATCCGCCGTACGGCCGGTTGAGGACGTTGACCCGGATCTCCTCCTGCACCACGGCGATCTGGTTGTCGAGGTTCTGCCGGGTGATCTTGGGCGCCCGCATCCGGTCCGCCTCGAGGAACAGGGCCAGTTCGAGCGCCCCGGCCGGCAGCAGCTCGAAATAGTCCGTGTAGTCGGGGTGCGTGGAGCCGTTGAAGATTCCACCGGCGGCCTGGACGTGCTTGGGATGTTCCGCCTTCCCCACGTTCGCGCTGCCCTGGAACATCAGGTGCTCGAACAGGTGAGCGAAACCGGTGCGGCCTTCGGGCTCGGACCGGAAGCCCACGTCGTAGTGCACGGAGACGGCCACCACCGGCGCCGTGCGGTCGGGAGCGAGCAGGACCCGCAGGCCGTTGTCGAGCCGANTCCGCTCGATCGGATAGGAGGATGCCGGCAGGGCCGACCTCACCGCGGCGGCGCCGACCGGACCGGGTTCTCTAGGCGAGGACACAGTTGCCAACGCTACTGCCCGCCGGCCCGGCCCGGTGGCGAAGAAGGCCACCGGCCGGCTTTGCGCCCTCCGCCGACTCTGCTGCTTAATTCGGGGTTTGGGTTGCGAGTTGGTGGCTGAGGCGGGTGAGTCTGCTGGTGCGGGGTGTGAAGGCCGGTTGGTCGGGGTTCCCGTGGGCGTCGAGGCGGATGATGTTGACCGCGGTGGCGGAGAAGGCGTGTTGGAGGCGGGTCTTGGGCAGGCCGCGGTAGCGGGCGTTGCGCAGACCGGTGACGTCGAGGGCCTGGTTGATGGTGCCCTCGATCCCGGCGCGCAGGGCGTACCTGGTCTTCCAGGTGTCGGTGGCCTGCTCGGCGCGGGCGGCGGCGAGGGTCTCGTG
>NZ_LJJX01000080.1:0-23486 GCF_001421075.1 Frankia sp. CpI1-P | reverse complement strand
TCGGGATCTTCACCGTCAGGTCCCCGGCGGTCGTCGACACGGTCCGTTCCCGGGAGCCGTTGCGCTGCGTGGTCCGGGCTGCCGACCGTTCGTAACGGGCCGCGCCGACGTGCGCGTCGGCTTCCGCGTCCACGAGCGCCTGCAGACCGAACCGCAGCAGCTCCCGCATCACCTGACCAGCATCGGTATGCCGCAGCAGCTCCAGCAGACCGGATAGGGCAGAATCATCCAAGGCCATCGCGTGTGTCCTCTCCGTGGAACTTTGGTCGGTTCACACAGAGCTACACGCGGTGGCCGTCTTTGTCCCGGAGCGACACACCCCACCCCGGACGATCAACCAGCCGATCCCGATCTACACCACGCGGTGGGACTCACCCGGTTTCTCCTCCGTGACCGCGATACGAAGTTCACAGCTTCGTTCGATGCAGTCTTCACCGGGGCCGGTATCGACGTGGTACGCACNCCCCCGNAAGCCCCACAGGCGAATGCGATCGCGGAACGCTGGGTCGGCACCGCCCGCCGTGAGTGCACCGACAGACTCCTGATCGTCTCCGAACGGCACCTGACATCGGTCCTCGACAGCTACGCCGAGTATTTCAACACCCATCGGCCTCACCGCTCCCTCAGCCAGCACCCACCCGACTCGTCACCCGTGGTCGCCCCGACGTCGAATTCCACCGTCCGGCGCACCCGCATCCTCGGCGGATTGATCAACGAGTACCGTAACGCCGCCTGACCCCTCCCGCGGAGGATCACCTCAACCGCAAAAGGCCAGCTCACAGGCCGAAACCCGGATTCTGGAGCCCCACACGATGAAAGTGCCGCAGATAGTAGTAGATCTAAGAGAAGCGATTCCGGAGAACGTCGCCATCTCGTGGAAGCTGCCCGGCGCGAGCCCGAACCTGGTGGATATCGAGGTCGACAGAGACGATGACTGCTTCCTGTCGATCTGGTATCTGACGAAACCTGGAAGCNCGCGAATGCTGCTCGAGGGATATACCATCGACGACGTCCGACCTGAGCATGTGATCAAATTCGTGAGAATGTTTGCCGAGGACACCTTCTCCGTCAAACTGGAAAAGTCCTGGCTCGGGCGGCGGTTCACAATATATTTCATCATTGACGAGACGACTTANGCCGCTTCGCGAAGGGCGCGAGATCCTGCACCGTGGGAGTCTCGCCATCTCGATGCAGATTGAGTCTAGTCCAAGTGCCGATCCCGGCGCGACGGGTGCAGTCGTGGTCGGGCTTCCTCCAGACCGTCCTCAAGGGGCTGTGCAACGAACCAGTGCTGCCCGCATGCTGGGAGGCACGGCTTCGTGGATGACGTGGTGAACGACCTCCAGAGAAATTCTCGCAAGCGGGCAGGTGTAAAATGAAAACGTGGACTGGTCGAGTATGAAAAGTGTGCCGATCGGCCATAACGGCCCACACTGTTGCGCCGACATGCATGGACAGGTCACCTTCATCTGTGAGGATGGTCATGTGGAGCCACAGGACTGCCCGGACGTCCTCGTTGGCTTCACGCCGAAGTATCAGGAGTACGGGATTTGGATTCATGATGGCGGTTCATCCGGGGTAGGTATCGCATACTGCCCGTGGTGCGGCGCACGACTGCCAGACTCCGTTCGCGTTAGGTGGTTCGATGCTCTCGAGCGGATCGGACTCGATCCGGATGACGCTGCACTGCCGCCGGAGTACGAGGATGAAAGATGGTTGATCGAACACGGGGAGTCGATGTGAGTGGAGTCCGCCGAGGTCGGGCGTGACGAGCAAGGATCTGACGACTCGTGCAGGCGGCGACCGATGGCCGATTTGGTGTTCCGGCTCGATCTTCATGCCAGGCTTTCCGCTCGGGNGTCANGGCGGCTCCGAGCGGCTCACCCACACCGACGCCGACGGCACGAAGACGGTGTTCACTGTCCAGACCGTCGGCGGGGTGACGACCTGGCATGCTCCTCTCCTGTGTGGAGTTGTCGATGAACTATCTTCAAGGATCGGAATCGACTGATGTCGGACGGCGAGAGTTCTGCCGATCGCGAGGTATTTGAGTCTGGGTATCTTGAATCCCTGTCGGATCAGGAGTTTGAAAGCCGAGTGCGGAAGATTGGTGAACTCGGTGCCCAAGGATGCCGGCAGGCATGTGATCTACTCTATCGCACTCTGCTGGTCGAGCGTGCCGAGGCCCGCCAGGTCGCCCTCCTCGCCGCCATGAAGACGAAGAAATGCAGCCATCTTCCTCTTGCTCCGATCGCCGGACTTCTGAGGTCGCGGAGCTTGCTGGTTCCTGGGGTGGCAGCACTTCTGCTGGCCGCCTGGGGAGGTGAGGCGGAACAGATTCTTGTCGACTCCCTGGCAGACGCCCGCGGGGGNAGTCTGGACCTTTATCTTTTCGCTCTGGCCAACGGAACGGGGCCGCTCGACGTCGGCCTGTTCACTCCCTATGTCGACCACAGGTCATTGAGTGTTCGCCTGGCGAGCATTGCGGCTTTGGCTGAGCGCGGAGACGCATCGTGTACGGAGAGGCTCGTCGACGCCCTGGCAGTGAGGAGCGAGCAGACGCAGGTGGCGGCGCTGTTCGCGCTTATCGCGGTCGGGGACGCGCGTGCCTGTGACGCGGTGCTGCGCCGGCTGGAACTGGACTCCACCCGGGACCGCGGCTACTTCTTCAGCTTCATCAAGCTTGAACTGACCTTTCTCGCCCAGCACGTCCGGGAACATCCCGAGGTCCTGGCGGCAGCCCGGCGCGTCACGGTCAGGAACTGGAAGCGGCGCACGGATCCCGAGCAGAAGTGGATCGCCCGGTACCTGCCCCAGGTGTCTCCGGAAAGCCCGGATCACCTGCCACCTCCTTCCAACGAGGTGGTCGAGGAGATCCGGCGGCTTGCCCTGGAGGCCGCTCGCGCCGACTGAGCTCCTGCCGATCTGTGGTCATGACGAGACGGCGGAGCAGGACGAGGAGAACGAGCCTGGGTGGATCGTGCCCGGNGTGGAACGCGGGTCAGATCGGTTGCAGGACGTCGCGCCCGGCGTGGCGGAAGGGGCGGCGTGCCCTGTGCACGATGTCCGCCCGGATCNAGGTGACGATATCGACGGCCCGGTCCACCAGGGACTGGATGCCGAAGGTGAAGAAGAGACTGCCCATCGCGAGATCCCCGAGCGCGTACAGCCGCCGGTCCGGGCGTGCGTTCACCGTCAGGCGGCTGGTGGCCCGCTCGAGACAGAACCCGCCGCGCGGATGTCGCTCGGCCAGGCCGGCGTCCACCAGCGACGCCAGCATCGGAGGGGCGAGGTCGCTGACGCCGCCGAGGCGGCCGTTGACGGCGTTGACGACGACGACCGCCCGATGCTCGCCGCGGGCGGTGCTCGCCACGAAGCCGCCCGCGCCCGGCACGATGCGCCGGAGTCCTCCGATCAGCTCGAGCTGCCCGGATTCCAGCAGGTGCAGCAGCGCGGCGGCGCTGGCGGGCGGCATCNGGCAGCACAGGCTCATGAGGGCGCGGTGGTGCTCGGTCAGCAGGCGGTCCTTGTCGTGCTCGGGCAGCAGCGGCCAGACATCCGGTCCGACGTCGGGCATGATCTGCTGCAGGAGGCGCAGCGGGCCGCCCGGTGCGTTGACCTCGCCGAGCTGCCGGCGCAGCCGGTGCGTGGGCTCCTCCCGGCGCGTGGCGTCGAGCTCCGTCCGTACGGCGTCGACGTCCTCGCCCGCCGCCGCGAGCTCGTCGCCGATCATGGTGATCAGATCGGCCAGGGGCAGTGATCGACCCGAGGCGGCCAGCGCCCGCAACCGCGCCGCGGTGACGTGGCGCGGCGTGAACCTGGTGGGCCGCTGCCGCACGGCGGGCAGGACCGCCTGCCGGGAATGCAACTCAATCCTGCCGGTGTGACCGCGGGCGGCCAGGGCGAGGGCCACGTCGACCGCGGTCAGCCCGCTGCCGATCGCGGCCAGGTCGTCGTCGCGGCGGATCGAAGCCAGCATCTCGGCGGCCGGGTAGGGATCGCGCACGAACCCGGCGCAACCGGCCAGCCCGTACGGGTCGGCGGGTCGTCCCGCGCCGGGGGCGAGGACGGCGTAGTCGACCTCGTGATCCTCGCCGTCCGCGGCGCGCAGGATCAGTCCGTGGCGGGTCGACACGACGCGATGCACCATCCGCCGCTTCAGTTCGACGCGCCAGCCGCGGCCGGCCAGCGTCACCAGCGCCGCCCCGGCGGACTGCTCCAGGTAGTCGCCGAACAGCGCCCGCGGGATGAACTGCGCGCCGGAGATGGGATCGAGGAACGACGGCTCGGTGTCGACGAAGAGCCTACGGGTGGCGAGCCAGGCGGCGAGATGGCCGTCGTCNCCCGCCCGTACCGACATGTCCTGCGGTATCGCGTTGACCCGCATCGCGTCCAGATCGGGCTGATAGGGGCGACCACGCCACAGGTGTCGCCCGCCGTCGAAGACCGTCAGTGCCCCGGCGGGAAGGTCCTGCTGCTGGGCCAGCGCGTCGAGAAGGCAGACCGCGGACGCGCCGCCACCGATCACGCCGATCCTTGGGGTGGCTGACATCGCCTACCTCGACTGTTGGCTCTCCAGTGGCCCACCCGGNAGCCGCCGCCGAGGTGGTCGAGCGCCCGACGGGCACGGCTGGCCGGGTCGGTGGTCCGACTGCGGGGCGGGGTCACNACCGGGGCGATCACGTCGGGCCGAGGGCGTTGCACGTGCCGCCGTCATCGTACGGCTACCTTCGCAACCCGGCTCAGGACAACCGAGCGTCGAGAGCGGTCAGGGCGGCCAGGGCGCCGAGCGGCAGGGAGACCCCCGCCCCGGGGCGGATCGCCGGCTGCGTGGGATTGATGCGGATCAGGCGGCCGTCGGCGACGGACTCGGCGGTGCGCCGCACGGTGGGCACCGCCGTGCCCGCGCCGATCTCGACCACCACCAGCGGGCCGGCCCCGCCACGCGCCGTCACTGCGGCCAGCCAGGACTCGCAGGAGTGCAGCGCGGCGTCGGTGCGCGAGCTCAGCCAGGAGCCGTCACCGAACATGAGGATGTTCGGCCGCGCCAGCTCCCCGCACGCGGCGCAGCGTGGCAGCGGCTCGTCGGCGCGCATCGTGCCCGGGTCGACGTCCACCGTGACCCCGTCGGCCGGCCAGATCCGCCCGTCGCACGGCCGGACGCACTGGAGATGATGAAGGGAACCGTGGACCTCCGCCACCGCGTCGATGCCGGCCCGCTGGAACTGGCCGTCCACGTTGGAGGTGAACACGTGCAGGCCGCCGGGCAGCCGCGCACCCCACCGGCGCAGCACGGCGAAACCCTCGTGCGGAACGGTCGACCGGTACAGGCCGAGGCGGTGGCCGTAGAAACCCCAGGCCAGCGTCGGATCGTCGCGGAAGTGCACCGGGTCGGCCAGCTCCACGAACGACAGGCCGAGGCGTTCGTACGGCGGGTAGGCCCGCCAGAAGCCGGCGTCGCCGCGGAAGTCCGGCAGCCCCGAGTCCACGCCCATCCCGGCGCCCGCGCACACCAGCAGCGCGCCCGCTCCCGCGAGCAGCGCGGCGGCGGCGTCCAAGGCGGTCTCGACCGCGGAGGTGAACCGGCCCGCCGAGGTGGTCACGGGTCGACCGCGGTCGGCAGGACTGGCGTGGGTCATCGCAGCCATTATGGATGATCAACGCGCGGGCCTGGCGGGGCCGGCCCGCAGGAGCCCTACCACTCCTCGATGACGCGCACCCGGCTGCACGCCGTGCCCCTGGCCAGGGCCAGGATCAGCCTGGCGGAGACCGTGTCCGGCGTGATTCCGTTCCGCTCGAACCTGCTCGGTATGCGCCGCAGCGCGGCGGCCTCCCCGTCGGGCGCAGGCCGACCCGTGGTCGGATCCCGCAGGTCGTCCAGGCAGACATGCGTGACGTCCGATGCGATGGCCTCGTCGGATCGGCCGTCGGCCAGATCGGGGAACGTCGTACGGAACGCGGCGACGAACGCGGCCACCCCGGTCCGCTGCCGGAACGTCCCGAACGGGTCCGCCGTGACGGGCGCACCCACGGCAGGTGCGACCTTCCCGGCCTCGGCCCCGTCCTTGGTCGAGCTACATCCGGCCAGTGCCACCAGCGCGACCCCACACACAACGGCGCTGCCAAGCCGCACGACGTCCCCTCTCGACCATCCGGACACCCAGACGGTAGGACATGTCAGCTTGCCGCGGAGGTCTGCTGGCCGCCGGGGGCCGGGGGCGGCAGCACGCGCGGGGCGGGGCGCAGCCCGTCGACGAGCAGCGCGAGGTAGCGGCGGCGGTCGAGGCCCGCCGGGTCCTCGGGGCGCACCGTGGCCAGGGCCATCACGACGACCGCGGACAGGTCCCGGCGCTCCAGCTCGGGACGGACCACGCCGGCGTCGCGGGCGCGGCCGAGCAGCCGTTCCATCGACTCCAGGTAGCGGTGCACGCCCTCGACGTGAAAGGCGTCGGTCTCGCGGGCGAGGGCGAGGATCACCTGCCGGCCGGCCAGCGCCGCCACCGTGGCCTCCAGCGCGCCGACGAGGTCGTGCCACGGGTCGTCGGTCTCCCGGGTCAGCCGGGGCACGATCTCGGTGCTGACGAGGTGGTCGAACACGGCCCGCAGGAGCTGGTCGCGGTTGCGGAACCGGCGGTACACCGTCGCGACCCCGACGCCGGCGCGCCGGGCCACCTCCTCCAGCGTCACCGCCCGNCCGACGTCCTCGAAGGCCTGGTCGGCCGCGGCGATGATCCGCTCGTAGTTGCGCGCCGCGTCGACCCGCAGGCCCCGTCCGCCCGTTGCTTCCACCGGGGCACGCTAACAGCGCGCGGCTCGTTCCCACGTCGGGTGGACGGCGTCCGACCGGTCACCTGAGCGACACCACGGCCGTCGGCGGCGATTCGTGCGACACATCCGGCCTTGTCGGGTTAGAACATGGTCATCGGGGCTAAGGACGAAGGCATGCCCGCTGACACCGACGGCGCGCCTGCCGCCACCCCGCCCATCCCGGCATCATCCGCGGCGCCGGCAGCCTCGGCGCAGTGCGAGCCGGTGAGCGAAAGCCTGACGACACCACCCGCCCCGGCCGAGCTGCCGCCCGAGGCGCGCGACGCGATCCCGCTGCAGCAGGACGGCGGCGCCGGCAAGAGCGAGAGCGGCCTCACCGTCGCCGTCGCCTTCGTGGCCAACCTGGTCATCGCGATCGCGAAGACGGGGGCGGCCCTGCTCACCGGCTCCGCCTCGATGGTCGCCGAGGCCGCCCACTCCTGGGCCGATACCGGCAACGAGGTCTTCCTGGTGATGGCCAACCGCCGCTCGCGCCGCCCGCCGGAGCCGGGTCACCCCCTCGGGTTCGGCCGCGAGGCGTACGTCTGGGCGTTGTTCGCGGCCATGGGGCTGTTCGTCGCCGGGGGTGCGGTCTCGATCACCCACGGGGTGCAGGAGCTGTTCGCGGGCGAGTCCGGCGGGGACTACCTGATCGGCTACATCGTGCTGGCGGTGTCGTTCCTGCTCGAGGGGACCTCGTTCCTGCAGTCGGTGCGCCAGGCCAGGCCCGAGGCCGCGTCGATGAACCGGGACGTCATCGAGCACGTGGTGGAGACGTCCGACCCGACGCTGCGCGCGGTCTTCGCCGAGGACTCGGCGGCCCTCGCCGGCGTGGTGATCGCGGCGCTCGGGCTGGCGCTGCACCAGATCACCGGCGTGGCGGCCTTCGACGCGCTCGGCTCGATCCTGGTCGGGGTGCTGCTCGGGGTGGTCGCCATCGTGCTCATCAGCCGCAACCGGCGGTTCCTCATCGGGCAGGAGGCCGACCCGCAGGTGCGGGCGGCGACGCTGCGGGCCCTGCTGGCGCTGCCCGAGGTCGACCGGGTCACCCGCCTGCGCCTGGAGGTCGTCGGCCCGCGGATGATCACCGTGGTCGGGGATGTGGACCTGATCGGCGACGACATCGAGCCCAACGTCGCGCTGCGCCTGCGCGGGGTGGAGGCCAAGCTGTCCGCCTCGCCCGCCGTCGTCGACGCCGTGCTCAGCCTCTCCGCCCCCGACGAGCCCTCCCTCACCCCCGACGACGCCCCCGCGGCCACCCGCGCCGCCTCCTGACCCGGTCTGCGCCGCCTCCCGACCCGGTCTGCTTCGTGGGGCCGCTGTTGCCTGTGGGGCCGCTGTCGCCTGTGTGACCGTTGTTGCCTGTGGGGCCGCTGTCGCCTGTGTGACCGTTGTTGCCTGTGGGGCCGCTGTCGCCTGTGTGACCGCTGCCGCCGCCCCGCCGATGTCCATCCAGAACGCGGCCAGAACGCGGCCAGATCGTGCCGAGGCTTAGGTACGGTTTTTCGGACGAAAAGTGGCACTACCCCTCGGCACGACTGCGTGCATATATGACCACAGTGAGTCGCGAGGACGGAGTGTCCCGTGGCGCGCCGAGCGCCGATCCGAGCCCGGTCGGTGTCACCAGCCGGGCCCGGGGCGGGTGGGCCCGCCGGTGGGCCCGGCGCGACGAGGATCCTGTCCGGGGGCGGATCTGCCCGTCGCGGCGCTGACCTCGCCGAGCGCCGCGGAGACACCCCGTGCCGGACGTCCCCGCAGCAGTGCCATGTCCATCACGATGTCGCAGTTGAACACCGGGTTGTACCAGGCGAACCGGTAACGGCCCTTCGGGTTCCGGCGAACCGGCCGGGGCAGCCCGGCGCCCCAGGGCCCGGTGGGCCGGGCCGGCCAGACCGCCAGCACCTCCCGGCGGCCCAGCCGGATGACGTCGGCGCGGGCGACCTGCGGCCAGGCGCGTTCGTAGCGCTGGCCGCCGCACTCCGCGCGCAGGCTGTGCGGGCCGATCGTCAGTCTCGGCGGCCGCAGGCCGATGCGCAGCCGCCACCAGCCCGGGAGCAGCGCGGCGGCGCCGACGACAGCGAAGATGACGGCCCCCAGGAACGCGGCGGAGATACCACTGGAGTTGTAGCCCCGGTAGGTGAACAGGAGGTCGACGAGGACGATCAACGCCGCTGCCAGCAGGACGACGCCGACGCCCACCAGCAGCGAGCCGACGACCAGCAACCTCCACCGCCGTCCCAGGAAGACGGCGTCGTCGGCGGCAAGGTGGCGGGGCACCTGGGCCGGCTGCGGGGGAGGCGTCCGCGGGCCTGGTGGTGTCTGCAGGGAGCGCGGTGTCTGCAGCGGTGGTGGTGTCTGTGGCGGTGGTGGTGTCTGCGGGGTCGGTGGTGTCCGTGCAGGTGGGCCGGCCTGCGGTGGTCGGGGAGTCTGCAGGGGCTGTGGGGTCGGCGGGGGCGGGACGTAGGTCGGGGCCATGACCCGGGTCGGTGCGCGGGGGGCGTCCGGGGTCGCCCACCAGGCGGGCGGGTCCGGACGCGTCGGCGGCAGGTGCTCGCCGACTTCGGCGGCGCGCTGCGCCACCAGTCTGGTGACCGCGGGCGGCCAGGTCTCGGCCGCAACCTCCACTCCGTCGGCGAGCCAGCGCAACAATGCGCTGGGGTCGGGCCGGGTGTCCGGGTCCTTCGCCAGGCAGGACCGCAGCGCCTCGCTCAGATCGGCCGGCACCCCGGTCAGGTCCGGGGAGCCGTGCACGACGCGGAACAGCATCGCGGCCGGGTCGCCCCGGCCGAACGGGCCGCGCCCGGTGGCGGCGAAGACGAGTACGGCGGCGGCGGAGAACACGTCGGCCGCCGGCCCGGCGGCACCGCCGGCGGCCTGCTCCGGCGACATGTACGCGGCGGTGCCGACGATGTCTCCCGCCCGGGTGAGCTCCGTGTGGTCGGCGGCCCGAGCGATGCCGAAGTCGATCAGGCGCGGTCCGTCGGCGGCGAGCAGGACGTTGCTCGGCTTCACATCCCGGTGGACGACGCCGGCCTGGTGCACGGCGACGATCGCCTCCAGCACGCCGGCCCCCAGCCGCCGCAGCACGCTTGGCCCGAAGGGCCCGCAGTGGGTCACCGCCTCGTGCAGGGAGGGGCCGGGCACGTACAGGGTGGCCAGCCACGGCGTCGCCGCGTCCGGGTCGGCGTCCACGACCGGGGCGGTGAACGCCCCGCTGACCAGCCTCGCCGCCGCGACCTCCCGCCGGAAGCGGTCCCGGAACCCGCCGTCGCCGGCCAGCTCCGGCCGGACCACCTTGACGGCCATCAGCCGACCGGANGGCGAATGGGCCAGGAACACCCGTCCCATGCCGCCCTCACCGATCCGGGCACGCAGGGTGTAGGGGCCGATCGTCGACGGATCCCCCGGTTCAAGATTCTGCATCGACGCGTCCGTCCGCAGAACTCATCACACTCCGCCATGGGCAAGGGTCANGGTCACAGGGGCCAGCTCGCGGGCAAGGGTCAGGGACAAGGAGTCGACCAGAGGCATTTCACGTTGTTTCAGGACGACGCCCGTCGGTCATGACCAAACTAGTGCAGAGCGGAAGGCGTCAGGACACGACCTGGATACGCCTCGCGGGTTGCCTAGGTTCCCTTCCGTTCTGCGCCGGGCGGTGGCCGCCTCGCTTGGGTGTGCTCAGCCGTGCTCGGCGGCCGCGGACCTGGTCGTCAGCGGCAGGACGATCTGGTCGACGACCGAGGCGACGAACTCGTCGGGCACGACGGGTTCGCGGATCAGCGAGTACTGCACGAGCATGGCGGGTCCGCTGGCGGCCACCAGCTCGTTGGCGGCCTCGGGCCGGATCTCGCCGCGCTCGGCCGCCCGGCGCAGCACCTCTGCGATGAGCTGGACGCACGGCTCGACCACATGGTCGATGATCGTCTGGCGGACGACGGGACGGCCGCAGCCCGCCTCGGCCGACACGAGCTGGAACGCCGTGCCGCGGGTGGAGCTGAACGACGCCTGCACGCAGCGCAACAGTGCGTGGACGTCCGCGCGCAGGTCGCCGGTCAGGGGTATGTCACCCGGAGTGGGCAGTCGGTGCCGCAACGCGTCGGCGATCATGTCTTCCTTGGCGGCCCAGCGGCGGTACAACACGGTCTTGCTGGTCCCGGCGGCGGCCGCGACCCGGTCCATCGTCAGGTTGGCGTAACCGACGGTCCGGAGCTGGTCGAAGACCGCATCGAAGATCGCTCCCAGCAGTGCGTCGCCGCGGCGGCGGGTGGCGACCGCACCGGCGCGGGGGCCCTGGGACACCTGCGCGTGCTGCTGGTCGGCAGGAACGACGCCCACGATCGTCCGCCTCCCGTCCGCCGCCCTGCCCGCCGGTCCGCCGCCCTGCCCGCCGGTCCGCCGCCCTGCCCGCCGGTCCGCTTGCCCTGGCCGCCGGTCCGTCGCCGAAGGTGCGACACCCGGGCGGCCGATCATCGGTCCGGCCTCGAGCGTACCCGGGCAGGGGGATGGCGCGGGCGGAGCGAGGTCGGCGAGGAGTTTGCCGAAGAGGTGGGTGATCGGTCGACGGCATTCTGCTACCCTCCCGAATTGGATACTGATCCGTATCTTACGGAGCCCCGGTCGGGAGGCCGCCATGTCCTCGTCGTCGCCCTCGTCGGCCTCGTCGCCTACGTCGCCCTCGTCAGCCTCGTCGCCTTCGTCGGCCTTCTCGGCGTCCGCTGCGTCGTCGGCGGGGCAGAGCGCTGCGGGGCCGCCGACGCAGGAGGCGAGGCGCGCCCGGATCGCGCTGGTCACGATCGTNACCTGCCAGCTCATGCTCGTCCTCGACATCACGATCGTGAACGTCGCGCTGCCCAGGATCCGGGAGACCCTCGGCTTCTCCGCCACCGACCTGGCGTGGGTGATCAACGCCTACACGCTGGCCTACGGCGGACTGCTGCTGCTCGGCGGGCGGGCCGGGGATCTGCTGGGGCGCCGCGCCACTCTGCTCGGTGGGATCGCCCTGTTCACGACCGCCTCACTGCTCGGCGGCCTGGCCACCGCGCCGTGGATGCTCATCGCCGCCCGCGTCGGGCAGGGCGTCGGCGCCGCGTGCGCGTCGCCGAACGCGCTGGCGCTCATCGCCGCCAACTTTCCGCCGGGCCCCGCCCGCACCCGGGCGATGGGGGCGTGGGCGGCGGTGGCCGGCGTCGGCGGCTCGATCGGGCTGATCGCCGGCGGCATGCTCACCACCTGGCTGTCCTGGCGGTGGGTCATGTTCATCAACGTGCCGTTCGGGCTCGCCATCCTGCTGCTGGCCCCGCGCTACCTGCGCACACCGCCACGTCGCGAGGGCCGTTTCGACGTGGCCGGGGCGCTGAGCTCCGTCGTCGGGCTCGCAGCCGGTGTCTACGGGTTCCTGCGCGCCTCCTCGAACGGCTGGGCCGACGGGCGGACCCTCGGTGCCTTCCTGCTCGCCGTCGTCGCACTCGCGGCGTTCGTGGTCGTCGAGTCGCGGGCCGCGCAGCCGGTCGTCCCGCTGCGGCTGGTCGCCGAGGCCAGCCGCGCGCGGACCTATCTTCTCCTGCTGCTGCTGACCGGAAGCATGCTGAGCATGTTCTTCTTCGGCACCCAGGTCCTGCAGGAGGTCCTCGGGCTCAGCGCGCTGCGCGCGGGGCTTGCGTTCCTCCCGCTGTCCCTGGGGATCCTGGTGTCGGCCTCGCGGGCGTCGAGACTGCTGCCCAGGGTGGGTCCGAAGCCGCTCATGCTGGTGGGGGCCGCGCTGAGCACGGGGGCCATGCTGTGGCTAGCGCAGGTCTCGGTGACCAGCAGCTACACCTCGGTCGTGCTCGGGCCGCTGCTGCTGTTCGGCGCCGGTCTGGGCCTGCTGTTCGTGCCGCTGAGCGTGAGCCTCGTCGCGGGCGTTCCCGCCGAGCACTCCGGCGCGGCCGCCAGCATGATGGTCACGACCCAGCAGGTCGGCGGCTCGCTGGGCCTGGCCGTCCTCGTCACCGTCTTCGGCAGCGCCGCCCGGCACGCGCGCGGCGACGCACCGGCCGGCCTCGCCCCCGGCGAGCTGGCGAGGTACGTCCTGGCGCACGGGGTGGCCGAGGCGTTCACCGTCGGCGCGATCGGCGTCGCGGTCATCTTCCTCACCGTGCTGCTGACCCGTCAGATCCCGCTCGGGGACGCACCGGCGCCCGCGGCCGCGGGCCCGACCGGCCGGGACCCCGCACCGGAGAGCACCGATTCGATGAGTTGATCGTCAGCTCGGTACCGATCACGGAGCGGTATCGATGGCCGCCCGGCCAGCGGCGGGGNCCGTGCCCGCCTGATCCTGTGCCGCCTGGTCCTGTGCCGCCAGGTGAACGCCGACGAAGTCGACGTGGAAGACCGACTCCGTGAAGGAACGTCCTTGCACGGAGGTCGTGCGCACATACGCGCGATCGGCCGAACGGTCCGACCGTGCGGCGGATGGCCGGATCTGACAGAGACGTGTCATTGCGGCCATGACGGGCCCGCGGCGATGCTGCGCTGTGTGGATCCCCGGCGTGTCGTGATCGTGGCCTTCGACGGCGTCCAGCTTCTGGACGTCACCGGGCCGGCGGACGTGTTCACGACGGCGTCGCGCGTGTTGCAGGCGCGGAGGCGCGACGGCGGCAACGGCGACGGCCCGGGACCGGACCGCGCCGCGACCACGGGCGCGACCACGGGCGTGGGCGTGGGCGTCGATCCGGCGTACGTGGTCGAGATCGCCGCGCCGCGGTCGGGGGAGGTCCGCACGGCGAGCGGGGTGCGCCTGGTGGCCGACGTGGCGCTCGCCGACGTGGCGGGCGCCGCCGACACGGTGCTCGTGCCGGGGGCGCTGGGCGCGCGACCGGAGGCGGGCCCCGTCGTCGTGCCACAGATCGTCGACTGGCTGCGCGAGGTCGGCGGGCGCCCGCGGCGGATCGCCTCCGTCTGCGCGGGTGCCCACATGCTCGCCGCGGCCGGTCTGCTCGACGGCCGGCCCGCCACCACGCACTGGTTCACCGCGGGCCGGCTCGCGGCCGAGTACCCCGCGGTCGCGGTCGATCCGGATCCGATCTTCATCCGCTCCGGGCGCGTCTGGACCTGCGCGGGGGTCAGCGCGGGGATGGATCTCGCGCTGGCGATGGTCGCCGACGACTGCGGGGACGACCTCGCGCTCGCCACGGCGCGCTGGCTGGTGATGTACCTGCGGCGCCCGGGTGGCCAGAGCCAGTTCAGCGTGCCGCTCGCCCACCCGGCGCCGACCCGCGACGACATCGGGGAGCTGCATCGCTGGATCGCCGACCATCTGGCCGCAGACCTGTCCGTCGCCGCCCTGGCCCGGCGGGTCGGCATGAGCGAACGGCACTTCTCCCGGGTGTTCACCGCGCAGACCGGCGTCACGCCCGCGGCCTACGTCGAGTCCGTCCGCACCGAGGCGGCCCGCCGCATGCTCGAGCAGACCGGGCACACCGTGGAGGCCGTCGCGCAGCGCTGCGGCTTCGGCTCCCCGGAGACCTTCTACCGCGTCTTCCGCCGCGACCTCGCCATGACCCCGACCGACTACCGGCGGCGTTTCCGCCTGCCTGCCGACGCGGCGGCCGGGACCGGGGCCGACGCAGATCACCATTCTCCGGAAAGGGGAAACCGATGGGCATGGCCGCCCGCACCCGTCCCGACACCGCGCTGACCCGTGCCGCCGAGGACCTGCTGGTCGCCGCGAGCGCGCCGACCCTGGTCGCCCACTGTCACCGCAGCTACCTCTTCGGCTCGGCGCTGCTGGACAAGGCCGGGCGCGACCACGACGCCCACGCGCTGTTCCTCGCGGCCGCCCTGCACGATCTCGGNCTCACCGCCGCCTGGGACGACCCGGCGCAGCCGTTCGAGGTCCGCGGCGCCGCGGTGGCCCAGGAGCACCTGCTCCGCTGGGGTGCGGATGTCGAGCTGGCCGACGTGGTCCGCGACGCGATCGCGGGGCACCTCGACCCCGCCACCGTCGGCGATCCGCGTCCCGAGGTCGCCGGGCTGATCCTCGGCGCACTCGTGGACGTGCTGGGGGTGGGCCTGGCGGACGTGCCGGCCGCGCTCGTCGACGAGGTGCTGACGGCGTATCCGCGGGCCGGCTTCACCGCGTTCATCATCGACGTCCTGCGGGCCGAGGCGGTCGCGAAACCGGCGTCGACGATCGCGGCGCACATCCGCAACCTGGATTTCCTCGGACGCGTCGCCGCCGCCCCGTTCCCGGACTGACGCTGGGTGAACCGCGGCGTACGCCCGTACGTGATGCCGTCAGGGGCGCGGCGGGGCGAGGCAGGAGAGGCAGAGCATGCGAGCGGTACACGCAGGTGCGGCGGCAGGGTCGGGCGGCTGATGGGCAGACGGCCCGCCCGCCCCGTCGTCCGGTCGCCCGCCGGCGTGCCACGAGGGCTGGACCCGGCGGTCCTCGACGTCGTGCCCGTCCCCGCCGGGCTGTGGGCGCGGGCGCCGGGCATGGTGCCCCCCGCGCCCGACGAGCCGGCCCTGCACGCCCTGCCGCCGCGGTCGGGGGGGATCGGCGTGATCGTCGGCGCGCCGGGCGAGCCCGTGCCGGACGTCACGGCCGTCGCGGAGCTGCTGCGCGCGATGCCGGCCGCCGACCCCGACGGGATCCACGTGGTCCGCTACGGCGCCGACCCGGCGGACGGACCCTGCCTGCCGCAGCGCCTCGCCGACCGGCTGGATCGTCCGGTACTCGCCCAGCACGGCCTGCTGCTGACCGGCGCCGACGGCTGGCCGCGGGTCACCGCGATCGACCTTGGTCGTGGCGGCTGGTGGCATCCGCTTGCCGAACAGTCCATGTACCCGCCGGCGGGGCCGCCGCGCGCGGTCCGCTGGCGGGCGCCCGCGCCCCGGTTGACCGACCTCGGTGGTGGCTACTACCGCCTGCTGGACGACTGGCTCGTCCAGGTCGTCCCGGCCGGGATCGCGTTGCGCCACGCCGGGTGGCCGGCCGATCCCGACGTCGACGCCGTGCCGCACGACCCCGGCCGGTTCGATCTGCTGCTCGACGCGCCGGCGGCTGGTCTCGCCGCCGGGCTGACCGACGGTCTGCTCACCGCGCTGGGCCGGCTCGCCGACGCCCTGCCCGGCCCGGCCCGGCTGCGGCTGCGGGTGGTGCTCCCGGCGGACCTGGCCGAGGGGCAGGCACTGCGCCTGCGCTGGGCGGTGCCGGCGCCGCAGCAGGCCCGGTCCGGTCCGTCGACAACCACGCCGGCGGACTCCGCCAGGCCGGCGGGGGAGCTGCCGGCGGGGGAAGGGCCGGTCGGGGAGCTGCCGGTGGAGGAAGAGCCGGTGGAGGATCGACCGGAGGACGAATGGTGGATGACGTCCGCTGTCGTCGGCGGAGACAGCGGAGTGACGCCCGAGGTGACGCCCGAGGTGGCGGCCGAGGTGGCGGCCGAGGTGGCGGCCGAAGCCGAGGGACGGCCGCCACCCGCCGCCTCGGGTGCGCCGGGAACCGCCGAGGCGCCGCCGGGGCCGCCCACGGACGACGTTCCCACGGGTCCGATCCCGGTTCCGGCCACGCTCCTCGCGGTCACCCGCGAGGGTCGGATGCAACTGGTGAGACCATCGCCGGTGGTCGTCGGACGACCGCCGGAAAGGTGACGTGCGAAGGTGCGCGTCGATCTTGTGGACGTGGAACGATCCGCACGTGGACCACGCGAGTTCGGCACTGACCCGCCGCCTGATCGGAGCTGCCCGCGCAGCCTCCCGGCGAGATGACGGTGCGCTGTGGAGGCTGGTCCCCCGAGGACAGCCGGCGGGGGCAGAGGCGAGGTCGGGGGCAGGGGCGTCGTGCGGGTAGCGCTCGCCGACGACGCCGCCCTGTTCCGCGAGGGGCTGTTGCTGCTGCTCACCACGGCCGGGTACGAGGTCGTCGGCTGCGTCGCGGACGGCGACGCGCTGCTGGAGCTGCTGGCCGTCGAACCGGTTGACGTCGCCATCGTCGACATCCGCATGCCGCCGGGCGCGGAGGGCGGCCTCACGACGGCGGCGCGGGTCAGGGCCCGGCACCCGCACACCGGGCTGCTCCTGCTGTCGCACTACGCCGAGACGCTGTACCTCATGCGTTTCCTGGAGATCGGCACCGAGCGGATCGGCTACCGGCTCAAGGAGCGGATCGCCGGGGTGCAGGTCCTCACCGACACCCTGGCCCGCATCGACGCCGGGGAGATCGTGATCGAACCGGTGCTCGCTCGCCGCCTCGTCGACCGCCCCGCCGGCCCCAGCGGTCCGCTGGCGACACTCAGTCCCCGCGAGTCGGACGTGTTGCGACTGATGGCGGAGGGCCGATCGAACAACGGCATCGCCGCCGCCCTGTACCTGTCGGCGAAGTCGGTGGAGAAGAACATCGCCAGCATCTTCACCAAGCTGGACCTGCCCGCCGACTCGGCGGCGCATCACCGTCGGGTGCTGGCGGTCCTGCGCTACCTGGACGCCCGGGCGCCGGGAGACTGACCGGCCGTGGTTACGCGACCGGCGTGGGTCGTTCTCGCCGAGGATGTCGCCCCCCTGCCCGCCGGCGCCACCCTGGGGCAACGGGTCGCGCCGCTGCTGCGCAACCTGGCCCTGGCCGCCGGCAGCGGCCAGGCGAACCTCTGGCTGCCCGACGACCCGCCGCCAGACGGCCCCGTGTCCGCTCCCAAGGGCGCCCCCGCCTCCGTTCCGGCGCACTCCGCTCCGGGCCGGCCGGGTGTGCGGGCGGTGGCGGCGGTCCGGGACGGCGGGAAGCAGGTCGGCGCCCTGGTCATCACCGACGGGGAGGACGGTCCGGCTGCGGCGGTGCCGGCCGAGCTGCTGGCCCAGACGGCCGACTGCGTGGCACTGCTGCTGCGGGAGGTTCGCGCGGACGCCGCGCAGCGGGAGCAGGCGGTCCACTCGGCCGGCCTCGCACGGCGGGCGGCGACGGTCGAGGCGGACCTCGCCGCGGTGCTCGACGTCGAGCGGCACCGCCTGGCCGGCTGGGTGCTGACCGGGACGACTCGTCGGCTCGCGGAGGTGACCCGCCGCTGGCGGGACTTCGCCGCGGCGGCCCGCGACGATCCGGGCCGGACCCTGGCCACCCTGCGCGAGCTGCGGGCGGCCGTCGACGAACTGATCGACGACTTTCGGACGGTGGTGCGGGCCGTGCACCCCTCGACCCTGCGCAGCCGGGGGACGGCGGCGGCGCTGGGGGAGTTGGCCGCGAGTCTGCCCCGGCGGGTGCAGTGCACCGGCGACCTCGGCCGGCGGGTCGGCTGGGAGGTGGAGTCCGGGATCTACCACGCGACGGCGGTGGTCTTCGCCGCCGTGCCCGCGACGGCCGACGCGCCGCTGTCGGTCCACTTCTCCCGGGTCGCCGACCGCCTCGCGGTGCGGGTCTGCGATCCGGCCGACTCGGCGGAGCGGTTACGTGCCGCTCTCGCCGACGACGCCCGGCTGCTGGCCGCGCTCGGCGGGGGACTGCGCTGCCACGCGTCCTCGACCGGGGCGGCGCTGGTCGACGTCTGGCTGCCGCAGCGGCTCGCCGGCGACGACGATCCCGGTCCTGCGCAGACCACCCCACAGGCCCCACAGGTCCCGCAGGCCCCACAGGTCCCGTGGCAGTGAGCGGCGACCCGCCGGGTGGCGTCAGAGGGGCACGGTGCCGGCGACTCTGGTGCCTTCGCCGGGCGCCGAGGTGACGTGCAGCGTCCCGCCCACCGCGGCGAGTCGGGCCCGAAGCTGTGCCAGGCCGGTGCTGGCGGCGTCGGCCAGGCCCGGTCCGGAGTCGGCCACCTCGAACCACAGCCCCTGATACGTGTTGCGGACGGCGACGACCACGGCGGCGCCCGGCGCATGCTTGTGCGCGTTGTTCACCGCCTCGAGGCAGGTGAAGTACACCGTGCTCTCGACGCTCGGCGGGTAGCGGCGGGCCCGGACGTCGCTTCCGATGTCCAACGTGACGTTGTGCGCCTCGCGGAAGCTCAGTGCCAGTGCCGGGGCCAGACCGGCATCCTGCAGCGGCACGGGCGTGATCCCCGCCGCAGTGTCGACCAGCAGTTGGTGGGTGCGGTCGAGCCGGGCGCCGAGATCGGTCACCGCCGCGGTGAGGGTGTCCTCGTCCGCGGTCGCGGTGGCCAGCCGGTGCTCGACGACGGCCGCGGCCAGTTGCAGCGAGACCAGGTGAAGCTGCGCGCCGTCGTGCAGATCCCGTTCGAGGGCGTGCCGCTCGCTCTCCATCCGGGACGCCGCCCGCTGCCGGGCGTCCGCGATCCAGGCGAGCACGTCCTGGCCCCAGCGGCGGGCCGCGCGCACCCCGGTCTGCGCCGCCGCGCCCGCGACGACGACGCCGAGCACGGCCGCGACCTCGTCCAGGTGTCGCTGGGCGTCCAGGTGGTGGGGCGTGTCCAGGGGATGGGGCGCAGGCAGGGTCACCAGGAGCGTGGCGACCTCGACTCCGTGATGGCGGATCGGGTGCGCCGAGGTGACGGTCGTGGCCGCGGGAACGTCGGGCCGTCCCGGCGCCGACCATCGGTGTTCGCACGGATCCTGCGGGTCCAGCACCCGAAGGACGACGAGTTCCGCTCCGACCTGGGCGCCGATCCACGCCGCCACCGGGGTGAGGTCGCCGCCGCGCGGTCCGGCGGAGGGCAGTTCGGCGGCCAACCGCAGCACGCCGGGCGCGAGCGAGGCGCCGGGGTCGGGCGGCCCCGCGGGAGCGGACGGTGTCATGCCGCAGGCCCCCTGCCTAGCCGCGCAGCACGGCGACGAGCGCCGCCAGCAGCAGGACGGCGACGACCAGGGCCGCGATCACCACCGGACGCAGTGGATCGCGGGGCGGGGGTGCGGGGTCCGCCGCCGGCCGGCGCAGGGGGCCTGCCGGCACCCTGCCCGCGAGCCCGCCGTCCGCGGACCCGTGGGCGGGACGCCCGACGGCCGCGGGAACCCCGGGCCCGGCCGGCGGCGTGGCGGTGGCGCGGTGGGACGCGGTCGGCGGCGCAGAGGGCGGCGTGGTGGTGGTCGGGCGGTGGGACGCGGTCGGCGGCGGTGCGGTCGGCGGCGGCGTGGCGGTCGGGCGGTGGGGTGCGGTCGGCGGCGGCGTGGTGGTCGGGCGGTGGGGCGCGGCCGGCGGCGCAGGCGGCGGTGTGGTGGTGGGGCGGTGGGGCGTGGCCGGTTCGAGGAGCTGGGCGGCGATCCGGGCCGCGCCGAGCGCCACCAGGTGCTTGGGGTGCGCGTTGACGACGGTCGGGCGTCCCAGGGCTGACTCGACCGTGCGGGCCACCGCGGGGATGCGGGAGGAACCCCCGGCCAGCAGGACCGCCGACAGGTCCNCTGGCTCGACCCCGGCGGAGATCAGGGTGCGGTGCAGCGCATCCAGGGTGGAGTCGATGGCCGGGCGGACCATGTCCTCGAACCGCGCGCGGGTGAGCCGGATCTCGGCGCGGACCGTCGGCAGGAACACCGGGATCACGGTCTCCTCGTCGAAGGACAGCGCCTCCTTGGCGAGCACGCATTCCTGCCGCAGCCGCGCCAGCGCGACGGCGCCGGCGTGGTCCTGCGGATCGATGTCGCTGACGGCACCGCCCAGCTCCAGGTCGACGTGGTGCACGACGGCCTCGTCGAAGTCGACACCGCCGAGCCACTCCACGCCCTCGGGCAGGCCCAGGATCTCCATCGAGCCCGCCTGGAACCGCAGGACGGCCGTGTCGAACGTGCCCCCGCCCAGGTCGTAGACGGCGATGACCGCCCCCGGCGGGAGCTGGCGGACGGCGGTGTAGTGGGTCGCGGCGGCCACCGGCTCGGTCACCATCCGCACCTCGCCGATCCCCGCCAGCCGCGGCACCTCGTCGAACTGCTTCAGCCGGTAGGGGCCCCACACGGCCGGTCGGCTGAGCACGATGGTCTCCGGCGGCGCCCCCTGCAGGTCGGTGACCGCGCGCACGGTGTCGCCGAGCGAGGCGGCCAGCAGCGCCGCCGGGGAGAACGGGGCGCCGCCCAGCACCAGCGGAGTGGGGTCACCGAGCCGGCGCTTGTACCCCAGGGCCGCGTGGGCGGGTGCCAGCGCAGCCCGGCGCACGGCCGCCTCGCCGGTCAGCAGACGGCCGTCCGGGCCGGCGTAGACCACGGCGGGGGTGACGACGCTGCGGCTGCCCAGGCTCACCATCTCGGTGTGGCCCCAGCGGCCGACCTCCGCGGAGACGGGATGACCGACGGCCACCGCGGTGAAGGTGGTCCCGAGATCGATTCCGAGCCCGTACCTCACCCTGCCCGACTCCCACGACGTTCGGTCCGAATGTTCCTCCACCGGTGCTCTGCCAGGGTAGAGAGTCGGCGACCCTACGTGGCCGGAGTTGTCCTGTATTTCACCAAGGTGACGCCCGGCCGACCGAACCGCCCGCGGAGGCCCGGTTACCGGCGGCGGACCTCGCGGTTCTGCTGCGCCGTGTCGAAGGATCGCCGGGCCTGCTCGACCCGATCGAGGTTGGCCTGCGACCAGCCGGCGAGCGTGGCGAACAGCGGAGCGAGGCTGGCGCCGAGCTCGCTGATCTCGTACTCCACCCGGGGCGGTACCTCCTGGTGGTAGGTGCGCACCACCAGCCCGTCGCGTTCGAGCTGGCGTAGCCGCTGGGTGAGCACCTTGGGCGTGATGGTGCCGATCCGCCGCTCCAGCTCCACGAATCGCTGCCGGCCGAAGGCGTGCAGGGCCCACAGGATGGGAGTGGTCCAGCGGCTGAAGACGATGTCGACCACCGGCGAGACGGGGCATGNCCGCTCCGGGTGCAGCGAGGTCGCCGGCGCGGCTGGGGAAGGCCGGGCCTGGGACGTGTCGAGCACGGTCACCTCCGGGATAGTGGCTTTCTACTAGGTTCCTAAAGTAGCCGGAATGCTAGCTTCGCGTTNCATTCGCCAAACGGTGTCGAACCGGCGTGTGCCGGGGGCCCTGGAGTCCTCGATCCGACGTTGTTCGCCGCGTGTGCCATCGAGGCAGGAGCGCTTTCATGTCCATTCCGGAATCCGTGCGGAACACGGACGCCGTCTCTTCGCCGCCGGCCGGTTCCGGCCGCCGGCCCGGGCTCATCCTCGCCTTTCTCTGTATCGCCGGCTTCATGACTTTCCTGGACGTCTCCATCGTGAACGTCGCCCTACCGACCATCGAGGACAAGCTCGACATCTCCGCAACACAGCTACCGTACGTGGTGACGACCTACGGCATGCTGCTCGGTGGATTCCTGCTGCTGTGCGGACGTCTCGCGGACACCTACGGCCGTCGCCTGATGTTGCAGACCGGGCTGACGCTGTTCGCGCTGTCGTCTCTGCTGGGCGGGCTCGCCCAGGAATNGGTCCAGCTCATCGTCGCGCGCGGGCTGCAGGGCCTGGGCGCGGCGTTCCTCGCCACCTCCGCGCTGAGCCTGTTGACCAGCAGTTTTCCCGAGGGGCCCGAACGCACCAGGGCACTTGGTGTGTGGGGTGCGCTCAGCGGCCTGGCGTCGGTGGCCGGCGTGACCCTGGGCGGCCTGTTGACCGACGGCCCCGGCTGGCGCTGGATCTTCTTCATCAACGTGCCGATCGGCCTGCTCGGCGCGCTGCTCGCGCCGAGCGTGGTGAGCGAGAGCCGGGCCGCCCGACGCAGCTCCTCGTTCGACCTCGCCGGTGCCGTCGCCCTGACCGCCGGTCTGGTCCTGCTGATCTTCTCGCTAGGGCAGACCGTCGATGATTCCGATCCGCCCGTCGGGCGCATAGCGGCGGGGTTCATCGTCTCCGCGCTGCTGCTCGTGGCGTTCCTGCTGATCGAGCGCCGCACCCGCGAACCGTTGATCACGCTGAGTATCTTCCGTCGGCCGTCGTTGCGCGCGGCGAACCTCGCCGCGGTGCTCCTGCTCGGCAACGTCGTGACGCTGTTCTTCTTTGCCAGCCTCTTCATGCAGCAGGTCCTCGACTACTCGCCGCTGCGGACCGGGCTGGCCTACGTGCCGCTCGCGGTCATCGTGGCGGTCGGCGCGGGAATCGCCGCACAACTCGTCACCAGGATGCCCGCCAAACTGGTTCTCCTGGTCGGGCTGCTGCTCACCGTCGGCGGCATGCTGCTGCTGCGGCGAGCGCCCGTCGACGCCTCCTACCCGGTCGACCTGTTGCCCGCCTTCCTCGCCACGGGCCTCGGGCTTGGCCTGTCCTTCGTGCCGATCCAGGTCGTGGCGTTCACCGGCGTCCGCGAACACGAGTCGGGCCTCGCCGCTGGCCTGATCAACACCAGCCAGGAGGTGGGCGGCGCGATCGGCCTGGCCGTCGCCGCCACCTACGCCTTCCGTAACCTCGCCGAGCTGACGGACCGGGCGCACGGCGTGCCCGAGCTGGTCCACCAGGCGCGGGCCGACGTCTTCCATGACGCCTTCCTCGTCGGGGTGATCTTCGTTGTCGCCGCCTTCCTCATCACGCTGGTGCTCCTGCCTCTCACCCGACCCGGCGACGCCCCCGACCCGGCGGCACGCTGATGCTGCAGTGACAGAGGAGCGGGCATGATCCTGTCCCCCCAGGCCGTGGCGTTCCTCGCCGAGGATTATTCGGGTATCTTCAGCACGCTGCGGCCGGACGGCTCGCCGCACGCGGCCCCGGTCCGGTTCACCCCGTGTTTCGCACTTCGGATTCTGCTGCGCCGACCGGCCCCTGTGATCTTGTTTTCGGGTCATGGGGGTTAG
>NZ_LJJX01000079.1:2697-23926 GCF_001421075.1 Frankia sp. CpI1-P | reverse complement strand
TCCACCACCAGCGCGACCGGGTCGAGGAAGGCGGCCGCCCAGCCGGCGAGGCGCCGGCGGACCTGGGTGTAGTCCCAGGTCGAGCTGGTCACGAACTGCTGCAGCTGCTGATGGTCCACCCCGAGGCGAGCGGCCATCGGGACCATGCTCTTGCGCTTGCCGTCGGTCAACAGCCCCCGGACATACAGCTCACCGGTGCCCCGCTGGTCCCGCCGCGGCAGGTCCGCGAACATCTCNCCCGCGANCNGTTCGATCACCGGCCNCACCCGGGCCATCTCGTCCTGTCTCATACCAACCACCGCCACACACATGAAGACGACAGTCAGTACAACCACAGACAGACCTAATCAAGTCCTACTAGTTTCCTGGAGGAATCTCTATGGCAACCCGGACGGCGGCGCAGCGGCGGGCCGAGGNGAAGGAGGCCTACGACGCCTTCATGGCGGCCTGCCCGTCTCGCAAGGTGTTCGAGACGCTCAGCGACAAGTGGGTCGGCCTGGTGCTGGCCGCGATCTCGGCGGGACCGCGCCGGTACGGCGAGCTGAAGACGGAGATCGCCGGGGTCAGCCCGAAGATGCTCACCCAGACCCTGCGGACGTTGGAGCGCAGCGGGTTGATCGACCGGACGGTCACCGCGTCGGTTCCCGTGCGCGTCGACTACGAGCTGACGGCACTCGGCCGTGACCTCTATCCCCTGATCACGCCCCTCAAGGCCTGGGCCGAGAACAACGTGGACGCGATCCGCGCGGCGGAGCAGGCGTACGACCTGCGTACCTCCGCGCGGCAGCCGACGGCCGTCACGGGTGCGACGGCCGTCATGGATCCGGTGGATACCGGTGCGCTCAGCGCACCTCGGTGAGGGTGCCCTTCTCGACCGAGTAGACGAACCCGCGGACCGAGTCCTTGTGCGGAATGAAGGGGCTGGCCGTGATGCGGGCGATCGACTGCCGGACGTCGTCCTCCAGGCTCGTGAAGGTCTCGACGGCCCACGGTGGGCGAATGCCCGTCTCCGCGGCGATCTGCGCCTTGAACGCCTCGTCGGTGAACGTGAGCATGCCGCAGTCGGTGTGGTGGATGAGGATGATCTCTCGGGTTCCCAGCAGCCGTTGGCTGATGGCGAGCGACCTGATCTCGTCGTCGGTCACCGCCCCGCCCGCGTTGCGGATCACGTGTGCGTCACCCTCCGTCAGGCCCAGCACGCCGTAGACGTTCAGCCGGGCGTCCATGCACGCCACGACCGCGACCCTCAGCTTCGGGGGCAGCGGCAGGTCTCCGGCGGTGAAGTCGCGGGCGTACTGGGCGGCGTTGCCGAGTAGGTCGTCGGTGGCGGTCATCTCGATGCTCCAGACGGAGTTCGGGCGGCCTGCCGCATGGCTGGCGGTGGTGCCGCGATGAAGGTGGGCGGCATTGCATGATCCGCGGCGCGGCAGACCCGCGATGCTTCGGCCAGGGACGACGCCGAGCGATGCTCGACGGGCCGTGCGCGGGTGCCGGGGTGGGGCCCGTCAGGCGAAGGAAGCCGAGCGGCCGCTGGAACAGAGGGCGGTGGAGACGAGCAGCAGGTCGACGTGCCGTCTGTGCACCAGCGGAGGCGGAGTCGGCATGTACGAACCGAAACATGAGGGAGACCGTTCCGCCAACCATGAGGATAAGTGACCCATGTCACATCCCCATCGTGGGGCTGAACACACTCGCCGGTCATGGCGTCCGAGCGGTCGGCAGCGAGNCGACTCGCGGTCCCATCGCGGCGTCAGGCGCCGAGATGCTCCGTCAGGAATCGTTCGATCCGGACCCAGGCATCGGCCGCGGCGACCGGCTCGGGCCCGATTCCGGCGGTGCGCAGCACCGGGTGCAGGAGCCGCGGGCCGCTCGGGGTGCCGTCCGGCCGGGCGCTGAGGAACGCGTGCCCGGCCGTCGGGTACTCCTTGACGTCGTGCGGGACGCCGGCCCGGTCCAGTGCCGCGGAAAGTCGGCCGGCGGCCCCGCGTAGGGTCCGGTCCCGGCCNCCGTAGCTCGCCACCACCGGGCACGCCGCCCGCAACGAGGCGTCGAGCTTGCGGGGAAGTGGACCGTAGTTGATCGCCGCGACCTCGAAGCCCCGGCCCGCGCTGAGCAGGGCGAGGCCGCCACCGAGGCAGAAGCCGATCACGCCCACCCTTCCGTTGCATGCCGGCAGGGCGGTCAGCCACCGCCGTGCCGCCTCGATGTCGTCGAACGCCCGTCCGCTGCCGGAGGACATCGCCCGCACCGTGGCCACCAGGCAGCGGCGGGCGCCGCCCGCGCTGAACAGGTCCGGGGCGAGGGCGAAGTATCCGAGGCCGGCGAGGCGGTCGGCGATCGCGCGCACGGTCTCGTCCAGACCCCACGCCTCGTGCAGCACGATCACGCCGGGACGCAGGACACCCTTGGCGGGCGGCGCGTCACCGGGGGCCAGGGCCGGGCCGACGGCGGCCGGTCGGGCCAGGTACGCGCTGAGGCCCGGGGAGATGTCCAGAACGTCAGCAAATCCTGACAAGTTGACCGTCGTCACGATGTCCACCCCTCGTCCGCCGGTCGCGCGGGCGACACGGTACCGCGCTTCGCGGCGTGCGCGGGGTTGGTCGTCCCGGCTCGGCCGTCGCGGCGGCGGATCGCCCGGCGAACGCCATGGTTGAACGTGCTGTGCTGCACGTCACATTATGTGCTCTTGACCGAGGAAAGCCGACCTACTCAGAGTGAAAAGGGTGCGCACCTCGCTGCTGTTGACGTGCCGCCGCTGCATCGATTTCGGACGCGCCGAATCCAGCCGCTGTCGTTGATGCGGAGGTAACCGGCGTTTCCGCGTGAGCCGGGAGCCGGAAGCCGTCCGTGCGGGGTGTCCGGAATCCTTCGCCTCCAACCCAGGCCCAGCGCCTGCGGCTCAGGCCCCACGACCGCCGCGAAAGTTCTGCGCCTGCAGCTCGAAAGCCCTGCGCCCGCCGTTCGCCTGCCGGTTCCCATCGTCCGCCGGTTCCCATCGTCCGAGGAGTGCCCGTTGCGTCTCGTGCAGGATTGCGCCCGATGACCCCCCGCCCACCGCTGCACCTCGCCCTCGCGCTGGACGGGGCCGGCTGGCATCCGGCAGCCTGGCGGGAGCCGCGCGCGCGGACCGCGGAGCTGTTCGACGCCCGGTACNGGACCGACCTGGTCCAGGAGGCCGAGCGTGGCCTGCTCGACTTCGTCACGATCGAGGACTCCCTCGGCCTGCAGTCGGACCGGTTCGACGGTCCGGACGCCCGGACCGATCGGGTTCGCGGCCGACTCGACGCCGTGCTCATCGCCGCTCGTGTCGCCCCGCTGACCTCGCGGATCGGTCTCGTCCCGTCGATCGTCGCCGGGCACACCGAGCCCTTCCACATCTCCAAGGCCATCGCGACGCTGGACTACGTCAGCTCCGGGCGGGCCGGGGTCCGGGTGCGGGCCGGCACCGGCGGAGCCGAGGCCGACCTGTTCGGCCGGCGGACGATCCCCGGGATCGCGGCGGCGGACCTGGAGCGGCCCGAGGTCGTCGCGCTGATCACCGAGTTGTTCGACGAGGCGGCTGACTATGTCGAGGTCGTGCGCCGGCTCTGGGACAGCTGGGAGGACGACGCCGAGATCCGCGATGTCGCCACCGGTCGGTTCGTCGACCGGGACAAGCTGCACTACATCGACTTCGCGGGACGCTGGTTCAGCGTGCGCGGGCCCTCGATCGTGCCCCGCCCGCCGCAGGGCCAGCCGCCGGTGACCGTCCTCGGTCACGGCACGGTGCCCTACCGACTCGGGGCGCNCCAGGGCGACGTCGTCTATGTGACGCCTCGCGACGCCGACGACGCCCGCCGGATCGTCGAGGAGATCCGGGCCGAGCAGGACGCGGCTGGTCGGGGCGGCGAGACCGTGCACGTGTTCGCCGATCTGGTCGTCCACCTCGCCGACTCGGCGGCACAGGCCGCCGACAACCGCGCCCGGCTCGACGAGTGGGCCGGCGAACCCCAGGTCAGCGACGCGCTCATCGTCGCCGGTACCCCCGGGGAACTCGCCGATCTCCTGCTCGACTGGCAACCGGCCGGGCTGTCGGGCTTCCGGCTGCGTCCGGCGGCCATCCCGCACGACCTGGAGGGCATCACCCGGGGGCTCGTCGGCGAACTCCAGTCCCGCGGGGCGTTCCGCACCGCCTACGAGGCCACCACACTGCGGGGCCTGCTTGGCCTGCCCCGACCCGCCAACCGCTACGCCGCAGCCGCCGCAGCAGCAGCCGCCGTCTAGTCGGCCGCCGTCCAGCCCGCCGCCGGCAGAGCCGGCAGCCGGCAGCCCTGCACACACCAGCGGAGGACCTCCATGAGCAGGCCGACCAAGCAGATCCACCTGGCGGCGCACTTCCCCGGGGTGAACAACACGACGGTGTGGAGCGACCCCGCGGCGGGCAGCCAGATCGAGTTCAGCTCGTTCGCCCACCTTGCCCGCGCGGCAGAGCGTGCCAAGTTCGACTTCTTCTTCCTCGCCGAGGGCCTGCGTCTGCGCGAGCAGAACGGCCGCATCCATGACCTGGACGTCGTCGGCCGGCCCGACACGTTCACCGTGCTGGCCGCGATCGCGGCGGTCACCGAACGCCTGGGGCTCGCCGGCACCATCAACTCCACCTTCAACGAGCCTTACGAGGTCGCCCGGCAGTTCGCCAGCCTCGACCACCTCTCCGCGGGGCGGGCCGCCTGGAACGTCGTCACGTCCTGGGACGCCTTCACCGGGGAGAACTTCCGCCGCGGCGGCTACCTCGNGGAGCAGGATCGCTACGAGCGGGCCCGGCGCTTCCTGCACACGGCCTGGGAGCTGTTCGACTCCTGGCACGGCGACGAGATCGTCGCGGACAAGGACACCGGGCAGTTCCTGCGCGAGCCGCGGCCGGGGACGTTCGCGCACCACGACGACTTCTTCGACATCAGCGGCCAGTTCAACGTCCCGCGCAGCCCGCAGGGCCGACCGGTGATCTTCCAGGCCGGCGACTCCGAGGCCGGCCGGGAGTTCGCCGCCTCCTCGGCGGACGCGATCTTCAGCCGGCACAGCACGTTCGAGGACGGTCAGGCGTTCTACGCCGACATCAAGGGCCGGCTCGCCAAGTTCGGCCGCCGGCCCGACCAGTTGGTGGTCCTGCCGGCGGCGACGTTCGTCCTCGGCGACACCGACGCCGAGGCGCGCGAGCGGGCAGAGGTGATCCGCCACCAGCAGGTCAGCGGGGCGACGGCGATCCTGTTCGCCGAGCAGCTGTGGAACCGCGACCTGTCGGCCTACGACCCGGACGGGCCGGTCCCCGAGGTCGACCCGCTGCCGGGGGAGAACACGATCTCCAAGGGGCGGGCCAGCGTGCGGATGTTCGACGACCGGCTGGCCACGGCGCGCCGCTGGCGCGAGCTGGGTGAGGCGAAGAAGCTCTCGCTGCGCGAGGTGGTCATCGAGGTCACCGGGCGGCAGTCCTTCATCGGCTCGGCGGCTACGGTCGCCGAGACCATCAACCGGTTCGTCCAACAGGACGCCAGCGACGGCTTCATCCTCGTCCCGCACATCGTCCCCGGCGGGCTGGACGAGTTCGCCGACCAGGTCGTGCCGCTGCTGCAGGAACGAGGCGTCTTCCGCGCCGAGTACACCGGCACGACCCTGCGCGAGCATCTCGGCCTGGAGCTGCCCGGCTGAACCGGCTCCGGGTGAGGGCGCCGGCCGGGGTGAGGGTGCCGGCCCCGGCCGGAGGTGGTGTCTGCTGAGCCCCGGCCGGGGCCGGTTCAACCGGTGAGTACGCGCAGCCCGCCCGCGGCGAGCGCCGGCACGGCCTGGCCGACGAGGTCGAAACCCTCTCCGACGGTGTTGCCGGCGAGATGCCGGGCGTGGATGCCCTCGGCGATCACCACCAGCTTGAAGTAGCCGAGCGCCAGGTAGAAGTCCATGTTCACGATGTCGCGGCCGGACTCGCGCGCGTAGATCTCGATCATCTCGTCCCCGCCGGGCATCCGGTCGCTCGCTGCGGCAGCCGAGCCGCCGAGCACGGGATCGAAGTCCGGGTCGCGGTAGACGACGGTGAGACCCAGGTCGGCCAGCGGGTCACCGAGGGTCGCCATCTCCCAGTCCAGCAGGGCCCGCACGGCGCCGATGTCGTCCGGGTCCAACACGAAGTTGTCGATGCGGGCGTCGCCGTGCACGATCGACGCGGCACTCTCCGCCGGGACCGCGGTGGCCAGCCGGCCGTGCAGCGCGTCGAGGTCCGGCAGCGGCCGGGTCCGCACCCGCTCCCACTGCCCCCACCAGCGGTCGACCTGACGGCGCAGGTAGCCTTCGGGCCGACCGAACCGCTCGAGCCCGACGGCGAGGTAGTCCACGGCGTGTAGCCGGGCGAGGGTGCGCAGCAGGTTCTCGGCGCAGCGGCGCACGTCGGCGTCGGAGTAGGGGGCCAGGTCGGCCCGGCTGCGCAGGACCACCCCGTCGACCAGGGAGACCATCGCGAACGGCACCCCGAGCACGGCGGGGTCGTCGCAGTAGACGACCGCCTCGGCCACCGGGATCGGGGTCTGGCGCAGTGCGGCCACCACCCGGTACTCGCGTCGCATGTCGTGCGCCGAGGGCGTCAGGTTGCCCAGCGGGGGCCGGCGCAGCGCCCAGTGGGCGGCGTCGTCCCACACGTGGTAGGTCAGGTTCGACCGGCCGCCGCTGAGCAGCGTGGCACGCAGCGGCCCGGACCGGCCGGGGACGGTGGCGTCGAGGTAGGCGGCCAGCGCCGCCAGGTCCAGGCCCGGCGGGGAGACCAGCCCCTCCTCGGCGCCGTGCGGGGGATCGAGCGCGGTCATGAGGCCGACTCCAGGGCGCCGGTCGCCTTGAGCCGCTNCTTGACCGCGCGCCGGGCGAGCGCCCAGCGATGGGTCTCCGACGCTCCGTCGTAGATGCGAAAGGCGCGGACCTCGTTGAGATAGCGGCCCAGCAGCAGCTCGCCGGAGACGCCGGCGGCGCCGCAGAGCTGGATGGCCCGGTCGACGACCCGCCAGATCGCCTCGGCGACGAACGTCTTGGTCATCGCGGTGGACTGCGCCGCGCGCTGGCCCTGATCGAGCTCCCAGCAGGCCTGCAGGATGAGGCTGCGAGAGGCGGCGATGTCGATCTCCGAGTCGGCGATCATCTGCTGCGCCATGCCGAGCTCGACGAGCTTCGAGCCGAACAGGCGGCGTTCGGCGATCCGGTCGATGGCGATGTCCTGGGCTCGGCGGGCGATGCCGAGCCAGCGCATGCAGTGCGTCATCCGGGCCGGGCCGAGGCGTACCTGCGCGTACGCGAAGCCCTGGTCGAGCTCGCCGAGGATCGCCGAGTCCGGCACCACGCAGTTGTCGAAGATCACTTCGCAGTGACCGCCGATCATGGCCTGGTCGAGGGTGTCGACGTGCCGGACGACCTTCAGGCCGGGATTGTCGGCGTCGACGAGGAACATGGTCGCGCCGCCGACGGTGCCGACCTTGCCGGAGGTCCGGGCGAAGCAGATCGCGTAGCCCGCGCCGTCCGCGCCGGTGGAGAACCACTTGTGGCCGTCGATGCGCCAGCCGTCGTCGACCCGGACGGCGGTCGTCGACAGCGCCGCCGGATCCGAGCCGGCCCCGGGCGCCGGCTCCGTCATCGCGAAGAACGACCGGACCTCGCCGCTCGCGAGGGGGCGCAGGTACCGCTCCTTCTGCTCATCGGTCGCGATGATTTCGAGCATGTGCATGTTGCCCTCGTCGGGCGCGGAGCAGTTCAGCGCCAGCGGCCCGAACAGGGAGTAACCGGCGGCCTCGAACACGGGTGCCCGCGCCGTCATGCCGAGCCCGAGGCCGCCGTACTCCCGGGAGACATGCGGGGCGAACAGCCCGGCGTCGCGGGCCGCCGCCTGCAGTCGCGCGCGCAGCGCCTCCCCGCCGGCCGAGACCACGCCGGCGTACCGCTCCTCCTCCGGGATCACGACGTCGNGGACGAAGGCAGCCGTGCGTTCGACGAGGTCGACGACCTCTGGCGGCTGCGAAAAATCAATGGCCATGACGATCTCCCGCCTCGGTGCGAGCGCCGGCCCCCGGCTGGATGGGTCGGCTGAAAAGGCTAATGCTCAGTAGCCTTGATAGCAGGGGTGGCGACGATCCGCCAGCATTGAGGGAAAATCAAGCCTGCTAGCATGGGTGTTGTGCGGGGAGCAGTCCGCATGCCCGTGGCTACCGGTTCTTAGTCACGGCGGTTCACGTGGGCGGGGATGCATGAGTGGATCGGACCGGGCCGTGGTTACGCGGCCACAGCTCACCCCACGCGGGCGGGCGATCCGCGACGCGGCGCTGAAGCTGTTCGCCGAACGCGGCTACGAGGCCACCACCACGACCGAGATCGGCGCGGCGGTCGGCATCCGAGGTCCGAGCCTGTACAAGCACGTGAGCTCCAAGCAGGACCTGCTCGCCGCGATCATGCTCGACGCGATGGACGTCCTGCACGACGTCCACGCCCTCGCCGTCGCCGGCGTCGACGACGTCGCGGACCGGCTGCGCCGCGCCGTGGAGGCCCACGTGCGCTTCCACACCCGCCACCGGCTGGAGGCGTTCGTCGGCAACCGGGAGATCCGCAGTCTCGACGAGGTCAACCGGGCGGCCGTCGTCGCCCGGCGCAGCAGCTACGAGCGGCTCATCCGGGGGCTCATCGAAGAGGGGGTCGCCGCCTCCCGGTTCCACGTTGCCTCGGTCAAGCTCGCCTCCTACGCCCTGCTCGACCTCGGGATGGGGGTGGCCGCCTGGTACCGCGAGGACGGCGACCTGAGCGAGGACGAGATCGTCTACACCTACGGCCGGTTCGCCCTCACCCTGGTCGGCGTGGCCGGCTGACCGCCACGGCATGGGCATGCCCATGCCCATGCGCCTGCTCGGCCTGTCACGCATCAGCCGCCCGCCGGTTCGCCCGGTCCGGCGCGGTGGTGGGCTCCGCCCGCGTGCAGGTCCGCGCGCAGCTCGTGCTTGCGGACCTTGCCCGCCGCGGTCCGCGGCAGGTCGGTGACGATCACAAGTCGTTCCGGGGTCTTCTGCTTCGCGGCGCCGGCGGCGGCGAAGTGCGCCCGCACCTCGTCGAGGTCGAGGGCCGACCCCGGGCGCGGCAGGACGAAGACGCAGACCCGCTCACCGGTGCGGTCGTCCGGTTCGGCCACGGCGGCGGCCTCCGCGACGGCCGGATGGGTCATGAGCAGGTCCTCGACCTCCTTCGAGGAGACGTTCTCCCCGTTGCGGACGATGATGTCCTTGATGCGATCGGTGATCGTTAGGTAGCCCTTGGTATCAACCCGGCCGATGTCCCCGGTGCGCAGCCAGCCGTCGGCGGTGAACGCGGTCGCGTTGAGCGCCGGATCGCGGTAGCCGGCGAACTGCTCCGGGCCGCGAGTGACGATCTCGCCCTCCTCGCCGGGGCCGAGGTCGTGGCCGGCGGGGTCGAGGATGCGTACCTCGCTGCCCGGCAGCACCCGCCCGTCCGTGGCGGCCCGCCGGTCGAGCGGGTCGGCCGCGCTGCCCGAGCTGATCGTCGGATGCTCGCTGGAACCGTAGGCGCGGTAGGCGCTGACGCCGGCACGCTCGGCCCGCTCGACGAGCGCGGGAGACACGCTGGCCCCGCCGACGAGGAAGTCGCGCAGCGGGCCGAGGCCGCGGCCGTCGCGCTGGGCCGCATCCAGCAGAGCGGTCAGGTGAAACGGCACCCCCGCGGACGCGGTCACGCCGTGGGCGTGGACGAGTTCGATCGCCTCCGCCGCGTCGAACCGTTCGAGGAAGACGGTCGGCAGTCCGTCGACGAGGGTCCGCAGCAGCACGCTCAGCCCGGCGATGTGGCCGGGCGGGAACAGGTCGAGGTAGCCGAAGTCGGGCTGGCCGGCGCGCAGGCTGCGCAGCGAGGCGACCTCCGCGGCGACCGAGCGGTGGGTGTGGGTGACGCCCTTGGGCGCGGCGGTCGTCCCCGACGTGTAGACGAGTACGGCGACCTCGTCGAGCGGCCGGGTGCACGGCGCCAGCGGCGGGGCCAGTGCGAGCTCCTGCCATGGCACGGTGCCGGCCGGTGCGGTGCCGGCCGGTGCGGTGCCGGTGCCGGCCGGTGCGGCGGTGCTGTCGGCGACGGTGACGATGTGGCGTAGGGCCGGCAGCCCGTCGGGTGCCCCGCGCAGCTCGGCGATCTCCGCCGCCCGCTGTCCCGGCAGGATGATCGCGCTCGCCCCCGACTGCCGCAGGATGAAGGCGACCTCGCGGATCCCGTAGATGGGCACGATCGGCAGCAGCACCGCCCCGCGTAACAGCACGGCGGCGTGCGCGATCGCGCTCTCCACCCGGCTGGTCAACTGCAGCGCGACGACGTCTGCCGGGCCGATCCCGCGCGCGGCGAGGCCGCCGGCGACCCGCACGGCCCGCTCGTACAGCGAGCCCAGATCCGTGGTGAGAGTGCCGACCGGACTGCGGAAGACCAGCCGGGTGTCCGGATGGTCCGTCGCGCCCAGGTGCAGCAGCTCGGCGAGCGGGAGCGGCGCGATCGTGGGCAGCGGCCGGACCGGTGCGAGCGACCGCGGCGGGTTGGTGGTCGGGAGTGCCTCGATGGTCGTGACCGGCTCGGCCGGGTGGGCAGGTCCCGCGTTCTCCAGGTTCACCGGCGCTCCTCGGGTCGACGAGAGCGTGGCGGCCGCCACATCCAGGAAAATATACCTAGTTCACTAGGAACGAGTGGCCGTCGCGGGAGCCACTCCCACGTCGTGGCGCGGCGAGTGGTCGCCGTCGCCGCGTGCCGTCCCGGCGCACGTGCGCTGGTGGAAGATGCCGTGGAGTCGGGGCTCCGCGCGGCCGCCACTTGCCTGCAGTTCTTTCAGGTATCTAAAGTAACCATGTCAACTTGGTCGCCATCGATGTCGTCGAGTTCCATGCCACCGAGTTCCGGCGACAGCACGTGATCCGAGCGGCAGGCAACCGTCTGCACGGCGCAACCCATGCGGAGGCAGGACGACATGGCAAAGATCTGGGCGAACTCCGGCGATTCGCACTTCCTGGAGCCCGACNACCTGTGGCAGTCGAACCTGCCGCCCCGCTTGGCCGAACTCGTCCCGAGGGCGGTGAAGGACCCGGACGGCAAGTACGAGACCGTGTACGTCGACGGCCAGTCCTTCCGCCGCAAGCTCCCGAACGTGCAGGCCCAGGAGTTCCTCGACGAGAGCAACCGGGCGCCCGGCGCGCGGGACGCGACTCTGCGGCTGGCCGACCTCGACACCGAGGGCGTCTGGGGCGAGCTGGTGTTCCCGTCGCTGGGCCTGTGGAGCTCGTCGTTCCGCACCCCCGAGGTGCTGCGCGAGGCGCTGCGGGTCAGCAACGACTGGGCGATCGACGCGATCATGAAGGTCTCGTCGCGCCTGGTCCCGACCGCGCAGGTCTCCACGCTTCAGGTCGACGACGCGGTGGCCGAGCTGGAGCGCACCGCCGAGCTCGGCTACCGCGCGGTGTTCCTGCCGACGACCCCGCACCCGCTGGCCGACGACTGGAACCGTGACTCCTGGGAGCCGTTCTGGGCGGCGGCGGAGGCGGCGAACATGGTGCTCGCCTTCCATGTCGGTACCGACCCGATCGACATCGGCAGCGAGCAGGTCGGCGTCGTCTACCGCGGACCCGGCGGCGCGGTGCTGAACTACACCGAGACGACGTTCTCCGGCCAGCGGGCCGCGATGAAGCTCGTCGCCTCGGNCGCGCTCGACCGGCATCCGGACCTGAAGATCCTCGTCGCCGANGGCGGCGCGACCTGGGTGCCCTTCCTCGCCGACCGGATGACCGAGGGCTACCGCCAGCACCACATGGCGGTGCGGCCCAAGCTGAAGCGCAGCCCCAAGGAGATCCTCTACTCGCAGGTGTACGCCTCCTTCCAGCACGACGCCTCCGCGGTCGCCGCGCTGACCGGCATGGGCTACCGCAACGTCATGTGGGGCAGCGACTACCCGCACATGGAGGGCACGTTCGGCCATACCCAGGAGACGCTGCACGGGCTGTTCGACGGCGTGTCGGACGACGTCCGCAAGCGGATCACCATCGACACGTTCCTCGAACTCTTCCCGGGCGTCGGTGAGCCGGCCGTGGCAGCGGCCGCGTGAGCGCGTCGGGTCCGTTCGACACGGCGATCGTCGGGGTCGGCGCCACGCCGTACTACCGGCGCGGGGGCTCCGCGCCGCAGACCATCACCGAGCTCGCCGGCAAGGCGATCCTCGCCGCGTGCGAGGACGCCGGCCTGTCGGTCAGGGACATCGACGGCTTCGCCTACTACTCGGGGGCGGGCGCCGGCTACGGCCAGTCGATGGACACCGCGACGTTCATGGAGACCCTCGGCATCCCCGAGGTGACCTTCTCCGCCGCGCTCACCTCGGGTGGCGGCGGGTCGGCGGGGTCGATCGGCCTGGCCCGCGCGGCGATCCTCGCCGGGGACGCCACCGTCGTCGTCACCGTGATGGCGCTCCAGCAGGTCAAGCAGCGCCTCGGCACGGTCTTCGGTGCGGTGGCGCCGAGCCCGGAGAACTCGTTCCTGCAGCCGTCGGGCCTGGTCGGCCCGGGGCATCTGATGTCGGTGCTGGCCCGGCGGCACATGCACGACTACGGCACCCGCCGGGAGGCGTTCGCCGAGATCGCCCTGTCCAGCCGGGCGAACGCGCTCACCCGACCCAAGGCGATCATGCGCACCCCGCTGACGCTGGACGACTACTTCAACGCCCGGATGATCGCCGATCCGCTCTGCCTGTTCGACTTCTGCCTGGAGACCGAGGGCGCCGTCGCGGTCCTCACGACCAGCGCGGAGCGGGCGCGCGACCTGCGGCGCACGCCGGTCGGCGTGGTCGCCGCGGCGCACGGCGGGGTGCGCGAGTGGGGCCGGGCGTTCGCCTGGTACGGGATGCCCGACGAGTACTTCGCCTCCTCCGGGCACGCCCCGATCGCCCGGCGGCTGTATGACAAGGCCGGGATCACCCCCGACGACATCGACGTGGCGCTGATCTACGACCACTTCACCCCGATGGTCCTCATGCAGCTCGAGGACTACGGCTTCTGCAAGAAGGGGGAGGGCGGCCCGTTCGTCGAGTCCGGCGCGATCCGGTACAAGGGCGGCTCGATCCCGGTCAACACCCACGGCGGCCAGCTCTCGGAGGCCTACATCATCGGCATGACGCACATCGTGGAGGGCGTCGAGCAGATTCGCGGCACCGCCGTCAACCAGGTGCCGGACGCGAAGCTCGCGCTCGTCACCGGTGGACCGGCCACCCTGCCGGTCAGCGGCCTGATCCTGGGACAGATGGCATGAGCACTCTGACGACGACCCTGCCGCCCGCCGGCATCCAGATCACCACCGACTCGGCGACCGAGCCGTTCTGGCAGGCGGCGAAGGAGAACCGGCTGGTCGCGCCCAGGTGCGCCGACTGCGGGACCTTCCGGCTGCCGCCGTCGCCGTTCTGTCCGAACTGCCAGTCGCAGAACGTCGACTGGGTGACGCTGTCCGGGCGGGCGACGGTGTTCAGCTTCAGCATCGTCAACGGTGTGCCGGGCCAGCCGGAGCTGACCTTGGCCGCGGTCGTCGTGGACCTGCCCGACGCGCCGGGGGCTCGGCTGGTGAGCAACGTCGTCGACACCGATCCGGACACGGTCCGGATCGGGACGCCGCTCACCGTCGACTTCGTCGAGATCGCCGACGGCTGGAAACTGCCGGTGTTCCGGGTCGACCCCGCCGCCGAGAGCGCGCCTCTCTCAGGTACCTGAAAGTATTATGTCGCGTACGTCACGCGTGGGGAGGGGGGCGCATGGAGCGGGTGGCCGCGGTGAGCACCGCGTCGGCGGTCGCCCATGTGCTGCGCGAGGAGATTCTCAGCCNCCAGGACGGTGATCTCTACCTGGGGCAGGAGGACGAGCTGCTGGCCCGGTTCGGGGTCAGCCGGCCGTCGCTGCGCCAGGCCGTGCGGCTGCTGCAGGCCGAGGGGATCCTGACCGTCCGCCGCGGCCATCACGGCGGGCTGTACGGGCAGCGGCCCGACGCGGCCGGCGTCGCCCACGTGGCCTCGGTGTTCCTGCGGACCCGGCGGGCCTCCCTCGCCGACATCAGCGCCACCTACACCCTCATCACCACGGAGTGTGCTCGGCTGGCCGCCCTCAACCCGGACGGGGTCGAGCGCCGCCGGCTGCTGACCTTCGTCGAGCAGTCCGCCGGCGGCAACCAGCGCGACCACGCCCGGGCCCGGGTGCAGTGGGGGATCCTGCTCGCCGAGCTCGCGCGCAGTCCCACCCTGCAGTTGTTCGAGGACGTGCTCGGCTCGTTGTCGCGCTACCCGACCTCTCGGCCCCTCCTGCTGGACCCGGACAGCATCGCGCTGGCCTGCGAGCAGTGGCGGCAGGTCGCCGAGGCGGTCCGTGACGGTGACGCCGACGTCGCGGTGGCGCTGTCCCGCNAGCACGGCGACGCGCGGGTCCGCTACATCCGCGACCTCCCCGAGGACCTCCTCGGCTGGTGAGCCCCGCACCCGGGTCCGGCGTGCCCGCCGGGTCCGGGACGGTTCCCGGCGCGGTCGGGGGTGCCCCGCGCCGGGTCGGCCTGTCNGTCAGGCGGTGGCGACGGCGCTCATGAGACGCACCGCCGACTCGGCGTAGCGGGCACGGCGCCGGTCGCTGACCATGAAGGCCGGGCTGGACAGGAACGCGAGGTCGGGCAGGGCCTTACGGGCCGCCAGCCGCTGGGCGGCCTCTGCCGGGTCGNCGCACAGGGCGATCGCGTCGAGCATCTCGTCGCTGACCGCCGCGGCCATCCCCGGGATGTCCCCGGAGCGGAACGCGGTGCGGATCGCGGCCACCTCGTCGCCCCAGCCGTGCAGCTCGACGAGGGTGTCGTAGGTCTTCACCGTGAGGTAGAAGGCGATCTGGAGCCGGGCGTCGCGCCGTCCCCGCTCCGGGTCCTGCTCGTCGACGGCGGTGATGAGCCAGCCCCAGCGGCGCAGCGACTCCGGGTCCCGCCCGGCCGCGGTGGCGCCCGCGTGCAGGTTCGGGCGGATCGTCTCCGTCCACCACCGGTCGGTGAAGATGCCGTGACCGAGGATGCCGTCGGCGGTCCGCCCGGCGGCGGTCACCATCCGCCGGTTGAACGAGCCGAGCAGGATCGGCACGTCGAGCCGGCCGAGGACGGGGGCGCGGATGTCGGCGTGGATCGGGTAGAACTCGCCCTCGTGCACCACGGGTCGACCGTTCTCCGCGGTCAGGTAGGCGCGGATCGCCCCGACGAGGTCCTCCATCCGGCGCACCGGCTCGCTGGCCGCGGACGCGAACCACTCGGTGTTCATCCGGTAGGTGCCGGACCCGAGGCCGAGGAAGATCCGCCCGGGGGCGCGCGTGGACAGGTGCCGCAGCGCCGAGGCATGCACGAAGGGTGAGCGGGCGAACGCGTAGGCGATGCCCGGCCCGATCAGGGCCCGGCGGGTGGCGGCGACCATCTCGCCCGTTGTCAGGTAGGAGTTCGTGTCGGCGAACTCGCCGGCGCAGAAGGCGGCGGCCCCGGCCTGTTCGGCCAGTTCCGCGACCTGCGGGCCCGGCCAGGGAAGTCCCCACTGCACGTGTCGCCACCTCCGCGTCGGGAGCCCGGCGCCCCGGCGGCGCCGTGGGCGCCGATCGGCCGGTGAGAACCGTCGCTCCAGTTCTTGTCTTCCTCGCGAACTTAGTAAACCATGTAACCTTGCAGCGATGTTGACGCGGCGGCGGTGGCCGTCGCCGCGGACGGGGTCCGTGCGACCGCGGGGCCCCGACGACCTGAGCCCGGGCGATGAGCAGGGCTCGACCGACGAACAGGGCCCGCCGACGGACGCGGTCCGCAGACGAGGAGGAGGCGTGGTGGCAGCCGTCGAGACCGTCGACCGGCCCCGGCAGGGCGAGTTCCTCGGCCCGCTGCGGGAGTTCCTGGCCGCGCACGCGAGCCCGCCGCCCCGTGGCGGCAGTGCGCGGCTCACCTGGGCCCGCGCCTTCCATGCCGACCTGACCGACGCGGGGCTCGCGGCGCCGGGGTGGCCGAAGGAGGTCGGCGGCATGGATCTGTCGCTGCCCGACCAGCTCGCCTACCACCGGGAGATGACGAGGGCCCGGGCTCCCCGGCACCCGTGCGGTCTGTCGTTCATCGTGGCCCCCACCCTGATCCGCCACGGCACGCCCACGCAGAAGGACCGCTTCCTGCGTCCCCTGNTGCGCGCGGACGAGTTCTGGTGCCAGGGCTTCTCGGAGCCCGGCGCCGGCAGCGAGCTGACGGCGCTGTCGACGAGGGCCGTGCGCGACGGTGACCACTACGTCGTCACCGGCCAGAAGGTGTGGACCAGCCAGGCGCATCTCGCCGACTGGATGTTCGCGCTGGTGCGCACCGGTGAGCCGGGGCCGAAGGGGATCAGCTACCTGTTGCTGTCGATGACCTCGCCGGGGCTGACGGTGCGGCCNCTGCGCGACATCAGCGGCGGAACGCACTTCGCCGAGGTGTTCCTCGACGAGGTGCGCGTGCCGGTCGAGAACCTCGTCGGCCGGGAGAACGACGGCTGGTCGATCGCGCGCACGAGCCTGGGCCACGAGCGGGCCACCGCGTTCCTGTCGGACGAGTTCCGCTACCGCCGGGTGGTCAGCGAGCTGATCGCGCTCGCCGCCGGGTCGCCGGCCGGGGACGACCCGGTGGTGCGCCAGGACCTCGCGCGGATGGAGGCGGGGGTGCGGATCCTCGCCTCGAACAGCCGCCGGGCCCTGGAGACCGTGCTCGCCGGGCGCGATCCCGGGCCCGCCTCCTCGGTCAACCGGCTGATGCGCGCGGAGTTCGACCAGCGCCTGCACGAGGTGGCACTGCGGGTGATCGGCCCGGACGCGGTGCTCGGCAACCGCGAGCCGACCGCGCCCGAGGGCGGCCGGTGGACCTACGGCTACCTGATGAGCCGGTCGTCGACGATCGGCGCCGGCACCGCCGAGATCCAGCGCAACACGATCGCCGAGCGGGTGCTGGGGCTGCCCGCCCCGCCGCCGGCGCCGGGAGCCGGGCGCGGGTGAGGGGCCATGGCGGCGGCGCAGGGCGCCGCGCCGGGGGCGTGGGGCGACGACGAGGCGCGGAACGACGACGAGGCGCGGGACGATGAGGAGTGAGGTGAACGTGGACACGGCCGAGGCGGAGGGCGAGCTGCGCGACGCACTGGCGCGGCTGCTGCGCGAGCGTTGCGACATCGAGCAGGTCCGGAGGGTCGCGGCCGCGCCGGGCGGCTGGGATCGACAGCTCTGGTCGGAGCTTTCGGCCATGGGCGTGGTGGGGCTCGCGGCCCCGCCGGAGCACGGCGGTGAGGGGGCGGGGCTGGCGCTGCTGGCCGTCGCCCAGGAGGAGCTGGGCCGCCGGCTGGCACCGGTGCCGCTGCTGTCCAGCGCGACCGCTCAGGCCGCGCTGCTCGCCGTCGTGGCGGAGAGCGCGCCGGGGGCGGCCGCCGCAGCCGCGCTGCTGCCGGCGATCGCGTCGGGCCGGACGCCGGCGACCGTCGCGGTCGGGCGCACCGTCGACGGTTGGACGCCGCTGGCGACCGTGCGCGCCGAGGAGGAGGCCGGCGGCGGCTGGCGGCTGACGGGGACGGCTCCCGTCGTCGCGGACGCCACCGCCGCGCGGGCACTGCTCGTCGCCGCCACGACCGGGACCGGCCCCGCGTTGTTCGCCGTCGACGTCCCCGCGTCGACCGGCGGTGAGGCTGCCGCCGGCGGCGAGGGCGGCGCCGCGGGGGCCGAGGTCCAGGTCGAGCCGCTCGACGTCCTCGATGCGACCCGCCCGCTGGCCCGGGTCACGCTGGACACGCCCGCGACCCTGCTCGCCGGGCCGGCCGAGTTCGCCGAGGTGCTGGCCGCCACCCGGGGGGTGGCGCTGACGCTGCTCGCGGCCGAGGCCGTCGGTGTCTCGGCGCAGTGCACCGACCTGGCCGTCGACTATGCGGGCATCCGGCACCAGTTCGGTCGCCCGATCGGCACCTACCAGGCGATCTCGCATCGCTGCGCCGACATGTTCGTCGGCACCGAGGCTGCCCGTGCCCTCGTCGCGGCCGCCGCGCAGGCCCTCGACGAGACCGGCGGGACGGCGGACACCGGTGAGCTCGACGTGGCGGTGGCCCTGGCCGCCGCCGAGGCACTCGATGCCGCGGTCGGCGCCGCCCAGGGCAGCCTGCAGGTGCACGGCGGGATCGGCTTCACCTGGGAGCACCCCGTGCACCACTACCTGCGCCGGGCGAAGTCCAGCGAGGCGTTGATCGCGGCCCCGGACCGGCTGCGCGAACAGGCGGCGTCCCGGCTGGTCGCGGCCGCTCGGCGCTGAGTCGGTGTCGGCGCCGGGGTCGGACGACCGGCCGACAGTAATTCCTTAAACCTAATAAACTCATCTAGCGGTAGCTTGGGTGAACCGGCTCTCTCGGCGGCTCTCCGGATCCGTCCGGAGCCCGCACCGGTCCGTCCGGCGGCAAGGAGCGATGATGCGGGACCCTGTGATCGAGATCGTCGGACAACCCGGCCTCCCGCGTGCCCCTCTCGGGTCGNACGTCGTCGCCCGAGGTCACGACCGATGACCGAGTCAGCCGACCTGCCGGGCCGCCTGCGGGCGCTGTGGTCGGCGCCCGACTCCGCCCCCGCCCTTGAGGTCGACGGTGCCTGGGTGTCCTGGGGGACCGTGCGCGCGCTTGCCGACGAGATCACCCGCAGCCTCGACGGGCTCGGCCTCGGTCGCGGCGCGCGCATCGGCGTCCTGCTCGGAAACTGGACCGAGTCCATCGCGGCGATCCTCGCGATCCTCGGCACCGAGCGCTGCCTGACGGTCTTCAACCCGCTGCAGCCGGCCGAGCGCCTGGCCGGCGACCTGGAGCGGGCCACCCCGCCGGCGATCATCGTGCCGGTGCGGGCCTGGGCGTCCTCGGGGCTCGCGGAGCCGGTCGAGCGGCTCGGCATCAGCCTTCTCCACACCTCGCCCGAGGGGATCGCGTCGGTGCGGGCCGGCCGCGCCGACGCCGCGGTCACCGCGGTCGACGCGCCGGGCGTCGCCGTCGAACTCACCACCTCGGGCACCACCGGCCCGCCCAAGCGCATCCCGTTGACCTACCGTCAGCTCGAGGCGTCGGTCGGGTCCGCCCGGGGCCACATGAAGCCCGGTGGCGGCGAAAGGTCCTACTTCGAGGGCGGCGTGGCCATCGTCTCCGTGCCGCTGGTGCACATCGGCGGGTTGTGGGGGGCGCTGCAGGCCCTCGGCGACGCGCGGCGCATCGTGCTGCTGGAGCGCTGGACCCTGGAGCGGTGGCTCGAGGTCATCCGGGAGCACCGGCCCCGCCTCGGCGCGCTGCCGCCGGCGGCGCTGCGCACCCTGATGAGTGCGGACGTGCCCGTCGAGGNCCTCGCCAGCCTGCGCGCGCTGACCTGCGGGACCGCCCCGGTGTCGCCCGACCTGGTCGATGCGGTGCTGGAGCGCTACGGCATCCACGTGCTCGGCGTGTACGGCGCGACCGAGTTCTCCGGCGCGGTGGCGGGCTGGTCGCTGCCGGACCACCGGCAGTGGTGGGCGAAGAAGCGGGGCAGCGTCGGGCGCGCCTTCCCGGGGGTGGGGCTGCGCGTCGTGGCGGAGGACGGCGAGGTGCTGCCGACGGGTGCCAGCGGACTGCTGGAGATCAGGACCGACCAGGCCGGTGCCCGGGCGGACGCGGACGGCTGGACCCGGACCAGCGACCTTGCCCACCTCGACGACGACGGTTTCCTCTACATCGAGGGCCGCGCCGACGATGTGATCATCCGTGGCGGATTCAAGATCCGGCCGCTCACCGTCCGGGAGGTGCTGGAGGAGCACCCCGCGGTGGCCGAGGCGGCGGTGTTCGGCCTGCCCGACGAGCGCCTCGGCCAGGTGCCCGTCGCCGTCGTGGAGCTGGCGCCCGGCGCGGAGCCGATCGGCGAGCAGGAGCTGCGTGACTGGTGCCGGCCCCGGATGCTGCCCTACGAGGTGCCGGCGCGGGCGCTGACCGTGCNGGAGCTGCCCCGCGGGGTGTCCCAGAAGGTCAGCATGCCTGACCTGCTGGNGTTGTTCGCCGAGCAAGGAGACGACCGTGGAACGCGAGATCTTCGAGTATGAGCACCGGCAGTTCCGGGAGGTCGTCCGGGAGTTCGTCGCCCGCGAGATCACCCCGTATCACGCCGGGTGGGAGGCCGACGGGATCGTCGACCGGGCAGTGTTCGCCAAGGCGGCCAAGCACGGCGTCATCGGGTTCAACGTCGCCGAGGAGTTCGGCGGCGGCGGGGTTCGGGACTTCCGGTTCAACGCCGTCGTCGCCGAGGAGCTCGCGGCCGCGTTCGTCACCGGTCCGGGTTTCCTGCTTCACAACGACGTCGTCGGCTCCTACCTGAGCCGGCTGCCCGACGACGAGCAGAAGGCACGCTGGCTGCCCGGATTCGCCTCCGGCGAGGCGATCTGGGCGATCGCGATGACCGAGCCGGGTGCCGGCAGCGACCTGCAGGGCATCCGGACCTCGGCGGTGCGCGACGGTGACGACTGGCTCGTCTCCGGGGCCAAGACGTTCATCACGAACGGGATCCACTCCGACTACGTCATCGTCGTGGCGCGGACCGACCCGGCGGCGGGCAGCCGGGGCATCTCCCTGCTCGTCGTGGAGCGGGACATGCCCGGCTTCTCCCGCGGCCGCAACCTCGACAAGATCGGCCTGCACGCGCAGGACACCGCCGAGCTCTTCTTCGACGCCGTCCGGGTGCCCGCCCGCAACGTGCTGGGCAACCTGGGCGGCGGATTCATCCACCTGATGGAGAACCTGCCCGAGGAGCGGCTGTCGATCGCGATCTCCGCGGTCGCCGGGGCGCGGGCGGTGTTCGACTCCACGCTGGAGTACACGAAGACCCGCACCGCCTTCGGCCAGCCGATCGGCGGTTTCCAGCACAACCGCTTCCTGCTGGCCGAGCTCGCCACCGAGATCGACATTGCCCAGGTGTACATCGACCGCTGCCTGAAGGCGTCGTTCGAGGAGAAGCTGACCACCGTCGACGCCTCCAAGGCGAAATGGTGGGCCACGGAGCTGCAGCAGAAGGTCGTCGACCGCTGCCTGCAGCTGCACGGCGGGTACGGCTACATGACGGAATACCCCGTCGGCAAGGCGTTCACGGACGCGCGCATCCAGACCATCTACGGCGGCACGACGGAGATCATGAAG
>NZ_LJJX01000079.1:0-2572 GCF_001421075.1 Frankia sp. CpI1-P | reverse complement strand
GTCGGTGCAGTCGAGTCGGTGCAGTCGAGTCGGAGCAGTCGAGTTGGAGCAGGAGTCATGAGCGTGGACTGGGGTTCGGGGACCGAGCTGGGGGAGTTCCGGGCGCAGGTGCGGGAGTTCATCGCCGGCCACGCGCCCGGGCGGCAGGCCAAGGCGGGGGTGCGCAGCCCGGAGAACGCCGAGGAGCTCGCCGAGCTGCGGCGCTGGACTGCCGCGCTGTTCGAGGCGGGCTACCTCGGCGGCGACTGGCCGGTGGAGTTCGGTGGCGAGGCCGAGCACGACCCGCGCCGCGACGTCGTCGTCTCCGAGGAGATTGCCCGGGCGCGCGCGCCCATGCACTCCGGCGCCAACGGGCTCGCCGCCAGCGCGCTGATCCGCTTCGGCACCGACGAGCAGAGGGCGAAGCTGCTGCCCGCCATCCGCAGCAACGAAGACCTGTGGTGCCAGCTGTTCAGCGAGCCGGACGCGGGCAGCGACCTGGCGGGCATGCGCACCCGCGCGGTACTCGACGGCGACGGCTACGTCGTGACCGGGCAGAAGGTGTGGACCACCAACGGCCACTGGGCCAACCGCGGGTACCTGCTGGCCCGCACCGACCCGGACGTGCCCAAGCACAAGGGCATCACCGCGTTCGCGATCGACATGGACACCCCGGGCATCGACGTCCGGCCGCTGCGCGAGCTCACCGGCACCTCCGACTTCAACGAGGTGTTCTTCGACTCCGTGCGCATCCCGGCCTCCGCCGTGATCGGCACGCCCGGCCAGGGCTGGATCGTCGCGAACGCGTCGCTGGCCGAGGAGCGCAACGGCGTCAGCGCCGCGGTCGTCGACCTCCAGCTCGCCTGGGAGGACCTGTACGCGCTCGCCCAGAAGATCGAGATCGAGGGCCGGCCGGCACTGGAGCAGGCCGACATCCGCCAGCGCTTCGGCGCGTTCCGGGCCGAGATCCGCGCCTGCGCGCTGCTCGGGCAGTCCTCGTTCGCCCGTTGGCGGGCCGGCCGGGAGCGGGTGATCGACGCCCCGGCGGGGAAGCTGTGGTTCAGCGAGCTCAACCTGCGGCTGCACGAGTTCGCCGTGGACCTGCTCGGCGCGCGCGGCATCCTCACCGAGGGCGACGTCGACGCCNTCGACGGCGGCCGCTGGCAGGACGCCTACCTCTACGCCCGCGCGTACACGATCGCCGGCGGCAGCTCGGAGATCATGCGCAACCTCATCGCCGAACGCGCCCTCGGCCTGCCGCGCTAGGACCGCCGCCCCCGCCGCCCCCGCCGCCCCCGCCACCCCGCCACCCCGCCAGCCCGCCAGCCCGACGACCCGCCAGCCCGCCAGCCCGCCACCCCGCCAGCCCGACGACCCGCGAGCCCGACCGCACCGGTCGGGGAAGGATCCGGCGACATGCTTCTCAGCGACGAACAGGAAAGCCTGGCCGACGCCGCCCGCGACTGGCTCGCGGAACGCACCGATCTGGCCGCGGCCCGGGCCGACGGCGCGGCGCTCGCGGCGCTCTACTCGGCGCACGACTTACGCGCCGCCGCCGAACTCGGACTCACCTCGCTGCTGCGGCCCGCGGAGGGGGGGACCTTCGCCGACCTCGCGGTCGTCGTGGAGGAACTCGGCCGTGCCGGCTCGCCGCTGCCGCTCGGCCAGGCCGCCCTGGTCGCCCGGCTGCTCGACCAGATCGGTATCGGGGCGGCCGTGTCCGACGCGGTGGCCGAGGGCGCGGCGCTCGCGGTCCCGGCCGCGGCCGAGCCGGACGACGCCGCGATCAGCGGCGCGCCCGGACCCGACGGCACGCTCACCCTCGCCGGCCGGGCGGCTGTCGTCGTCGGCGGACTCGGCGCGGCGTGGCTCCTGGCCAGCGCCGCCATCGACGACGACCGCGCCCTTGCGCTCGTTCCCGCCGCGAGCGCCACCCGTACCGCCCGTACCACCCTCGACCTGAGTCGGGACATCGCCGCCGTCGACCTGCATGGCGTCACCGTCCCGGCGGGTGACTGGGCCCGGGTCGGCGCGGGCGTCGCCGAGACCCTGGACCAGGCCCTGGCGATCATCCACACCCTGGACGCGGTCGGCGCCGCCGGCCGCCTGCTGGACATGACCGTCGGGTACGTCAAGGAACGCGAGCAGTTCGGCCGGCCGGTCGGATCGTTCCAGGCGGTCAAGCACCACGCGGCGACCATGGCCGTCGACATCGAGGCGGCGCGGCTCTGCGGCCACGACGCCGCCCGCGCGCTCGACAGCGGCGATCTGGTCGCCGCCGGCACCGCCGTCGCGGTCGCCGGCTCCGTGGCCGGCGAGGGGACCAGCCGCGCGGCCAGCACGGCGCTGCAGCTCCACGGCGGCATGGGCTTCACCTGGGAGCACGACCTGCACCTGTTCCTGCGCCGGATCAAGGTCGACGAGCTGGTCCGCGGCACGCCCCGCCAGCACCGCGAGCGCCTGATCGCCACCGCCGGCTGACGGCCCGGGAGCGTCCCGCTAGCCCTGTCCTTCGCACGTTCGTGCGATGTGACAGTTCCGTGATCTTTTGGTTGTTCCGTGTCGGGTTTGCCGCGGGGTGGAGTGGTGGGCC
>NZ_LJJX01000078.1:0-25550 GCF_001421075.1 Frankia sp. CpI1-P | reverse complement strand
CCCCGAGGGCGTACTTCCAGTCGATCGCGCGGACCGCCATCGCCGCGGCCTGCCGATCAGTCAGGTTCTCGGCGAACTGCAACACCGTGACCAGCGACAACACCGCCGGCGGCAGACCCGGCGCCCCACGGCGCCCGAACGCCCCGGTGAACGGCTCATCAACGAACACCTCGGCGAGACGATCCCGCAGCCGCATCGCCAACGTCCCCCGCGGGAACGCCGCCCGCGCGACCGCCACGGTCCGCGCCGGGATCTCCGGCAGCCCCTTCGGCTGCAACGACATGTCCCCCACCTCCCCCGGCCCGGGAGGCGACCCGGACCGCAGAGGAGATCATGCCGCACCCACGACACCCAGCCGAATTAAGCAGCAGAGTCTCCGCCGGCGCATTCCGAGGCGCGCGACGGCGGGGTGAGGCGATCGTCGAAGCCCACGCGGGCCGGGGTACGCCGCCGGTGCCGGGCGGTCCCACCTACGGAGGCCCGCATCCGGGCACCCGGCCGGCGGCCCACGAGCGGCTGTGCGGCCACGCCGGGCGCCGACCGGGCCGTTCGCCGCCCGGCGCTCACCACCCTCGCGCCGCGCCCCGGCGATCGCGCGCGCGGCGCCGACCGCCCGACCGCGAGGCTCCGCGGTCGCGGCCCGGGTCGCCGCGGCGCCGGGCGGCCGAACCCGCCGCCCGGCCGGGCGCGCCGGCCGCGGAGACCAGAAAGACCAGCGTGGCGGCGATCGCGACCTGCAGGAGCAGGGTCACCGGGGCACCGGCGTCGATCGCCGCGGCCACCACCAGCCCGAGGGCCGCGCCGAGCAGACCCAGCAGGATGGTCATCACACAGCCGATGGGGGCACGCCGGGACCGGGGAACGACGGCCCGCCCCAGCAACCCTATGATCACGCCAGTAATCAGAGCGCTGATGATGCCGGTCAGAGCGTCCACGGGCCGATTCTGCCGGCTGGGGACGATCGACGACCACGAGCGACCCGNCTCGGGTGACGAGGTGCGGGAAATGGCGACCACCAATCGGCAAACTATCCCCATGGGACAGTTTCCGGCCGGTCTACCCGAGAGCCTCGCCGCGGAAGTTGACTCGCTGGGCGAGGAGATCATGGCGGCGATCGCCCGCGAGGTGCCCGCCTACGCCCGCCCGTTGGAGGGCCGGTTCGGTCGCGGCGTGCGCCGCGGGGTCGCCGAGGCCCTGCACCGCTTCCTCACCGTGGTCGAGGCCGGCCCGCACTGCGCCCCGGACCTCGCCGCCAGCCGCGAGGTGTACGTCCGGCTCGGCCGGGGCGAGGTCCACTCCGGGCGGTCGCTGGACAACCTCCTCAGCGCCTACCGAGTCGGCGCCCGGGTGTCCTGGCGGCGCTTCGGGGAGGCCGCGGTGCGCCACGGCGGCGTCGACGCGGCGGGCCTGGTGTCCCTGGCCGAGATGATGTTCGCCTACATCGACGGGATCTCCGCGGCCTCCGCCGAGGGCTACGCCGCCGAGCAGTTCGCGGCGGGCGGCGAGCGGGAGCGGCTACTCGACCGCATCGGCGAGATGCTGCTCACCGGCGCTCCCGCGGACGCCGTCGCCCAGGTCGCCGACGCGGCCAGCGTGCGGCTGCCCCGCCGGCTGGCCGCGGTCCTGATCCCGGCCCGGCCCGATCCGCAGCCGGCGGCCGGGCGCGAGCCGACCGCGTCCGTCCCGGCGGGGCTCCTGGTGACTGGGCCCGTCCCGGCCGAATTCGTCCCAGCCGGATCCGTTGCGGGTGGGTTCGGTTCGGGCGGGTTCGTCACAGCCGGACTTGTCCCTGGCGGATCCGTCCCAGCCGGATCCGTCCCGGGTGGTTTCGTCCCGGGCGGGTTCATCCCGGCGGTGCCCGCCCGGGCCGAGTCCGCGCCGGCGGCGCCCGCGCTCGGCCGCGCCGAGCCGTTCATGCTGCCCGCGGACTGCCCACGGGCCGTGCAGGGCCAGGACACCTGGCTGTTCGTGGGCTCGGCGGAACGCGGTCCGGCGCGGGCGGCCCTGGCGAAGCGGCTGGCGGGCCTGGCCGCGGTGGTGGGACCGGCGGTGCCCTGGGGCCAGGCCAAGGCGAGCGCCGCCCGGGCCCGCTTCGCCCGCGACGCCCGCAGCGCCGGCCGGCTCGCCGCCGCGGGCGCCGCCGACCCGCTGTTCACCGACGAGCACCTCAGCGCGCTGGTGCTCGCCCGCGACCCGGGTCTCGTGACGGATCTGGCGACCCGGCTGCTCGCTCCCCTCGACGGCCTGCCGAGCCGGACCCGGGAACGGCTGGCCGAGACCCTGCTGCACTGGCTGTCGCTGCGGNGGCAGCGCGGGCTGATCGCCGAACGGCTGCACATCCACCCGCAGACCGTCCGGTACCGGGTCAACCAGCTCCGCGAACTGTTCGGGCCGTGCCTGGAGGATCCCGACGTCCGCTTTGACCTGGAGCTGGTGCTGCGCGCCGGCGCCACCGCCACCCGCGTCGAATCGACGCCCGGTCCGAGCGGTGGAGCCGGTTCGAACGGTGGGGCCGGGGCGGGCGGCGCAGGCCGGACGGGTGGTCCGGACGATGGGGACGGGCTGGCCGAGCCGAGCCGGTCGGACCCCTCGGCGGGCGCCACGGCCAGGCGCTGACACCGGGCGCGCACTGCCGGCGGCGAGGCCCGGCGCCACCGCGCTCCCGCGCCCGGCGCCACCGCGCCGCCAGGGGAGTCCGGGACCGTCCGATCCGGTACGGTCCAGGCGTGCGGCTGGGCTCCTTCAACGTGATGCACGGCCTGTCCCTCCCCGACGGGCGGGTCGAACCGCACCGTTTCGCCGCCGCCGTCGCCGGGCTGGGCGCGGACGTGCTCGGTCTGCAGGAGGTCGATCTCGACCAGCCTCGATCCGGCGGGATCGACCTGGCCGCCGAGGCGGCGGCGGCGGTCGGTGCCGCCGATGGGAACTGGCGGTTCGCCCCGACCGTATTCGGTACGCCGGGGGCCGGCTGGCGGCCCGCGCAGGGAGCCCGCGGCTCCGGCGAGCCGGCGTACGGCATCGCACTGATCAGCCTGCTGCCGGTCCACGAGTGGCGGGTGATCGGCCTCGGCCGGGCCCCTGTCCGCTCCCCCATCGCGATTCCGGGTGGCCCGAAAGGACCGGGACGCCTCATCCTGCTGGACGACGAGCCGCGGGTCGCCCTCGCCGCCCGGATCGACGCGCCCGGCGGACCGCTCACCGTCGTCACCACGCATCTGTCGTTCGTGCCGGGGTGGAACGCGCTGCAGTTGCTGCGGCTGTCCCGGCGCCTCGCCGACCTCGACGGTCCCCTGATCGTGCTCGGGGATCTCAATCTGCCGGGACGCCTGCCGGCGGCGCTGACCCGCTGGCGACGGCTGGCGGTCACCCCGACCTATCCCGCGCACGCCCCCCGCGTCCAGCTCGATCACGTGCTGGCCCGCGGGCCGGTGGGCGACGTCACCGCCGTCCTGTGCCGGCGCGCGGAGATCTCCGATCACCGGGCCCTGCTCGTCGATCTGAGCGACCAGCCGGTCTGACTCGGCCCGCTGCGATCGCGCCGACGGTTGACCTTGCCCCATGGGCAGGCCGAAGCATGGCCGCAGCCGGGCGCCGTGCCCGGTACGAGGAAGGCCCTGGGCCGAGGAAGGCCCTGGGCCGAGGAAGGCCCTGGGCCGAGGAAGGCCCTGGGCCGAGGAGGCGGTAGCGATGGCTCTGCTGACGATCGGGGAGTTCGCCCGGCTGAGCCGATTGTCCCCGAAGGCGCTTCGGCTCTACGACGAGCTCGGGTTGCTCCGTCCGCGGCAGGTCGACGCAGTGACGGGCTACCGCCGCTACGCGCCGGAGCAGCTCGAACAGGCCCGGCTGGTGGCCTGGTTGCGCCGGCTCGGGATGCCGCTCGCGCGCATCCGGCGGGTCCACGAACTCGACGGGCCCGCCGCGGCCCGCGAGGTGGGCGTGTTCTGGGCCGAGACCGAGGCCGACACCGCCGCCCGCCGCGACCTGGCCGCCGTCCTCGTCGAACACCTGTCTCGAAGGGCTGTCGACATGTCCGACCCGCACCCGTTCACCCCGACCGCAGCCACAACCGCGACCCCCGCACCCGCCACACCCGCATCCGCCGCTCTTCCCGGCGCCCTGCTGACACTGCGACACGCCGCGTTGACGGACCGGGGCCTCGTCCGGCCGAGCAACCAGGATGCGGTGCACGCCGGCTCCACCGTGCTCGCCGTCGCGGACGGCTTCGGTGCCGGCGGCGCCGCGGCCGGTGCGGCAGCCGTCGACGCCGTGGCCCGACTGGAGGCCACCCCCGTGCCGCCCGGGGAGCTGCTCGGCTTCCTCGCCGACGCGGTCGCGCGGGCGAACCGGGCCGTCCGGGAGCTTGTCGGCCCCGGCCCCGGCCCCGACGCCGTCCCCGGCCCCAGCCCCAGCCCCGATGCCGACGCCGACGCGGCAGCGCACGCGGTCGGGACGACGCTGACCGCCCTGCTGTGGACCGGCTCGGCCCTGGCGCTCGTCCACATCGGCGACTCGCGGGCCTACCTGCTGCGCGGCGGTGAGCTGCGGCAGATCACCCACGACCACACGTTCGTCCGGTCGATGGTCGAGGACGGGCGCCTTCGCCCGGAGGAGGCGGCGACCCACCCGCAGCGGCTGCTCCTGCTGCGCGCGCTGGACGGCAGCGCGGCGACCTTCCCCGACATCGGGCTGCGCGAGGTGCGCCGTGGCGACCGTTACCTGCTGTGCTCCGACGGACTGTCCGGTGCGGTGCCGGCGGCGGAGGTGCGCCGGGTGCTGGTGACGGCGACCGAGCCGGAGCAGGCGGTCCGCGAGCTCGTCGCCCTGGCGAACGGCTCCGGCGGCGCGGACAACGTCAGTTGCGTGGTGGCCGACGTCATCCCGACCGGCGAGGGCGCCGAGGCCGCGTCCGCGGGCAGGGCGCGCGCCTATCCGTGATCGGGGGCGACGAGCAGCGCAGCGAGTTCGTCCTCGGTGACCAGGGGCGGACGGACGACGGCCCCGGTGCGGACATAGAGGAAGGCGGCGTCGACGGCGCTCGGGTCGACGCCGCGCAACCGGGCCCAGGCCAGCCGGTAGACGGCGAGCTGGAGGTCGTCGGCGGGCGACTGGCCGGTCTTCCAGTCGACAACCTCCCATCGGCCGCCGCCGAGGTCGTAGACGGCGTCGATGCGGCCGCGCACGATCCGCCCGGCGAGAGGGAGCTCGAAGGCCTCCTCGATCGCGGCGGGCCGGCGCGAGCCGTACGGGGTCCGCAGGAACGCCTCCTGCAGCGAGCGCAGGTCGTCGTCGGTGAGCTCGGCGTCCTGAGCACCGGGCAGGTCCTCGGCGTCGATCAGCGCCCGGTGGTCGAACAGTTCCTCCACCCAGGCGTGGAAGCGACTGCCGCGGCGGGCCGCCGCGACCGGCTGACGCGGCAGCGGGCGGACGAGCTCCCGGGCGAACGCCGCCGGATCGGCCTGAAGCCGGACGATCTCGGACGCGGTGAGGTTCGCCGGCATCGGTACGTCGAGCTGCGGGACGCGGGCGGCCCGCTCCTCGGCGAGCAGCAGCTCCGACTCGCGGTCGAGCTCGGCCAGCAGCGCCCGCTCGGCCGCGGTGAGCCCGGGCGGCTCGGCGCCGGCCGAGTCCGCCGGGTCCGCCGGGTCCGCCGGGACGCCCGCCCCGAGCGGGGGCGGGGTGAGCGCCGCGGCGAGCCGGGCGAGGACGTCGCGGGCCGCCTCGACGCGGCGGGCGAACGGCTCGGGTTCGTAGGGGATCGGCCAGGCGAACTGGCGTGGGATGGCCAGCGCCGGGTTCGACTTCTCCTCGGGCCGCGGGGCCCAGGCGTCGACCCGCCCGCCGCCGCCGCGGGCGTGCTCGGCGAGCTCCGTCAGGAAGACCGACGCTCCGCGCGGGCGCTTCTGCGCCGGCCCCCACCAGTGCCCGCTGGCGAACAGCAGCGACTTCGCCCGGGTCACCGCGACGTAGGCGAGCCGGCGCTCTTCCCGCTCGGCGTAGGCGCGGACCTCGGCCGTGAAGGCGTCGAGGTCCGCCTTCTGGTCGGAGACCTCGAAGGCGGGCAGGTCCGCGGCGTCGCCGCGCAGCGGCACGGGCAGCACGCCGGGCGAGGTCGTCCACTGATCCCGGACGGTGACGTCGGGGAAGACCCGCTCGCTGAGGTTCGGCACGGCGACGACCTCCCATTCCAGGCCCTTGGAGCGGTGNATCGTCATCAGGGCGATCGCGTCCGCCCNGGACGGGCCGGTGACGTCGAGGCCCCGCTCGTGCTCCCGGGCAGCCCGCAGGAAGCCGAGGAAGGCGTGCAGGGAGGTCGTCCCATCCGGGTCGGTGAAGTCGGCGGNGACGTCGAGGAAGGCCGCGACGTTCTCCTGGCGGCGGGCGCGCACGGCCGCCTCGGTGGCGGTGAGCTCCACGTCCAGCCCGATCGTGGCGACGACGCGGTGCAGCAGGTCGAGCAGGCCCTCGCCGACGTGGGCGCGCAGCTCGGCGATCTCGGCGGCCAGCCGGCGCACCCGCAGACGGCCCTCGGCGGACATCTCCGGGCCGGGATCGTCGAGGACGTCGGAGAGGGCGACCACGTCCGCCGGGTCGACGTCGGCCACCGCGGCGGCCAGCGGATCGGCCCGCCCCGGCGGGTCGGGCTCGACGTCGGCGGGCGGCGAGCCGGCGGCTGCGGCGTCGCCGGGGCGGGCAGCGGGCACTCCTTGGGCGCGGCTCAGGTCGGCGGCGGGCTGGGCATGGGCGCCCGGCGCGGGGGGGCGGACGACCTCGCGGGCGTGGCGGCCGAGCGCGGCGAGGTCGCGGGCGCCGAGGCGCACCCGCGGGCCGGTGAGCAGGCGGACGAGCGCGGCGTTCGCCGTGGGCGCGTCGAGGACCTCCAGCACCGCCACGATCTCGGCGACCTCCGGCACGGTGAGCAGGCCGGTCAGCCCGACGACCTCGACCGGCAGCCCGACGGCCTGCAACGCGGTCAGCAGCGGCGGGATGTCCCCGCGGGCTCGGACGAGGACGGCGATGTCGCCGGGACCGGTGCCCGCGTCGACCACCGCGCGCAGCCGGCCGGCGATCCAGGCCACCTCGTCGGCCCAGCTCGCGTGCAGGGCCACGACCGTCTCGCCACGGTCGGCGACGTCTGCCCGCGGGCNCAGCTCGACGACCCGGTGGCGCGCGCGCAACTGGGCCGCCACCGTGTTGGCGAGGTCGAGCAGCCGGCCACCGCTGCGCTGGTTCACCGACAGCTCGTAGACGCCGGCCGGCCGGCCGTCGGCACGCGGGAAGTGGGTCGGGAAGTGGTCGAGGTTCGCCACCGACGCCCCACGCCAGCCGTAGATCGCCTGGCACGGGTCGCCGACGGCGGTGACCGGGTGGCCGCCGCCGAACAGGCCGGTGAGCATGCGGCGCTGGGCCACCGAGGTGTCCTGGTACTCGTCGAGCAGGACGACGGCGGCCCGGGCCCGCTCGGCGCGGCCGACCTCCGGCATCGTCTCGGCGAGGCGGGCCGCGTAGGTGACCTGGTCGCCGAAGTCCAGCACGTCCCGCTCGCGGCGGGCGGCCCGGTAGTCGGCCACGAGCGCGGCGAGCTCCGAGCGCCCCCGGGCGGCGGCCGCGAACCGGCGCAGCCGCTCCTGTACGCCCTTGGTGCCCCGCCGACCGCCGGCGGCGTCCAAGGCGGCCAGCACCTCCTCGAGGAAGGCGGTGTCGAACGCGACGAGCTTCGCCGGGTCGATGAGGTGCTCGCTCATCTCCGCGTCGAGCGCGACCAGCTCGCCGACGACGGCGCCCAGCGACCGGGTCAGCGCCTGCACCGGGCCGCCGTAGGCGCGGGCCACCCGCGCGGCGAGCTGGTAGCGCGCCGCCCCGGACAGCAGCTGGATGTCCGGTTCGAGGCCGAGGCGCAGCGCGTTGTCGACGACGAGTCGCCCGGCGAAGGCGTGGTAGGTGGCGACGGTGGGCTCGCCGTCCACCTCGGCGTCGCCAGCCGATCCGGGCGCGCCCGACCAGCCGCCGGGGTCGGCGGCGCCCGCCTTGCGCAGCGCCAGGCGCACCCGGCCGGCCAGTTCCCCGGCCGCCTTGGTGGTGAAGGTCAACCCGAGCACCTGCTCCGCGCGCACCTGGCGGGTCGCGACGAGCCAGACCACCCGGGCCGCCATCACCGAGGTCTTCCCGGAGCCGGCGCCGGCGACGATCACTCCCGGCTCCAGGGGGGCGGTCGCGGCGGCGATCTGCTCGTCGGTGTACGGGACCTCGAGCAGATCGCGCAGGTCCGCCGGGTCGAGCCGGGGACCGGCGGGAGTGCCGTCGGCGTCGCCGCCGGGATCGCCGCCGAACCCGGGCAGGAACGGCTGCCGGGACGCCGTCCCGCCGGCTCCCAGGTGGCCCCGGCCACCCGGTGGACGAGGATGACCGGATCCGGCCGCGTTCACTCGATCACCTGCCGTCCCTCGGGTCGAGCGGGGCAGCTCGTCTGGAACGTGCACATCGTGCAGTGCTCGCCCGGGGTCGGCCGGAACGCCTCCGCGTCGATGGTGCGCACCGCCTCACCGAGGACATCGTCCATCCAGGTGGGTCCCTCGGCGGGCAGCGCCTCCTGCGCCTGGACCTCGGGCGGGCCGGGCGCCTCGCCGGGCAGGCGGGGCCCGACGCCGGCGCCCCCGGCGTCGCGGCGAAGCTGGACGAGCTCGGCGCCGCCGGGCACCGCGGGATCCGCCACGGCCGGATCGACAGCGGCCGGATCGACAGCGCCGGGGCGACCGGCAGCGGGACTGGCCGCGGCGATCGCCGCATCGAGGGCGCCAGTCCGCACGGCGAGCTGGTAGCTGCCGAGCTGGGGGTGGGTGGCGAGCTCGGCGCGGCCGGGCGCGCTGCGGCCGGTCTTGAAGTCGATGACGTGCACCCGGCCGGCGTCGTCGAGCTCCAGCCGGTCGATGAATCCGCGCAGCATCACCTCGCGCCCCGCGACCTGGAGCCGGCAGGTGAACCGGACCTCCGCGTCGATGACCCGGCGCCCGCGCTCGCCGGCGTGCCAGGCCAGGAAACGGGCCAGCGCCTCCCGGGCGGCGGCCCGCTCCTGGTCGCTGCGCCAGCGGGCCTCGTAGTCGAGATGCCGCCAGACGGTGTCGAGCCGGGCGTCGAGGGCGGCGAGGTCCGCCGGGGTGCGCCCGGTGGTGACCTCGTCGGCGANGGCGTGCACCACCTTGCCGAAGCCCTGCGCGGTGGAGGCGACGGTGACCGCGTGCGCCTCGTGCTCCAGGAACCACCGCAACGAGCAGGTGCCGATGCTCGACAGTGACGAACCGGACAGCCGCAGGGGCGCGCCCGGCGCGACGACCGGCACGTCGGAGTCGGTCACGTCGAGCAGACCCCACCAGGTGGTCGGGTGCGCGGCGGGGACGAGCGGGCGGTGGGCATCGTCGCGGGCGGCGGCGAGGGCGGCGAGGCGGCGGCGGGCGGCGGCGCGCAGGGCCGGGCTGGACGTCGGCTCGGTCGCCAGCCGGCGCAGCGTCGCGACGAGGCCGACGAGGGTCAACGGCCGGGTCGGGCGGCCGGGGACGTTCTCGACGGCGACCCCGAGCTCGTCGAGCAGCCGGCTGGGCAGGCTGCCGTCGTCGTCCGGGCTGTTGACGGCGGTGACCAGCAGGCGCCGCCGGGCCCGGGTGAGCGCGACGTAGAACAGTCGGCGCTCGTCGGCGAGCAGATCCTGGCGAGTCAGCGGCGGGCGCAGGCCACCGCGGGCGGGCGCGTCGAGCTGTTCCGCACCGAGCAGCGAATGCCGCTCCCGCAGGTCCGGCCAGATCCCGTCCTGGACCCCGCAGACGGCGACGACGTCCCACTCCAGGCCCTTGGCGCGGTGCGCGGTCAGCAGCCGCACGCCGCGGCGGCGGGCGTCCTCCCCCACCGGCGCGATGGCGTCGGCGGCGATCTGCTGGCGGCCCAGCTCGTCGACCAGCGAGGCGGCGCCGGTGCCGCGCCGCTGGGCGAGGCGGGCGACGGCGTCGAACAGGGCCACCACCGCGTCGAGGTCGCGGTCGGCCGCGCGCCCCGCCGCCCCGCCGGCCGCCGACGCCGCCACCAGCTCCTGCTGCCAGCCGCTGGCGGACCACAGCGCCCACAGCGCCTGCTCGGGCGAGCCGGCCGGCTCCCGCAGCGCCCGGCGGGCCACCACGAGCAGGTCGCCGACCCGGCGGGCGGGCCGGGCGACCGGGTCGGCGACGCGCACCAGCCAGCGGTCCGGCTCGGCGACGGCCTCGCGGACCAGCTCGGCCGACGCGGCGGGCTGCCCGGCGCCGGCATCGCGATCGAAGGCACGCAGCGCGCGGCCCAGCTCGCGCAGGCCCGCCGGGTCCGCCCCGCCGAGCGGGGAGGTGAGCAGGGTACGGGCGGCATCGACGGTGAGCGCCCCGGTGGGATCGTCCGCACAGCGCAACGCCAGCAGCAGCAGCGCCGCGGCCGGTTCCTGCGCGACGGGCAGGTCGTCGCCGTCGACGCTGACCGGCACGCCCGCGGCGGTCAGCACCCGGCGCAGCCGGGCGATCCGGTCCGCGGTGCGGACGAGGACCGCCATCGCGGGCCAGGGGGTGGCGTTCTCCAGGTGCTCGCGGCGCAGCAGGTCGGCGACGGCCTCCGCCTCCGCGCCGGCACTCTGGTAGGTCCGGGCCTGGACCCGGCCCGCGCCGAGATCGGTGCGCCCGATCAGGTCGCGGTGCGCCCGGATCTCGGCCACCGGGAGCCCGGCGGCCGGGATCCGCCGGGCCACGTGCCGGCTCGCCTGCAGCGGGGCGGGCGCCATCCGCCGACCGGTGCGCAGCGCGACGATCGGCGCGCCGGCGCCGCGTCCCGGCGCGCCGAATCGCTGGGGGAAGTCGAGCAGGCCGGCGACCTCCGCCCCCCGGAAGGCATAGATGGACTGGTCGGGATCGCCGAACACGACCAGGTCACGCCCGCCACCGGCGACCGCGCGCAGCAGCCGCTCCTGCGCCGGGTCGGTGTCCTGGTACTCGTCGACGAAGACGTGCTGGTAGCGGGCGCGCAGCGCCTCACCCGCCTCGGCGCCCTCGGCGACGACGACGGCCCGGTGCACCAGGTCGGCGTAGTCGAGCGCGCCTTCGAAGCCGAACACGTCGAGGTACATCTGGTAGAACTCGGCGAGGGCGGCCCAGTCCGGCCGGTCGGTGCGCCGGGCGAGCTGGGCCAGGCCCACGGGCTCCAGACCGACCTCGCGGGCCCGCGCCAGCAGTGCCCGCACCTCCTCGGTGAAGCCGCGGGTGCCCAGGGCGCGGGCGAGCTGCGGCGGCCAGACGGGATGGCCGTCCTCACGCGAGCCCTCGATGAGCTCCCGAAGCCGGCTGTCCCGCTCCGGGCCCGACAGCAGCCGGAACCCCCCCTGCGGCGCCGGCCGATCGTGCGCTCGCAGCANCGCCAGGCACCAGGCGTGGAAGGTCCACACCCCCGGGCCGCCCCCGCCACCGGCCTCGGCGCCACCGGAGCCACCGGGGCCCAACCGGGCGGTGATCCGCTCGCGCAGCTCGCCCGCGGCCCGGCGGCTGAAGGTGAGGACCAGGATCGACCGCGGGTCCACCCCGGCCTCGATCCGGGCGGCGACCGCCTCTACCAGCGTGGCCGTCTTGCCCGTTCCGGGGCCGGCGAGCACCAGCAGCGGGCCGCCCGGGTGCTCGATGACCCGGCGCTGCGCCGCGTCGGCGACGAACGGGCGCGGCGGCGCGACCGGCGTCGGGACGAGCCGGTGGCCGGCGGGCGCGGCGGGGGCAGGTGCGGCAACCACCCCGACAGCACACCATGCGGGTCCGACAGCCTCGCAGCGGCTCCCGACCATGCCACGCCGCGCGGGGGTGGGCCGGGGTGAGGTCGCGTGCACGGGCGGGCCGGCGCGTGGCACTGTCATCGGTCATGACCGAATTAAGCGGGAAGGTCGCNCTTGTGACCGGGGCGGGATCCGGCATCGGCGCCGCCTGCGCCCGCCGGCTGGCGAGCGCGGGCGCCCAGGTTGTCGTCACGGATCGCCACCCGGACGGCGTCAAGGAGGTGGCGGCGCAGATCGAACGGGACGGCGGGGCGGCGATCGCGCTGGAAGCCGACGTCACCGATCCGGACGCGCTCGAACGGGCGGTGCAGGCCGCCGTCGGCACCTTCGGGCGACTCGATCTGGCGGTGAACAACGCCGGCGTCACCGCCGGGCGCGAGCCGGTCGGGACCACTCCCGCCGAGGACTGGCAGCGGGTGCTCGACGTCAACCTGTCCGGGGTCTTCTACAGCATGCGCGCCGAGATCACGGCGATGCTGCACGGCGGCGACGGCGGCTCGATCGTCAACATGGCCTCGGTGTTCGGCACGGTCGGCTTCGCCGGGTCCGCGCCGTACGTCGCCGCGAAGCACGGCGTGATCGGGCTGACCAAGACCGCGGCCCTGGAGTACGCGACGCGGCGGATCCGGGTCAACGCGGTCGCGCCCGGCTTCATCGACACGCCGCTGCTGCACGTCGACGGGCGCCGCCAGCGCGGCGCGGCGCTGCTGGCGCCGATCAACCGGCTCGGCACCGCCGAGGAGGTCGCCGAGGTGGCTGTGTTCCTACTGTCCGACCGGGCGTCGCTGGTGACCGGCAGCGTCTATCTCGCCGACGGCGGCCTGTCCGCCCGCTGATCAGCGGCCGGGCGGCCGTCCCAGCGGGCGGCGGCGAGGTCGACCCGCTCGCCGTCGGCCGACAGCGGGGTGCGGTCGGCGGCGAGCCGGCGCAGCGCCTCGGCCGGCGCGGCCGGATTCGGTTCGCCGCTCGCCCGGATGACCCGGTGCCACGGCAGGTCGTCGTCCGCGTAGCGGGAGAGCGCCGCGCCGACGGTCCGGCCGGTGCCCGCACCGACGTACTCGGCGACGTCGCCGTACGTCATCACCTTGCCCGGGGGGATCCGGGCGACCGCGTCGAGCACCTCGACCGCGTGCGGGCTCGGCTCGGCCCCGCCGAGGCGGAGCCGAGTGCCGAGCCCGGCGGACAGGCTTGCCGGCGGCGCGTCGCGCCGGGCGCGGGGCCGGCTCATCACGACCGGCGATGCTCGGGCCACGACAACCTGGCCGGCCCTGCGAATCCGGCCATCCCCGCGGGCCGGCCCACGCCGGTGACGGACCAGCCCACGACTCAGTAGACCGGCAGGGACTTGTCGACCTGGGTGGCCCAGGCCGTCACGCCGCCCTGGACGTGCACGGCCGAGGAGAACCCGGCGCCCTTGAGCGTCGCGAGCGCCTCGGCGGAGCGCACCCCNGACTTGCAGTAGACGACCACGCGCCGGTCCTGGGGCAGCTCGGCCAGGTGGGCCGGCAGGTCGCCCTTCGGGATCAGCCGGGCGCCGGGGATCCGGACGATCTCCCACTCGGCCGGCTCGCGGACGTCGACCAGCTCGATCGGCTCGCCGCCGTCCAGCCAGCCCTTGAGCTCGCTCGCGGTGATCGTGGAGCCGGCGGCCGCGAGCTGGGCCTCCTCGGAGACGACGCCACAGAACGCCTCGTAGTCGATCAGCTCGGTGATCGTCGGGTTCTTCCCGCAGAGCGGGCATTCCGGATCCTTGCGGACCTTGATCGACCGGTAGGTCATCTCGAGGGCGTCGTAGACCATCAGCCGGCCGACCAGCGGGTCGCCGATCCCGGTCAGCAGCTTGATCGCCTCGGTGGTCTGGATGGACGCGATCGACGCGCACAGCACGCCGAGCACGCCGCCCTCGGCGCAGGACGGGACCATCCCGGGGGGCGGGGGCTCCGGGTAGAGGCAGCGGTAACACGGACCGTGATCCGCCCAGAAGACGCTGGCCTGGCCGTCGAACCGGTAGATGGAGCCCCAGACGTACGGCTTGCCGAGCAGGACGGCCGCGTCGTTGACCAGGTACCGGGTGGCGAAGTTGTCGGTCCCGTCGACGATGAGGTCGTACTGGCTGAAGATCTCCATCACGTTGGAGGTGTCCAGCCGGGTCTCGTGCAGGACCACATTGACGTACGGGTTGATGTTCAGGACCGAGTCCCGCGCCGACTCGGCCTTCGACCGGCCGATGTCGGACTGGCCATGGATGATCTGGCGCTGCAGATTCGACTCGTCGACGGTGTCGAACTCCACGATGCCGAGCGTTCCGACGCCCGCGGCCGCCAGGTACATCAGGGTCGGCGAGCCGAGTCCGCCGGCGCCGACCGCCAGCACCCTGGCGTTCTTCAGCCGCTTCTGGCCGTCCATGGCGACATCCGGGATGATCAGATGCCTGGAGTACCGGCGAACCTCGTCGACGGTCAGGCCCTCGGCGGGGTCGACCAGGGGCGGAAGGGACACGCTTGCTCCTCGCGTTCGGTGTCGTTCTTCGACGATGCCACAACGGCGCGCGGCCTCGTCGGGAATGAGTCATCCCGCGCCGGATCCGCGTGCGCCCACCGCCGCTTCGGCCCGCGGACCTCGCCCGGAACGACTCCCTTCGGTGCAGCGTCCGGCACCCCCGGCGTGTTCCCCGGACCCCCCGGGGTACACCGACGATGACCTGATGACCACACCCCGTGGGGAGTTGAGTGCGGTGTCCTTCGTTGACAAGGTCAGGAACAAGGTGGACGAGCTGCGAGGACGGGGCAAGGAGACGGCCGGGAAGGCCACCGACAACCGTGACCTGCGGGCCGAGGGCAGGGGCGAGCGCGGAGTCGCCGACCTGCGCGACACCGGCGAGAAGGCCAAGGACACCTTCCGGCGCTAGCGCAGGGCCGCAGAAGTCCCCTTCGTCCCATCAGAAGCGCCCCTGCTGGCCCCGCAGAGGCCCACCCGGCAGAGGCCCACTCGGCCCGATCAGGCCGAGCGCCGGGTGGGCGCGGCGCCGCGTGGGGGCGTCGCCTTCGACTTCGCGGCCCCCTTGGCAGCCGCACCATCACCATGGGCGGACGCGCCCTTGACCGACGTGCTCCTGACCGACGTGCCCTTAACGGACGCGCCCCTGACGGCTGTGCCCTTGGACGGCGCCGCCTTGGCAGGCTGTGCCTTGGCAGGCGTGGCCTCAGCGGGGGAAGCCTTGGCTGGCGTGGCCTTGGCTGGCGCCGCCTTGGCTGCGGTGGCCTTGGCAGGCGTGGCCTCGACGGCCGTGGTCCTCGCCGACGCAGCCTTCGGCNCCGCGCTCCTCGCCCTCGGCGGGACCTTCTCCTCGGCAGGCTCGGCGGCGGAGGGCTCCTCGGCGCCGGCACCGTCCGGGTGGTCCCGGCGGGCCGCGGCGATACTCGCACGCAGCGTGGCCATCAGGTCCCCGACCGGCTCCTGCTGCGGGCTGGCGGGCGGGCTGACCACCGCACGGCCGGCGATCTTGGCGTCGATCACCGACTGCAGCGCCTCCCGGTACTGGTCGGTGAACCGGGTGGGGTCGAAGTCGGCGGCGAGGGTGGCGATCAGCGAGGCGGCCATCGCCAGCTCCTGCGGGCGCACCTCGACGTCCTCGTCCAGGAACGGGAAGTCCGGCTCGCGCACCTCGTCCGGCCAGATCATCGTCTCCAGGACGAAGACGCCGTCGCGCACCCGGAGCGTCGCGAGCTGCTCGCGCTGACGCAGAGCTATCTTCACCAGCGCGACGCGGCCCGATTCGGCGAGCGCGTCGCGCAACAGGACGTAGGGCTTCGCGCCGGTGCGGTCCGGTTCGATGTAGTAGCTCTTGGCGAAGTAGATCGGGTCGACCTGCTCCAGCGGGACGAACTCCAGCACGTCGATCGCCCGGGAGGTGGACAACGGCAGGTTCNCGAAGTCCTCGTCGGTGAGCACGACGGTCTGGCCGTCCGGCAGCTCGTAGCCCTTGGCGATGTCGGCGTAGTTGACCTCGTCCCCGTCGGCCTCCGCCACCCGGCGATACCGCACGCGGGAGCCATCCGAGCGCCTGACCTGGTGAAATGCGACATCCCGCTCCTGCGTCGCGGAGTAGAGCCGGACCGGGATCGACACCAGGCCGAAGGAGATCACACCCTTCCAGATCGAACGCATGTTCGCCCCTCACGTCGACTACCCACCATGGTGACCCACTGGACGCCCACGAGTAAGCCAGATGAGGGAAACGCCCGAAGTTATCAGCAGACGCGACCGTGGGCACGACGGATCGCCAGCGGGACACCGCGCGGCCGACGCCGGGTCGCCGCCGTCGGCACCGGCCGGAAGGGGTGAGGGGGGCGTGCCCGGGACAGTGGGTTCGGGCGGACATGCGCGACTGCTGGCGCCCCGAGGATCTGGCCTTCACCGCGGACGAGGTGCCGCGACGGGTCGCCGAGCACGGGGACCCGTTCGCCCCCTGCGCACGGACCCGTCCGGCGACGGACGATCGGCCCGACCGGGCGGGTCGGATGGTTCCGCGTGAGACCGCCCGATCCCGGGCACATCGCGGTCCGGACCCGGCCCGGGTTGCGGACCGAATCCGGCACCCGCCGCGGCGGGCCGCCACCCCGACGAGCGCAGGAGGACGTACCCATGGGAGTTCCCACCGATCTGCCGGCCTCCGGCCTTCCCCTGGAGGCGCCGGACGCCGACGCGGCCGAGCAGGCCCGGGAGGTCCGCCCGCCGACGGGCGCACCGCCGGTGCCCCCCGCGCCGCCGAGTGAGGCCGACGAGTTCGACGTCGTCGAGCAGAGCATCGTCGTCGAGACCGACGAGGACGACTACTACCGCTGACCCCGTACCGCTGACCCCGTACCGCTGACCCGCGGTCCAGCCTTCGCCACACCGGACGTCCGGCCGGCCCGCTGTGCGACAGTGGGCCGGCCTCGGGGCCCGGTGATCGCGTTCCGGTGCCGCCCGCCGCGTCGGTGTCCGCGGGTAGGGTTTGACCACATCGACCAGGAGGTGCGCCGGTGACCGCCGAGCCAGCCTCGCCCGGCACGCGCCCGGGACGCACTCCCCGGCTACCCCGCACCGCCCGCCGCTTCCAGCTCCTCGGAGCCGCCCGCGAGGTCTTCGTCGCCCAGGGCTACCACGCCGCCGCGATGGACGAGATCGCCGAGCGCGCGGGCGTCAGCAAGCCGGTGCTCTANCAGCACTTCCCGGGCAAGCTGGAGCTGTACCTCGCGCTGCTCGACGAGCACACCACCCAGCTCGTCACGAGCGTGCAGGAGGCGCTCGCGTCGACCACCGACAACCACGCGCGCATTGCGCGCTCGGTGCGCGCGTACTTCGACTTCGTCAACGACCCGTCGGGCGCCCACCAGCTCGTGCTGGAGTCCGACCTGCGCAGCGTGCCCGCGGTGCGCCAGCGCATCGAGACCGCGTTCGCCCAGTGCGTGCGTTCCATCGCGGCGACCATCGTCGCCGACACCGGGCTGACCCAGGACGAGGCCGACCTGCTCGCCGTCGGGCTGGTGGGGCTCGCCGAGACGGCCTCCCGGTNGTGGCTGGTCCGCGGCGGCACCGTGGCGAAGGAGCGGGCCATCGAGTCGATGGTGGAGCTGGCCTGGCGCGGCATCGGCGGGTACCCCCGCACTGACCCGCCCGACTCCAGGCCCGCGCACGAGGAGCCTCGGTCGGACCGGTGAGCGCCGGGTGTGCCGGGAGCGAACACGCCGTTCCCGTCCCGGTGGAGAAGTCCCGGAAGCCATAGTGTGGGCGGTGATCCAACCTCGGCGGCGGGTGTCCGCCGGCGGTAGGTCCGACGAAGGCGGAGGTCATCGGTGGAGGTCAAGATCGGCGTGCGGCAGGTCAGCCGGGAGCTGGTGCTGGAGAGCGACCAGTCGGCGGAGGCCCTCNCCGCGTTGGTGGGAGAGGCGGTCAAGGCCGACAACGGCGTGCTGACCCTCACCGACGACAAGGGTCGGCAGGTGGTGGTTCCGGTCGCGTCCCTGGCCTACGTGGAGATCGCCGCCGGCGGGCCGCGGCGCGTGGGTTTCGGCGGTTGATCGAAGCCTGATCGCGAGCTCGGCGTGCCGTGCGGCCTGTCCGCCCGGCACGCCCGGCGGGCGATCAGGCAGACAAGCTGTCAGGCAGACAGGCGTACTGTCAGGCGGACAGGCCCAGCGCCGCCATCCGGCGGCCGTGCGCGGCCATGAGGCGGTTGAAGATCGCCGCCAGCGCGTCCAGGTCGCCGACCCCGACCAGCAGGCCGGTCAGCGCGTCCCGGTCGACCCCCACCCGCTGCGCCTGGGTGAGCGCCTCGCCGACCAACCGGCGGGCCCACAGCGCAAGGCGGCCGGCGACCGTCGGGTTGGCCTCGATGGCCGCCCGCACCCGGTCGATCGCGAACGCGGCGTGGCCGGTGTCGTCGAGCACATTCAGCACAAGTTCCCGCGACGGCGAGGGCAGTCGCGTGGCGATCTCGCGGTAGAAGTCGGCCGCGATGTTGTCGCCCACGTATGCCTTGACCAGGCTCTCCAACCAGTCGGCCGGGGCGGTCGAGTTGTGGAACGCGGTCAGCGGGCCGATGAACGGCGCCATCGCGTGCTCGCGGTCGACGCCGAGCCGATCCAGTTCCCCGCAGATGGCCTGAAAGTGGGAGAACTCGGCGGCAGCCATGGCCGCGAGGGCGATCTTGTCACCGAGAGTCGGGGACATCCGCGCGTCGGTGGCCAGCCGCTCGAAGGCGGTCAGCTCGCCGTAGGCGAGCAGGCCCAGCAGGTCGACGGTCGCCTGGTCCGGCTGGCCCGCCAGGTCCGGCCCGGACGCGTCGGTCGGCGGGAAGGATGTCTGTGTCACAGGCGCGATTCTGGCACCTGCCGCCGTCGCTGTCGGCAAACCTCGGCCAAGGAGCCCCCACTCGGCGTACACACCAGCTATGCTAGGCCGTAGCCAGAGGTCGTTATGTCACCTCGGCTGTCGCGTAGCAGGCGTCGCCTCGTCACCTGTGCACCCAGAGTAGCCACCTATGGCGCCGGGGCACACGGACTTCGGGTCGCGGGCGCCGCGCGGCTCACCGCGAGCGGGTTCAGCGTAGACACCGCTCAGAGAAGACCAGGAGCGTCCCGCTGTCCGTCACAGCCGCAGCACCCTCGGATGATCTACCCACTTCCCAACCCCTGACCGACACGCCCGCAACGCCGGCCNCGCCCACCTTCGCCGACCTCGGGGTTCGNCCCGAGACGGTCGAGGCGCTGACCGAAGCAGGCATTGTGCACGCTTTCCCCATCCAGGAGCTGACGCTTCCGCTCGCCCTGGCCCGCAACGACATCATCGGTCAGGCCCGCACCGGCACCGGCAAGACCCTCGCCTTCGGCATCCCCGTCGTCCAGACGGTGCTGGCGGCGAAGGAGGGCGCCGACGGGCGGCCGCAGGCCCTCATCGTCGTGCCGACCCGGGAACTGTGCGTCCAGGTGACGTCCGACGTCACCCGCGCCGGCGCGGGCCGCGGCCTTCGGGTGTTGTCCGTGTACGGCGGGCGCGCCTACGAGCCGCAGCTCACCGCGCTGCGCGCCGGTGTCGACATCGTCGTCGGGACGCCGGGCCGGCTGCTCGACCTCGCCCGCCAGCGGGTGCTCGACCTCGCCGCCGTGCGCACGCTGGTGCTCGACGAGGCCGACGAGATGCTCGACCTTGGCTTCCTGCCCGACGTCGAGCGCATCATGGCGCAGCTCCCGACCAGCCGGCAGACCATGCTGTTCTCCGCGACCATGCCCGGCCCGGTCATCTCGCTGGCCCGCCGCTTCATGCAGCGGCCGGTGCATGTCCGCGCCGAGCAGCCGGACGAGACGCGCACGGTGCCGACCACGCACCAGCACGTCTTCCGCGCCCACGCGCTGGACAAGATGGAGGTGCTCGCCCGCGTCCTGCAGGCGGGTGGCCGCGGGCTCGCGATGGTGTTCGTGCGCACCCGCCGCACCGCGGACAAGGTCGCCGAAGACCTGGACAAGCGCGGGTTCGCCGCCGCCGCCGTGCACGGCGACCTCGGGCAGGGCCAGCGCGAGCAGGCGCTGCGCGCGTTCCGGGCCGGCAAGGTCGACGTCCTCGTCGCCACCGACGTTGCCGCCCGTGGCATCGACATCAGCGGCGTCACCCACGTGGTGAACTACCAGTGCCCCGAGGACGAGAACGTCTACCTGCACCGGATCGGCCGCACCGGCCGCGCCGGCGAGAGCGGCGTCGCCGTCACGTTCGTCGACTGGGACGACCTGCCCCGGTGGACGCTGGTGAACAAGGCGCTCGCGCTGCCGTTCGAGGGCCCGCTCGAGACCTACTCCACCTCGCCGCACCTGTACGAGGCGCTCGGCATCCCGACGGAGGCCAAGGGCACCCTCCCGCACGCCGCGCGCACCCGCGCCGGGCTCGACGCGGAGGACCTCGAGGACCTCGGCGAGTCCCGTCGTGGTGGGCGCCGCGGGGCGCGTTCCGGGCGTGAGACGCCCCAGGCGGACAACCCGCCGGTGCCGGCCCGCACCCGCACCCGTCGCCGCACCCGCGGTGGTGGCGCCGCAGCCGCCGCGACCGGCCTGACCATCGCCGCCGACGGTAGCGAGCAGGACGACCCGGCCGGCACGGCACCGGACCTGGACCTGGACGTCGTCATCTCCGACGACACCGACGACACCGACGACACCGCGCACGTCGTCTCGGCGCTGTCCTCGGAGGCGGGTGGCGAGCCGGTCCGCCGTCGCCGTCGCCGTCGCGGCAACCGTGGGCGCGGCTCCGGCACGGCCACCGAGCTCACGGAGGCCGACGGCGACGCGATCAGCTCGATCGGCGCGCTCGATGACGAGTCTCCGCGGGCCGAATCCGCCTGATCGGACGGACCGCCACCGCTCGTCCCCGTCCAAACGCCGGCCCGCGTGGCCCCCTGGCCCGGCGTTGGGACTCCCCCGCGGGAGCCGCTCAGCCCGCCGGCCGCAGATGCAGCCCGAGCCGCACCCAGCTCACCCGCCGGCAGGTCGGGCAGCGCAGCAACGAGGGATGCCGCGGGTGTACCAGCGGCAGGTGGACGCTGGGGGTGAGAGCCCGCAGCGCCTGCCACGCGCCGAGCAGGCTCGTCTGCCCGCAGCGGGAACACTCGACGCGCAGGCTCGTGTTCGGCGGGGTCGTCGGCCGCAGCCCGCTGTACAGCGCGCGCTTGCCGTGCGCGTCCCGTCCCACCGCCGGGCCCGACGGGGTTGGCGTCACCACCGGTGGTCGGGAACCGCGCGGGCGCAGCCGGTCGAACCCGGCGGAGGCGCGCTGCTGGGCGCGCGGCGACCGTGCCGGGCCGCTCGGCCCCGCACTCACCCCCGGGCTCCGTTGACCCCGACCGGTACCTGTCCGCCCCGAACCGCTTCGAGCGCCCCCGCTTCGAGCGGCGCCGCTTCGAGCGGCGCCGCTTCGAGCGCCCCCGCTTCGAGGCGCACCGGCTCGAGCGGCACCGCTTCGAGCGGCACCGGCTCAGGAGGCCCAGCCTCGATCGGCCCGGCCTTGATCGGCCCGGCCTTGAGCGGCCCGGTTCCGACCGCCTCGGCGATGGCCCGGGCATGCGCCCGATAGGCCTCGGCGCCCTTGGAACGCCGCGCCGTCGACAGGATCGACCGGCCTGTGCCCGGCGCCTCGGCGAACCGCACGGAGCGGGCGATCGGCGGCGTGAGCACGGCGATGTCGTACCGCGCGGAGACGTCGGCGAGCACGGCTCGGCAGTGCGCCGTCCGCCCGTCGAACAGGGTCGGCAGGACGCCGCGGACTCCGAGGCCCGGATTCGTCAGCCGCTGCACGTCGTGCACCGTGTCGAGGAGCTGGCCGACACCGCGGTGCGACAGCGTCTCGCACTGCAGCGGCACGATCACCTCGTCGGCGGCGGTGAGCCCGTTGATGGTGAGCACGCCCAGCGACGGTGGGCAGTCGACAAGCACGAAGTCGTAGGCGTCGATCACCTCGGCGAGGGCGAGCCGCAACGCGTGNTCGCGGCCGGTGCGCGACAGCAGCACCGCCTCGCAGCCGGCCAGCTCGATCGTCGCGGGCAGCAGGTCCATGCCGTCGGAGGTCCTGGTGATCACGATGCCCGCGGAGAGCCGACCGAGGAGCACGTCGTGCACGGACANCTCGAGGGCGTCGGGATCCAGGCCGAGGGAGAAGGTCAGGCACGCCTGTGGGTCGAGATCCACCAGCAGGACCCGGTAACCCAGCTCGCTCAGCGCGGCGCCGAGGCTGGACACGGAGGTCGTCTTGGCGACGCCACCCTTCTGATTCGCTACCGCAAGTACGTGTGCCACACCGATCAGTGTGGATGCGTAATCGTGTGGTCACAACACTTGGCGTCCCGAAACCTCGACGCGCCTCGCCGCCCGCGCGCCAACCGCCACAGACCGGACGCCCGCCCGCCGAGCGCCGCCCAGGTGGGACGCGGACGTACCGTGGCCCTGCCACGGTGTGCGGACAGGCGCCGCCGGGTAGCGCAGCATCAGCGGTCCCTTCCCGCGATTTCCCTCCTCGATGACGGACGTGATGCGACGGTGACCATGCCCGCCGGGATCGGCGGCGCCGGGTGATCCAGGCGATCGTCTATCTCGCGATCGTCGTGGTGCTGATCGCCGCCAACGCGCTGTTCGTGGCGGCGGAGTTCGCCCTCGTCGCGGTCGAGCCGCATCAGGCGGAGCAGGCCGCCCGTGTCGGCGATCGGCGGTCCCAGGCCCTGTCGGCGGCCGTGCGCTCGCTGTCGTTCCAGCTCTCCGGCGCGCAGCTCGGCATCACGGTGACCTCGCTGGCCGTCGGCTACCTCGCCGAGCCGGCGCTGGCCGCCCTCATCCATCCGGCGCTGCACGCCGTCGGCCTGCCGGACACGCCAAGCTCGGTGCTCGCACTCGTCCTCGCCCTGTTCGTCGCGACCGTGAGCCAGATGGTCTTCGGCGAGCTGGTGCCGAAGAACTGGGCGATCAGCGAGNCGCTGCGGGTGGGCCGGGCCGTTTCCTGGCCGCAGGTCGGGTTCTCCCGGGTATGTGGTCCGCTCATCAGGCTGCTCAACGGGGTCGCCAATGCGATCCTGCGCGCCCTGGGGGTGGAGCCCCAGGACGAGATGCACGCCGGGCGGTCCCCCGCCGAGCTCGGCTCGATCGTGCGGGCCTCCGCCCGCCAGGGCACCCTGCCGACCACGACGGCCGCGCTGCTGCGGCGGTCGCTGCGCTTCGGTGACCGCCACGCCGCCGACGTGATGACCCCGCGGGTCCGGACCGTCTGGGCCGACGCCGACATGCACGTCGCCGATCTGCTTCAGGTGGCGCAGCAGTCCGGTCATTCCCGGTTCCCGGTGCGGGGACGGGCCGAGGGAGAGCGCGCCGACGGGGACCGGGCCGGGGATGTCGACGGCGTGGTCGGGGTCGTGCACGTCAAGGACGTCTTCAGGATCCCGGCCGCGCGCCGCGCCGCGGTGAGCGTGCGCGAGATCATGGTTCCGCCGCTGCTCGTGCCCGCCTCGCTGGGCTGCGACGCGCTGCTCTCCCGGCTGCGCCGGCACGGGCTGCAGCTCGCCGCCGTCATCGACGAGTACGGCGGGAACGCCGGGATCGTCACCCTGGAGGACCTCGTCGAGGAGCTGGTCGGCGAGGTGTCGGACGAGCACGACCTGCCGAGCACCCCCGGCGTGGTGCCCGACGGGCCGCGCTCCTGGCTGCTGTCCGGGCTACTGCGACCCGACGAGGCGGTCGACGCGACCGGCGTTCGGCTGCCCGACGGGCCGTACGAGACGATCGCCGGGCTGGTGCTCGCCCGCCTGGGCCATCTCGGCGCGGTCGGGGAGCAGGTGGAGGTCGACGGCGTCATCCTGACGGTCGTGGCGGTCGATCGGCACCGCATCGACCGGGTGCGGCTGTCCGCCCCGCCCCTGCGCGCGCCCGAGGCACGGCAGACGCCCGAGGCACGGCAGACCCGACAGACCCGGCGGTCCCAGGCGGAGCGCGGATCATGACCCTGCTCGCGATGCTCGCCGGGCTCGCGCTGATCGCCGGCAATGCGTTCTTCGTCGGCGCCGAGTTCGCCTTCGTCTCCGCGCGCCGCGACCGGTTGGAACCCATGGTCGAGGCCGGCGACAAGCGGGCCCGCTCGGTCATCGGCGCCCTGGAGCACCTCTCCCCACTGCTCGCCGCGACCCAGCTCGGCATCACGCTGTGCTCGCTGNCCCTCGGCGCCGTCGCCGAGCCAGCCGTCGCGCGGCTGCTGACGGATCTGCTCCACGCGCTCGCCGTCCCCGCGGCAGCGCAGCACGCGATCGCCTTCGCCGTCGCGCTGACCATCGTGTCCGCGCTGCACATGGTGCTCGGCGAGATCGTGCCGAAGAACCTGTCGATCNCCGGACCCGAACGGGCCCTGGTCTGGCTCNGGCCGCCCCTGATCGCCTTCGCCCGAGCCACCTCGCCGTTCGTGCTCCTGCTGAACACCTTCGCCAACCGGGTGCTGCGGCTGCTGCGGGTCGAACCCCGCGACGAGCTCGCCTCCGCCTACACCCCGCAGGAGCTGGCGGCCATCATCGCCGAGTCGAAGCAGGAGGGTCTGCTCGAACAGGCCGAGCACGAGCGGCTTACCAGCGCCCTGGAGCTGTCCGACCGGGACGCGGGCGCGGTGATGATCCCGCTTTCGCAGGCCGTGACGATCGCCTGGACGACCACCGCCCGCGAGCTGGAGGACGTTGTCGCCCGCACCGGCTACTCCCGGTTCCCGGTGCGGGTGCCCGACGCCGCGACCACCTCCGCCCCGGGCCGCGACGCCGGGTCCGGCTCCGGCCGGGGTGCCATCGGCGACGACATCGAGATCGCGGGGTTCCTGCACGCCAAGGACGTCCTCGGGATCCCGCCCGGGGACCTCGACACCCCACTGGCGCCGACGCGGCTGCACGAGATGGTGGAGCTGGCCACGGACACGCCCCTGGACCAGGTGCTGCGCCGCATGCAGCGTGCCGGCAGCCACCTGGGCCGGGTCGTCGACGCCGCGGGGACGACCGTCGGCGTCATCGCGATGGAGGACGTGGTCGAGCAGTTCGTCGGCGAGGTCACCGACGCCAGCCACCACGACTGAGCACGGGCCGGCCCCGGCGCGGCAGCCACCCCCGGCGCGGCAGTCAGAGCCGGGTTCAGTCGGAGCCGGGCGCCGCCGACTGCACCACCTCGAACGACCACAGCGTGGCCCCGGTCGCCGCGGGAGCTCCGGCCCCGCCGTGACCGCCGGCACCACCGGGACCGCCAGCACCACCGTGACCAGCGCCGCCGCCGTGCCCGGCCGGCGCGCCCTGCCCGGCCGGCGCGCCCGCGGCAGCCGCGGCCTCGGCGGCCGCCCGACGGTGGCCCTCCTCGAACGCCTGCGAGGACTGCCACTTCTGGAAGTCCTCCTCGCTACGCCAGCGGGTGTAGACGAGGTAGGTGTCCGTTCCCTCGATCGGGCGCAGCAGCTCGAACCACTCGAACCCGTCGGCCTGCTCGACCATCCCGGCCCGGCCGGCAAACCGCGATTCCAGGGCGGCCCGCATCTCGGCGGGCACGGTCAGCGCATTGATCTTGACGACGCTCATATCCTCACCGTAGTGCGAAGGCGCCCGCGCGGCGCCACTAGTAGGACATCGTTAGGTGACTCCGGATAGGTGTTGTGTGACGTTGGGTGTGTGGGTGAAGGGTCGTTGGCAGGTGGGGCAGGCGCCGGTCCA
>NZ_LJJX01000077.1:0-25727 GCF_001421075.1 Frankia sp. CpI1-P | reverse complement strand
GGATCGCCAAGGAAGAGCTCCGCGCACTGCTCGCTCTCGCCGGCACCCACCCCGACCGCACCGTGATCTCCCACCGGCTCGCGAGGTTCTACACCTGGTGCGCCGACGCCGACGTCCCCGAGCTCGAACGCCTCGCCACCACCGTCAGCACCTGGTGGACCTGCATCGAAACGTTCCTCCACACCACGATCACCAACGCCGCCAGCGAAGGCTACAACCGCGTCGTCAAACTCGACGCCCGCAACGCCTACGGATACCGCAACCCCACCAACCAGCGCCTACGAACACGCTGCGCAACCACCCGTCGAGCCCGCGGATGCCTCAACCCCGCCTAACTTCGAAGAGCCCGGTTTCCTCGGAGATCGGGGCAGTTCACTTTTGGTCGATGCTGATACGCATTACTGATCTTTAATGTGCCGGGTCGGGTTGATCCGGTGGTGATCGCTGGGAGTGGGTGGTGGGGGTTTGGGTAGCCCACGGGTATGAGGTATGCGACGGGTGGCGGGTNGACCGCCGAGGATCGGGATCGTCGGGAACGGGTGCGGGGGAGGCTGCACGCTTGCTCGAGGGGGGTGTGTCGGACCGGGAGATCGCTGCGGAACCTGTCAACCTGTTTGAGGCAGGATGCTGCAAAAATCTAGTCAGCGGTCGTGTCTGGCTCCTGGGACTGGTCTTCGTGGTCGGGGGCCGGCGGACGAACCGATCCCCACCACCGCCTATCCCCGCTACGGCTGGCTCGGCGCACAACAACGGTCCCACGACACCCTCGCTGGCCTCACCCTCATGGGCGTCCGCCTCTACAACCCCTACACCGCCGGCTTCCTCTCCACCGACCCCGTCCTCGGCGGCAGTGCCAACCCCTACGACTACGCCTACCAAGACCCCTATAACAAACTCGACCTCGACGGGAATGCGTGCGCCTGGTTCGCCTGGAAATATCTGTGCGCCCCCAATCCATTCCGTCCGGTCAGAAGAGTCGCCAGGTGGGGCTGTGCCACGTATTGGGGCATCATAGGGTGGGGATATATAGCCGNCAGATACCTGGGGAACTATTTTTGGCCCGCATTCGGATACACCGTCTATTGTGGCTGACACTACGGAACATGGCGTTAGGAGAAATCCGGTGGTCACCGGTAAGAGCTCTCGCCCAAGTTGGCAAAAACCGGTGGAGATCGCAGGTTATTCACTAATCTTCGCAGCGGTTGTGATAGCGACGTTCGCTGGAGTACCGGGCGTCTGGGTAGTCCTCTCGGCGGGCGCTCTAGGCGTGGCGTTCAGATTTCTGTTGGGCAAAGCTCTGCATGAGAAGAACACTACCGAAAAATAGAAGAAGCGGGCCGGCCACGATATTCCTGAATGGACTGCCTGCGAACTGATTCGCGTGGTTCCGTCACTCGATCGGGTGGCGGGACCACACTTCACTTACGGGTAAGAGAAGCTTATCGCCTGTGGGCGAAGCATAGAAAGCAGGCGTCGGAGTAGCTGCAGAACATCCGCTCATTCAAGCCAGGGCCTCGGCGAGGCCCTGCGGTAGTTGTCAAGTCAAGCGAGACAGTGGGTTGTTAGTCGACTGGCTGTGAGACTGGCTGGTTGATCCAGACGGTGGCGGGTAGTCGGGGTGGGCGTGGTCTGCGGCTGAACCGTGCGGGGTGGGCTGCGTGGGCACGGTCGAGGGCGGCCTGGCGGTGGGCCTGGACCTGCTCGGCGGTGCCGAAGTGGACCGAGGCCGGGGTGTGAAACCCGATCCCGGAGTGGCGATGCTCGTGGTTGTAGGCGGTGAAGAATCCCTCGCAGAACCGGCGGGCGTCGTGCAACGATCCGAACTGGGCGGGGAAATCGAAGCTGTACTTGAGGGTCTTGAACTGCGCTTCGGAATATGGGTTGACAACATGATGCTCGCAGTCGTTGGAGACGCGGGGCCGGGAATGTGACCGGTGGACGTCGAGGTCGACGAGAAGCGCCGATACCGGTTTCGATATCATGGCGCCACCGCGGTCGGCGTGGATAGTGTGCGGCGGGGTTCCGTTGCGGGTGACCGCGTCGGCGAGGAAGTCTTTCGCGACGACCGCGTCCTCGGCGGCGGCGACGAGCCACCCGGTGACATACCGCGAGTAGATGTCGAGGATGACGTAAAGCCGGTACCAGATTCCTTTCGCTGGTCCTTTCAGCGCGGTGATGTCCCACGTCCAGACGTGGTTCGGTCCGGTCGCGGACAGCTCGGGACATCGGGGCGCAGGCGTACTACAATGCCTACATGAAGCGGACCGATGTGCGCGGACGGTACTGCAACTATGACTCGCGAGACCGAGCGATTTCTTGCTATACGCCATGCGCTAGTAGCCGACACGTTGCCTAGATACTCGTGCTAGTTGCCAAGCCCTTCACACTGAGGCCCTCGATTGGATAAGGAAAAAAGCAGATTAGCTCTCAGCATTCTCTACCTCTGTCTGGGCCTGGCTCATCGCCCAGCTTCTGCGACCAGTCCATTTCGAGGGTCTCNTCTTCACCATCCTCTATGTATCACTTGGAGTCNCAGGAGTCTCGGTAAGCACCTTCAACAACTACAGAAAGAGGAGGATGGGTGGCCGAGAGGCAGAAAAGTAGGAGATGCAAGGGGCTCCGAATAGCTGAGCCGGTTTAGGTTCACAGCCCNCCNCCACGGCGACATCGTCGCCACCGCCGACAACTCCACCACCGCCACCTTCATCACCAACTAGGCTGAGTATGTATGAGATTCGGTAGACGCCTCCACTCTATGAGCACCAGCAGCCAGGCCACCTTTTTCATCATCCTATTCTTCTCCGTCTCTCTCCTAGGCACCAGATTCCTCTCCGGCTGGCTATCCGAGCTCTGGCCACTCATCGCCGCATTCGCCCTGGCCATTCTCCGCATGGCGATATTCGGCAAGAATGGGAGGCCCCCCAGGGAGCACTAAACACTGAACCCAAATGCCGCCGCACCAACCGCTTACATAAAGCCGGCTAGGCAGGGCCGAGGCTGACGGGCGGCCCTCACCGCGATCGCGGAGAATCACGGAAACTGCTTGAAGATCAAAACACCACGTTCGGTCGGCCTTTACCGCGACAGTCACCGTCCCCGAAGGGAAGTTCGTGCCTGGTATTGTCGGTCCACTGATTCTGCCTGAGGAGTGAATTACTGGACCGCGGAGGGGCTGGTTCCGGGCATGCTGGAAGACNCTGGGAGCCTGGCTTCCAGCGTTAGTCCTATCGGTTCTCGGTTAGCGGCTGCCGCTCATCCCTTTCTTTCCGGGGTCGGACGGTTATGCTGCTGGTGTGACGGTGACGGTGTAGCCGAGTTTCTCCGGTTCGCCGACGAGGTTCTTCCGGCGTCGTTCGGGGTCCCGGCGCCGGCGGGCGTGCCAGTCTCCACCGAGGTCCTGGTAGACGGTGTTGTTCGCGATGATGTGCCAGTAGGCGATGAGAATATCGTGGCGGGTCGCACCGATGGCTTTCAGGACGCCGCGGCGGCCGCGGACCTGGGCGTGGTGGGACGCCAGGTAGGTGTCCTTGCTCCGGGCGGCGGCGTGCGCAGCCTCGGTCAGCGCGGTCCGTAACCACTTGTTGCCGTGACGGGTACGACCGGACANGCGTTTCCCTCCCGAGGTGTTGTTCCCCGGGCAGATCCCCGCCCAGGACGCGAGATGACCAGCGGTCGGGAACCGGCTCATGTCCAGGCCGACCTCGGCGAGCAGCACGGTCGCGGTGACCTCACCCACCCCGGTGATCGTGCAGATCCGGTCGACCGTCTGGCGAAAAGAGGCGATCATCACCTCGATCCGATGGTCGAGCTCGTCGATCTGCTCGTCGCACAGATCGATCCGTGCCAGCAGCTGCGCGGCGAGGAAACCGTGATGCCCGGAACGAAACGTGCCCGCGAGCGCCTCCTGCAACTGCGAGATCTTGCTCCGGAGCCGGCCACGGGCCTGATCGGCCAGATACTCCAGGGACCCTTCCCCCTCGATCATCTTCTCCAGGATCGCNCGACCCGACACCCCCAGCAGCTTCGAGGCGACGCTGGTGAGCTTCACCCCGGCGTCCTGCATCAGCTTCTCCAGCCGCTGGACCTCCCGGGTCTTCTCCTCGACCACGATCCGCCGGGCCCGGGTGAGATCACGAAGATCCCGCCGCGGCTTCGGGGGCACGAACGACGCGCGCACCAGACCGTGCGCGACGAGATCCGAGATCCAGGCCGCGTCGGCCACATCCGTTTTTCGTCCCGGCACGTTACGGACGTGGGTGGCGTTGAGGAGCCAGCACTCGAACCGGTCCTCCAACATGTGGAACACCGGCTTCCAGTAGACGCCCGTCGATTCCATCCCGACGATCGTCACCCGGCACTCGGTAAGCCAGTCCGCGAGCATCCCAAGTGAACCCCCGGTCGTCGTGAACGTCCGTACCTCGGTCACGGCTTTACCTGAACCGGTTTGGATACGCACCGCCGCGGCGACCGTGTCCCGGTGCACATCAAGACCCGCGCAGCGCGGGAATAACACCTGCATCTGTCATCCCTCCGTTGTCATCCAGCCTTGTAGATGCTGTCCGGAGAGGCCCTGAACACAGGAAACTGAGGAACGCGCTCGTAGCAGCAGGAAAGAGTGCCCCAGGACCTCCACTGCCATACTCTTGGACGGGCTCTGAGCACCAGAGATCGCCGACGTCGATCCGGACAGCACCGAAGATCATGTATGGTCCTCGGCCGCACCGGGCCACAACAGCCCACCAGCCCACGTCAGGACCACGGCCATCGCGCGGCCGGGCTCAAATTCTCATACGAAAGGGTGGCGNCAACGCCGCCCTGGTTGCTCTTGGGGCAATTGCGTTCGCGATCGTGACGTACTTTCGGGATCGTCGACAGCGGCAGATACTGGGACGCGTCCTACATAATCGTCGCGCACTCGCGGCAGGGTTGGTGACCGCCGTCGCTCTACCGGCAATTGGCTTTGCCGTCGATCGCGAACTCTCGAACCTGGGATTCGGAATTCCTATCGGCGTAATGGTGGGGAGCGTGGTCGCGATAGCTCTTGACCGAAACCAACTCGAAAGGGAATAAGCGAGCCTGCCAGACGGAAAATCCGTTAGGTCAGGCGGTGCTGCTCGGACTCCTGTCCCTGCCGCACCGCCTGCAAGAATTTTCGGGGCCGGTTTACTGNGCTTACGTTGTCGGCGCTGTTGTAGGCCCCGGACCTGTCGATCGGGTAGGCCGTCTCATAGCCAGCGGGCGGATTTGCCTATGCGCAGTGGTACCGGTTTCAGTCGTCGAACTGGGCGCGGGCGTAGCGGAAGAGGATGTTGTTGACAAATTTGGCGCCCGAGCCGTCGATCACCGCTCGCAGGTAGCCGTGCTCGGCGTGCCCGGTCATCGACTTCTGGTGGCCGACCAGGTCGAACTCGGCGAGCGGAATCCAGCGGCCGCCCACCAGCACCAGGCCCTTGTAGCCGAAGTCGTAGAGGTACTCGAGGGTGGGCGCGGCGGGCGAGCGGGCTTCCTCGATCTCGACCAGCAGGTTGGGGCGCCATTTCTGGATGATGCCCTCGGCGCCGCGCAGCGCGGGCAGTTCGTGACCCTCGACATCGATCTTGATGAGTCCGACGTCGTCGAGTTCGAGGCTGTCGAGACGGAAGGTCTCGACCTCGATGGTCCGTCCGCCCGGAAGCGAGCCGAGAGTGGCCCGACCTTCAGTACCGCGCCCTCCCGCGGGCAGGGACAGCGTGGCCGTCCCGGTCTCGTCGGAGGCCGCCTTGGGGATCACGGTGACGTTGGGGGATGCCATGCGGGTGATGAACGCCGCGAGTTCCGGGTTGGGCTCGACGGTCACCACCGTCTGCGCGATGCGCGAGAGCCAGAAGGTCCACGGTCCATACCACCCCCCCACATCCACGGCCGTCTGACCTGGCGCCACCAGGGATCGAATCTGACCGAGTACCGGCTCGAACCTCCGGTGCGCCAACGCGATGGCGTCCCCGAAGGCACGATCGGGAATCAACCCGGCGACGACGCTCGAGACTTTCATCTGAGTCGTACCTCTCTGTGACATCGCCCAGGGAAACCCGGCCGGCTACCCGTACAACGGCCAAGTGCCACGCGACTGTCGGCCGCTGCGACAGCTTGGCGGGATCATATACACGGCCATAAAGATGCCGTCAGCCGGACCTCGTTCGTACTCATCCCGTCAGCCGCATCCCCTTGGCGGGATCCGGGATGCATGGATCCGACAAGCATAGCGCCGTCAACCAAAAGGCCGGCACACCGTGGACTACACATGCTCCGAGCTGGGGTTATGCATCCGCTGGTGCCGTCGGGGCCCCGGCCACCATGGGCGCGGCGGGATCACGAGGAGTTAGCCGAGCCCCGCCCGCCATGACAATCCGTTATGCGCTCAAGGGTTGCAGGTGTCTCAGGTGGCCTCCCGAGCCGGCATGAGCGGCCCTCTCCAGGCACGATGACTCAGCCCGCTGTGCCGAACGCGGATCGGATCGTGCTTCGAATACCTGCGGCGGACGCCCCGCGTAGATCTGTCAGTCGGCAGAACACCAGGCCAGACCCGGCGGCGGGCATCGGTGGTGCGCTTCGGTCCTGGTACCGCGTCGCCGGCGTTCCGTCAGCCAGTTCGATCTCCAGCCGGTCGTCTACAACGCGGGCCGATCGAATCTGCTCCCAGGCCAGGGTGAAGTCCTCGCCGGCGCACCGGTAGCTGATTCCGTCCGGCCCGATCGACAGAAAGTCGGGCTGGCTGAACAGGTACGCGAAGGCGACAGCCCAGCAGCCGAACAGGACCGACCAGAACAGCGCCGCGACCCGCAGCCAGTCGGGGAGGTCGGTGAAGACCTCCGCCGTCCAGGGGGCCACCGCGACACCGAGTGAGACCAGGATGAGCAGGAGGCCGACGGCTCGCCCCGACCGCGACTCGCCATGACGCACCGACGGCACCCGCACCGGTGCCGGTGCCGGTGCCGCCGCCCGGATCAGGTTGGTGGATTCGTCGCCGTGGTCGACCCCGGCGGCGCCGACGTCGACGGGCGAGCGGGCCGCCGCCTGCGCCAGGCTGCCGCGCGCCGTGGACGCGGAGATGCGCCTGCGCGGATCCTTGTCGAGCATCGCGAGGATCGTGCTGGTGAGCTGGTCAGTCCGGGCCAGGGACGGCGGATCCTCCTGGAGCACGGCGGCGACCGTCGCGGCGTCCGTCGCCCGCGCGAAGGGCGACGTCCCCTCGGCGGCGAAGTACAGCGTCGCGCCCAGAGAGAAGACGTCGCTCGCGGGGAGGGCCCGCGCCCCCTGGAACCGCTCCGGTGCCATGTAGGCGAGCGTGCCGATGAGACCGTTGGTGATGATCGTCGGATCGGATTCGAGGACGGCGACACCGAAGTCCACCAGCACGATCCGGTCGTCGTCGCCGATCAGGATGTTCGCGGGCTTCACGTCCCGGTGGACGATGCCCGCGGAGTGCGCGGTGATCAGGGCGTCGAGGACGGCCAGCCCGATCCGGGCNGTCTCCTCCCGACCGAGCGCGCCGCGTTCATAGAGAACCTCAGCCAACGATTGGGAGGGAATCCACTCCATGACGATCCACGGCAGGTCACCATCGCGGACCACGTCGAGGATCGTGACCACGTTCGGATGCTCGCGCAGCTTCGCGACGGCCCTGGCCTCGCGTTCCACCCGCGTAACCAGGTCGGCGGACGCCTGCTCGCTCTCCCCCGCCCGGATTCGCACCTCCTTGACCGCGACGCTCACATCGAGAAGATCGTCGATCGCGCGCCAAACGGTCCCATAGGCGCCGGCGCCGATTCTGTCCAGAAGCCGATAGCGGCCAGCGACGATACGGTCCCCTGGCTTCTCCTCCCCGCTCACGCTCTCACCTCGGAAGACATAGCCATCCCCCCGTCAGCCACGATCGCCGCCATACCACAGACCAGCACGGACCAGCACGGTAAAGGCGTGCACCTCACGAAGGCGCACCAGTAACATCATGGAGTGAAACGCGCACGTTCGTCATCGGTTCAGAGCCTATGTCGTCGTCCGGTTGAGCTGGCGATGGCGCGGACGAGGCGGGCTACGCGGATCTTGTTTGGCGGGACGGGACGAGCCTTTCGCCCCTGGCCGGTTCTGCTGGCGGCGGCTATCGCCGTGCCGGCGGTGAGCTGGTGGAACACGAATGACAGCGGGTCTCGGCCGGACGCCGGCGCAGCGGTCGTCGCCAAGGCCGAAACCACCGCCGAATTCACTCCCACGCCGAGCGTGGAACCTGCCGAAGCGTCCGCCCCCGCGTCTACGCCACCGACGAACCCGTCGGACTCTCCAAAGGCCGACGCGGCGTCGCCGGCGCCTACCGTGCGGGGGTTCATCCCGCCGCCGGCGACCGGGCTCACCGCCACGGCGGGTGATTCTCAGGCGCGCCTGTGCTGGAACGCCACCCCCGGCGCCACCGGCTACGTCATTACCTACCGTGACATCTCCGCCGGTACACAGTGGGTCCGCCTGCCCTATCCGGCCACCGGAACCTGCAACACGGTGAAACTGCTGGTCAACGGCCACAGCTACCAATTCCGCATCCGAGCCAGCAACGGCAACGGCGAAGCCGACTACTCCAACACCGCCACCACCACCCTGCCCGCAGCCATCCCACCACCCGCCACCGGCCTCACCGCCACCCCGGGCGACGCCCAGGCGCGCCTGTGCTGGAACGCCGCCCCCGGCGCCACCGGCTACGTCGTCTACTACCGCGACACCACCGCCGGTACCGCATGGGTCCGCCTGCCCTACCCCGCCGAAGGCACCTGCACCACCGTCAAACTCCTGGTCAACGGCCACACCGAAGAGTTCCGCATCCGAGCCAGCAACGGCAACGGCGAAGCCGACTACTCCAACACCGCCACCACCACCCTGCCGGCCATCGTCCCAGCGCCCGCCACCGGGCTCACCGCCACTCCAGGTGACGCCCAGGTCCACCTCTGCTGGAATGCCACTCCCGCCGCCACCGGCTACGTCATCTACTACCGCGACGTCACCGCCGCAACGCAGTGGGTCCGCCTGCCCTACCCCGCCGAAGGCACCTGCACCACCGTCAAACTCCTGGTCAACGGCCACACCGAAGAGTTCCGCATCCGAGCCAGCAACGGCAACGGCGAAGCCGACTACTCCAACACCGCCACCGCCGTTCCAGGTTCCTAGCCTCACGGTGTTCCGTGGTACCGCGCCAGCCCGGGAGGGTGCGGCCGGCTATCCGACGCGCACCAGCGCGACGATGGAGTCGGTTGTCGTGCCGGGCTGGCCCTCCGGACCTCTGACCTGACGTGCCACGACGTCAGCCCGTTCGGTCCGCCACTGCGCGGCGGGCAGGTCGAGGTCGGCGAGCACCTCCTCGGGGGTGGGAAGGTACAGCTCGGGGTCGTGTTCTGGACCATGATGGTCGGCCCACGGTGGCAGCTCGAGGTGACCGACGACGAGCAGCGTCCCGCCGGGGGCGACGTGCTCGGCCGCGGACCTCAGCACGGTCTCGCGTGGGAAAGCGACGGGAGAGTGCAGGAACTGCGCCGAGACGAGGTCGAAGCGCCCGTCGGGCAGGGTTCGGGTGAGGTCGTGGCGCTGCCAGTCGACGGCGCCGCCGACCCCGGCGGTCGCGGCCCGGTCGGCCGCTCGGGCCAGCGCGGTCGCCGAGATGTCGGCCGAGGTGACCTGCCAGCCCCGGCCCGCGAGCCAGATGGCGTCGCTGCCGTCACCGCAGCCGAGGTCGAGTGCGGTCCCTGGTTCGAGCCGCGCGGCGACGTCGACCAGGACCGGATTGGGATTGCCGCTCCAGAGCTGCTCGGCTTCGCGGTAGCGGGTCTCCCAGTACTGCTCGGCGTCGTACGCGTGCCGGTGGCCGGGTACCACCGCATCGTCCGTCTCGTTGTGCATGTCGGCTCTCTCCCGTCCGTCGCTCACCTGTGCGCGACAGTCCGCCGAGAACCTGAGTTTGCCAAGGATCTTTGCCGCAGTGGCAATACGAGTGGCTCTACGTGCTGTCCGGCCGGCTGCGCCTGTTGCTCGGCGAGCACGACGTCGAACTCGTGGCCGGCGAGGTCGCCGAGTTCGACACCCATGTCCCGCACGCGTTCGCCAACACCGGCGAGAAGCCCGTCGAGCTGCTCAGCCTGTGCGGAAGCGACACTCGACCACGACAGCAGAACACCTGCCGCCACCTTCCNAGAACCGACCGGTTGCATCCTGAGCCGCAAGTTTGTCGACGGAATGATCGAGATGCGCGGGAACTCCAGGAAGAAACAGCCCAGAATCGCCGGCATGATTCTTTTTCTCACGCTCCCGATAACATCCTTCGAGGTTTTCGTATTCGACGATGTTAGGTCAGCCGTCACGGCAGGGGCTCCGGAGTTCTTACATGTAGTTTGATCTTGAGCGCGGCCGAATCGCCGGCCGAGAGGAGGTGCACAGACCCCTGGCGACAGAGAGTCGAGGCCGGCGGGACGATGCGGGGTGTGAGCCGACGGATCAACGAGATCGTTTTCGACTGCGCCGACCCGGCGGCCCTGGCGCAGTTCTGGTCCGCGCTGCTGGGCGCGCCGGCGCACGTCCGCGACCCGGACTGGGCCACGGTGGCCGCCGACCCGGTGCTGATCGCGTTCCAGCGGGTACCGGAGGGCAAGCAGTCGCCGAAGAACCGGCTACACCTCGACGTCGAGGACGTTGACCTGCTCGGCGCCGCCGCGGCGGCGGAGGCCCTCGGCGCCACCCGTCTCGGCGACGTGATCGAGGACGGCACCGGCGGCTTCGTCGTCATGGCCGACCCGGAGGGCAACGAGTTCTGCTTCGTCACCGGCTGACGTCGGCAACGGCCACGCGACCGCACGCCTGCGGCCTCCCCTCCGTCCCCGCGGGCACGGACCGCGGCCGGTCGAGTCGGGCGAGACGTCCGACCTGGGCGTAGCGGAGCCCACTCGGTGCGTGGAGCAAACCCGAGCAGTCCTGACTGTCGCGGCGTATAGCGTCGAACCCGTCGCGACGGCGCGAAACCTCGGGGTGGCTCTCCGCCGGCTCCGGCGCCGCTCGTCGGCGGCGCAGGAGAGGACGCGCGATGTTCCCGCTGGGGATGCTGTCGGGCTTGGCCGTACTCACCGCGGCGGCGGTGGTCGCCGCGGTGTTCTGGTCGGCGGGCTGGTGGGTGGCGGTCGCGGTGTTCGCCGCGTTGCTGGCGCTCGCGGTCCACGACGTCGTCCAGCGCCGGCACGCGATCCTGCGCACCTACCCGGTGGCCGGGCACTTCCGCTTCCTGCTGGAGAGCATCCGTCCCGAGATCCAGCAGTATTTCGTCGAGCGCAACGTCGACGGCCGTCCGTTCGATCGGGAAATCCGCACAACCATCTACGAGCGGGCCAAGGGCATCCACAGCGATCAGGCGTTCGGCACCGAGCGGGACGTCAACGCCGTCGGCTACGAGTTCCTGCCCCACGCGGTGGTTCCGCTCCCCGTCGCACCGGACGCGCCGCCCCCGCGGGTGCGCGTCGGCGGGCCGGACTGCACCCAGCCGTACGACATCGCGCTGCTCAACGTCTCCGCGATGAGCTTCGGCTCGCTGTCCGGCAACGCGGTGCTGGCGATGAACCGCGGCGCCGCCGCCGGGGGGTTCGCCCACGACACCGGCGAGGGCGGGCTGACCGACCATCACCTGCGCCATGGCGCCGATCTCGTCTGGGAGATCGGCAGCGGCTACTTCGGCGCGCGCACCCGGGACGGTGACTTCGACCCGGCGATGTTCAAGGACAAGGCGGCGCTGCCGGCCGTGAAGATGGTGGAGCTCAAGCTGAGCCAGGGCGCGAAGCCGGGGCTCGGCGGCATCCTGCCGGCGGCGAAGGTCAGCGCCGAGATCGCCGCGGCCCGCGGCGTGCCCGCCGGGGTCACCTGCGAGAGCCCGCCCGCGCACCGGGTGTTCGCCACCCCGCGGGAGCTGGTGCTGTTCGTCGCGCGGATGCGGGAGCTCGCCGGCGGCAAGCCGACGGGGTTCAAGCTGTGCGTGGGGTCGCGCCGGGAGCTGCTCGCGATCTGCCGGGCCATGCTGGCCGAAGGCGTCACCCCGGACTTCATCGTCGTCGACGGCGCCGAGGGCGGCACCGGTGCCGCGCCGCTGGAATACGAGGACAACGTCGGCACCCCGCTCACCGAGGGACTGATCATGGTGCACAACGCGCTGGTCGGCGTCGGGCTGCGGGACCGGATCCGGATCNGGGTGAGCGGCAAGGTCGCCACCGGCGTGGACATCGTCAAGCGGCTCGCGCAGGGCGCGGACTACACCAACTCGGCCCGCGCGATGATGATGGCGGTCGGCTGCATCCAGGCGCTGCGCTGCCACACCAACACCTGCCCGACCGGGGTGGCCACCCAGGATCCGCGGCGCGCCCGCGCCCTCGACGTGGCGGACAAGGGCGAGCGGGTTCGCCGCTACCAGCAGGCCACGGTCGCCACCGCCGTGCAGCTCATGGCCTCGCTGGGCTGNGCGCACCCGGACGAGCTGCACCCCGGGATGCTGATGCGCCGGCTCACCCACACCGACACCCGCAGCTACGCCGAGCTCTTCACCTGGCTGGCACCCGGCGAGCTGCTCGCCGAGCCGCCGGCGGGCTGGGCCGCCGACTGGGCCGCGGCCGACCCCGACCACTTCCGGGCCTAGCAGTGGGCATCGAGCAACCAACGGGACAGGGAAACGATGACCGGACGAACGATCGTGATCACCGGGGCCAGCGACGGGATCGGCGCGGCGGCAGCCAGGCGCCTGTCGCGGGCGGGNGAATCGGTGGTCGTTGTGGGTCGTTCGCCCCAGAAGACGGCCGCGGTCGCCGCCGAACTGGGCGCCGACCACTTCGTGGCCGACTTCGCGGATCTGGCGCAGGTCCGCGCCCTCGCCGCCGAGCTGCTGGCGCGTTACCCGACGATCGACGTGCTGGCCAACAACGCCGGCGGCATCATGGCCCGCGAGCGCCAGCTCACCGTGGACGGCCATGAGCTGACCTTCCAGGTGAACCATCTGGCCCCCTTCCTGCTCACCACGCTGTTGCTGGACCGCCTCGTCGAGTCCCAGGCCCGCGTGCTGAACACGTCGAGCATCGGAAACAAGCTCCTGGGCAAGGTCGACATCGACGATCTCGACGCCGAGCGCACGTTCCGGGCCAGCAAGGCCTACGGCGACGCCAAGCTGGAGAACATCCTGTTCACCCGGGAACTGCACCGCCGCTACCACGAGCGGGGGATCTCGACGGCGGNCTTCCACCCGGGCGCCGTCGCCTCAAGCTTCTCCAGCGGGTCCGGCTCGCCGGTCATGCGCGTGTTCTACGGGTCTGCGCTGAAGCACGTGTTCCTGATCAGTCCGGACAAGGGCGCCGATCAACTGGTGTGGTTGGCGACGTCCAAGCCCGGTTCGGACTGGCAGTCGGGGCAGTACTACGTCAAGCGGAAGATCGGGTCGGCGAACAAGCAGGCCGACGACGCGGACCTGGCCCGCCAGCTGTGGGAGCGCAGCGAAGCCATGATCACCGAAGCCGCCTGATCGGACCGGTCCACCCCCACGGCAGAGTCGACCGGCATCGACCGACGACTCTCCTGCCTTCCGGAAGCCTCGGCGTCCGATCCGTCCCGCTGGGCAAGGTGGCGCCGTCCGCGGAAGGTCGGCGGAGTTTCGCCGTCGGGCCGGGGTGGTGTAGGCAGGGACCCCGACGTCGCCAGCGGGCTCGTGGACCCGGCCCGGGAGCTGGGAGCAGGGGGCCGAGAGGAGGCCGGATGGACGNCTTGCGGGTCGACAGCCCGGCCGGCCGCTGGGTGCTCGCGGCCACGGTGCTCGGCTCGGCGATCGCCTCGATCGACGCGACCGTGGTGGGTATCGCGCTGCCGGCGATCGGCCGTGACTTCGACGCCGGCCTGGCGTCGTTGCAGTGGGTGGTGACCGGATACACGCTGACCCTGGCCGGGTTGCTGCTGGTTGCCGGGGACCTCGGGGACCGCTACGGACGACGCCGGGTCTTCGCAATCGGCGTGGTGTGGTTCGTCGTCGCGTCGATGGGCGCCGCCGTGGCGCCGAATGCCCCGGTGCTCATCGGTTCCCGGGCGTTGCAGGGAGTGGGGGCGGCCCTGCTGACGCCGGGCAGCCTGGCGATCCTGGAGGCGAGCTTCGCGCCGCAGGACCGCAGCCGGGCGATCGGCACCTGGTCGGGGCTCAGCGGAGTAGCGACCGCGGTCGGTCCGTTCCTGGGCGGCTGGCTCGTCGAGGTCTGGTCGTGGCGGCTGATCTTCCTGATCAACCTGCCGGTGGCCGCCGTGGTCATCGTGCTGACCTGGCGGCACGTGCCCGAATCCCGCGACCCGCAGGTCGGTGGTCGGGTCGACGTGGGGGGCGGGGCGCTGGTCACCCTCGGCCTGGTCGGGTTGACCTACGGGCTCATCGAGGGTCCGGGGGCGGGCTGGGGCAAGCCGGCCGTACTCGTCGCTCTGGTCGGCGGCGCGCTGCTGCTGGCCGCCTTCGTCGGCCGGGAACGCCGGACATCGGCGCCGATGCTGCCGCTGGAGCTGTTCGCCGCCCGCCAGTTCGCCGCCACGAACCTGGTGACCTTCGCCGTGTACGCGGCGCTCGGCGGCGCCCTGTTCCTGCTGCCGATCCAGCTTCAGCAGGTCTGCGGCTACAGCGCGCTGCAGTCCGGCGTCGCGCTGCTGCCCGTGACGGTCATCATGCTGCTGCTGTCCGCCCGGTCCGGGGCGCTCGCCACCCGGATCGGTCCGCGGCTGCAGATGAGCGCCGGGCCGGTGCTCGTCGGGATGGGGCTGGCGCTGCTGAGCCGGGTCGAGGCGGCCGGCAGCTACCTGACCGAGGTCCTGCCCGCCGTGGCCGTGTTCGGCCTGGGCCTGGCCGTGACGGTGGCGCCGCTGACGGCGACCGCACTGGCGGCCGTGCCCGCGCGGCACGCCGGCATCGCCTCCGCGGTGAACAACGACGTGGCCCGCGCGGCCGGCCTGATCGCCGTCGCGGTCCTGCCGGCCGCCAGCGGCATCACCGGCGCGTCCTACCTGCGCCCGGCGGAGTTCTCCCACGGCTTCCACACCGCGGTGCTCCTCGCCGCGGGGCTGTGCGCGCTCGGCGGCATGATCGCCGCGCTGACCATCCGCAACCCGCCCCGACCAGCCGCAGCGGACGCGGCGACCCGGCCCACCGCACTGCCGGAACCGATCACCCCGGCTGCCCCGGTGCCGCGATGGAGCCACTGCTGCCTGGACGCGCCACCACTGCCAGACCCGCACCCGGGCGGGCCACGCTGACCCGTCGGGTCCCGACCTTCCGGACGCCGCAGGCCGCCTACCGAAAACTGTCGCTGGGGGTGGCTACGGTTCCGGGTGTGGGACGCACCGTCGGCGGACGGCCTGCACCGCCGTCATCAACCCGGTCATCGAAAAAGGTTCAACTCATTCCCCCATCACTCCGTTCCTGTGGTTCAACGACCAGGGCGAGCAGGCCACGGAATTTTACACGTCGATCTTCCCGCGCTCGCGCATCACCGACATCGCCCCGTTTCGGGCCGGGTAGCCCACGCCCGTGCACAGCTTTTCCTTCAGCGGTTCTATGGGTTCTTCGTCGCCGGTGCCCTCGACCTCAGTTTGTCGCCCGGCACACCGGGGAGACATCCGCGACGCGGTAGGCTCGCCGTTCCATGTCGGTGAGGTCGCGGGCTGCCAGTGCGCATGCGACGCGGGGCCAGTCGTGCTCGTCGGTGTTCCACGCCACGAGGAACCCGGACATCGCCGCCGACAGACGACCGCCGTCGGGACGGAACGAAAGTGATGTGACGACCTCACCAGCGCCCGGGTCGCGGGAAAACCGCAGTCCCGCGCCGAGCGGCCGGCTCTCGTCGAGGTTCCAAAGGATGACCGTGTGATCCTCGCTGCCAGAGGCGAGGCGTTGGCCGTCGCCCCGGAAGGCGAGACTCAGCACCTGATCGGTGTGCGCGAGCAGGCGGATCCTGACCGTGTGGCGTTGGATGTCCCACAGCAACACCGCGCTGTCGTCGCTACCCGAGGCGAGCGTGTCCCCGGCCGGGCTGAACGCCAGCGCAGAAACCCGTAGGTCGTGGCCGCCCGTCAGGCGCCCGAGTGACCGGCCTGAACCGATATCCCACAGGCCGATCGTGTGGTCCTCATAGCCGAGCGCGAGCCGGTCGCCCCTTGCTGTCACGGCCATCGAGGCCACTTGGCCGCCGGCAGGGAATGTTCGTCGCAGCCGGCCGGTTTCGAGGTCGAACACGGCCACCGTCGTCGGCGTCGTTATCACGATGTCGCGGGAGGCCACTGCGCCGCCGGTCACGGGACCGCGGAACACCCCCCCGCGCGCGACCGGCCTGCCATCTGGCAAGTGCCAGACCGTGAAGGCGGCGTCGGCACCCACGGCAACCAGGCGAGCGTCGTCTGTAGAGAAGGAGAGAGACACGATCCGGCCTGGCGGGTCGGGCAGCAGCAGCCGGGCGACCGCGTCGGCCCCGGTTCGCAGCACGACGTTGCCGCCGGCGTCTCCGGTCGCCAGCCACCGGCCGGAGGGGCTGTAGGCGGTGGCGGTAACCGCGGCCCGGTGTCCCGCCGGGGCGTCCGCGATCGCTGGCTGGCCGCGGATGTCCCAGACAACCGCGGTGCCGTCCGAGGCAAGGCCCGCGACGGTCCGCCGGTCCGGGGCGGCTGCGAGCGCCTGGACCGGGCCGCGGAAGCCGTCGACGGCGGTCGGGCCGAGTCCCGGCTCGCTCGGATCCCAGACGTCGACGAGGCCCTCGCTGGTCGCTCCCAACACGGCGTCGCGATGATCTGCCTCACCGGCTGACCGCGGTGGAACCATCGCGTAGGTCAGGGCGCTGAGGCCGCCGCTGCGGGACCACAGCGGTGCCGGGCGTTGGGCCCACGCTTCGACGTCCCAGAGCTGGATCGCGTCATCACCGATCGATGCTGCAATCGTGGCGCCGTCGGGGGCGATGCTCAGCGCTCGGATCGACTGGTCACCGAGGGACACCGGCGGCGCGTACAGATGGCCCTTCCAGTCCCAGAACGTGAGCCGGCCCTTGTCATCTCCGGCGACGACGAACCGCCCGAGAGGATCGGCGGCGAGCACGCAGACCCGGCCACCGCCGACGTCAACGGCGGGCGCGAGCGGCGCGCCGTCGACCGCCGACTGCAGATGCAGGATTCCGTCCCGACCACCGAGTGCGAGCATGCCGCCGTCGCGCGCAACCGCCGCAGATGTCAGATGCAATCCGCCGCCGGACCTGGCAAGGACGCGACCGGTTCGTCGGTCCCATCGGATGAACTCGCCGCTCTGGTCAACGGAGACCACCTCGGTGCCGTCCCCCCGGAAACCGAGCGTACTGATCACGGTGCTGTGGCCGGTGAGGCGGGGGCGGAGCTCCCGGCCCGAGGCGGTATCCCACAGCAGCACCGTGCCATCGGATGCTCCGGTAGCGAGCACGGTTCCGTCGGGCGAGTAGGCGAGTGCTCCGTCGACACCGACGTCAGACCGCAGGTAGCGCACGGGACCGGGGGCGTGGGCGACCCCGTCCAACAGGCTGGCCTCCACCGCAGGGTTCTCGGCCCGGCGCCGAGCCTCCAAACTCAACAGCAGGCTGAGATCCAGGTTCCGCCCACGAGTCTCGTTCGCAGACGCGGCGAGTTCCAACGCCCGCGCCGTGCGCTCGGCAGCCGCCGTACGGCGATACTGGACGTAGGCATAGGTTGCCATGGCGACGACGACGGTCAACAGCACCAGTGCGCCCGACAGGATGCGGTTGCGGCGCCGGAGGTTTTCGGCTCGACGGGCCTCGTCGGCCGCGTGGGCGTCGCGGCTGGCAACGCTCGCGTCGACATAGGCCCGTTCCGTCGCGGTGATCTCTGCCGGGTCCTCGGCCCACGTAAGGACGTCGTTAAGTCGCTTGCCCGTCAACAGCTCGGAGGCGTCCCAACCGCTGGCGACCCATTGAGTGGCCGCCGCGGCCAGGCGTTGGCGCTGACGACGCAGGTCGCGGTCGGCCGACAGCCAACCACGCAGCGTCGCCCAGCTACTGATCAGAACCTCGTGTGCAAGCTCGATGGTCTCGTCCTGGCGAGCTTGGTCATATCCGGTTGTCAGCAGGTTCTCGGCCAGTAGTGCATGGACGACGAGGCGTACCTCGTCGACGCTGTCGTGCCCGGTCACGAGGTCGTCAAGTACCCCTCGGCGGCGAGTGTCCTCCGCCGCGTCGTTCGCCCAGGTGAGTGCGGTCAACACCCGGCGAGCAATCGCGCGCCGCGGCAGGGGGAGGCGTTCCAGTGCCTGGTCGGCGTGCTGGCTCAACGCGCCGCGTACGCCTTTGATTTCAATGTATCCAGTGATGTCCAGCGGACCGGCGGGACGCCGGCGCCAGAGCTCGGCGAGCGCGTGCTCCATCAGGGGCAGCGGCGTGGCGAGGCCCCGTATGTCATCGAGGATTGCGGCGACAAGGTTGGGATCGAGACCGAGACCGACCCGGCGCGCAGGTTCAACAATCGCCGCACGAACGTCGTCGTCCGCCATCGGTCCGACGATCACCGATCGCTCAGCGATCCGACGGGCAAGGTCCGCGTGCTCCCAGGCGCGGTGCACGAAGTCCACCCGCATGACCAACAGCACCCACACCCTTCCGTCGGGCGCATCGGCGGCGCGGAGCAGTAGATCGGCGAACTGGCGGCGCTCATCCGCGTTCGGCGATCGGAAGACCTCCTCAAACTGGTCGACGACCCACACCATCCCAGCGTCGGGTGCCTCCGCAAGGGCCAATGCTCGGCTGTGTGGGATCAGAGCCTCGGGATTGCCTGCCAGGGCCTTCCGGATATCCATGGCGCTCCCGTTCGACCGCGCCGCGATCGTGGCCGCCAGTTCAGTCAGAGGATCCAGGCCCGGTCGGAGCACCTCGGCACGCCAGGCCCGGACATCGGAAACAATGGACGCTGCCAGCGCCGGCAGGACCCCGGCCTCGACGAGCGAGGACTTTCCGCTGCCGGATGCACCCAGCACGGCGGTGAACCTGTTCACCCGCATCTCTTCGAGGACTCGGCTGACCTCGAAGTCACGGCCAAAGAAATCGCCGGCATGACTCCGTTCAAAGGTANGCAGACCCCGGTACGGACAGCGGACTGGCTCCGGGACGTGGCGGCTTCTGCCCCGAATTGCGTTCAGAAGGTCGTCGAACCCGCTCGTCACGCCCCCGCGCATATCGACCCAGAGATGATTCCCGAGGAGTAATGGAAGTCTTTCCGGGCCGGCACCCTCCGGATACCCCTCAAGCAGGACCGCGAAGAATCTGAAGGTCGGATCGGATGAGGCTCGGTTGTGGGCGTAGGCGACCTCGTTCCGCACCCAGTAGCGAGGGCTCTCGTCGCTACTGACAAACACTGCGAGNGTGCGGGATGCGGTGAGTCCATCGATGATGTTGACCTGCCAGGGGTCACCGGGGGCGTTCTGAGCCTCGTCCATCCAGACTCGTATTCCGGCGACCATCAACCTATCTCTGATGTCCCGGACGATCCGCTGGTTGGCATGGCTATAGGAGAAGAATACGTCATAGATCGGCGCATTTTCCTCGAGCGAGGGAGCCGTGGACGGAACCATCCGGGCCGATCACCCCGCCCGGATGTTGATTTTGCGTGAGCGCTCGGTGATGCTGTTCTGGTTGCCGTTGTCGTTGACGCTGAAATATACCGTGCAGGTCCCGGCAGCGGCCAACGTTATCCTTCCTTTCAGGCCGTTCGCATCGCCGGTCGCGTGAGCTGCGTCGTTGAAGCTCCCCCCTCCGCCGTAGTAGGGAGCTTCCCCGTTGTAGTAGACTGAGGTGTAGTCCGCGCCGTTCGGCGCGCGCAGCGCGCATGGGCCCTCGACGCGCAGACTCCAGAGGCTTGAGCCGGTCTCCCGCCGCAGGGTAACGGGTATCGGGGCCTCGGACAGCGCCGCGGAGGTGGGCATGTCCCAGCTGTAGTCGGAGATCATGTTGTCGATCTCGAAAGTCATCCGCACGGGTGTAGCCGCGAGATAGTGGCTGTCGCCCTGCTGGCTCGCCTCGACAGTGCACGATCCCGGGCTTTTAACGATCACCGACGACCCCTCGATCGCTGTGCACGATACCCGTACCGCGCCCACATCCACCAGCCGGTAGTGGACCTGTAGCCCCGAGGACGCGGTCGCGTGCATCGGCACCCGCGCCCCTTCCCGCCACGCCTGCTTCGCTACCTGCGGAAACGTGATGCGCTGCGCGACCGGTACGCTTCCGCCTGATCCGGTCCCACCTTGCCCGGTCCCACCCGATCCGGTCCCACCTTGCCCGGTCCCACCCGATCCGGTTCTGGACGGATCTAAACCGGGACGAGCTCCCCCGGGCGTGAGCGGCCCCAGCGCCGTGGGGAAAATCGACGGTGTGGAGGATCCCGGTTCCCCGGGCGGGGCGACCGTCGAGTCCGAGCCGTTCTTGCCCTGAACCGAGGAGCCGCCGTTTCCGCATGCTCCACAGAGCGCAAGCAAGAGGGCTAGTAGTCCGTAGGCGAAAACCGCCGGGTGCACCGCAGACCATCGCCGCTCCGGCCGTCCACGGTCAACGACACCCGCTTCTCCTGGATGCCGTTTCAGGTCAAGGTGGTATCGAGCCGAGTATGGCGTTCCACGTTCCGGATTTATCTGGGCTATAATCTTTCCGCGAGCCGTTCGCAGGCCACCGCTCCTAAGGGGCCGCGGTGTGCGCCGACCCACGGAAAGGCGATTCATCGTCCGCTTCTCCAATCTTTTAGGATGCTCTCGGATTTCTACCGGCGGCTATACCGAACCAGGTTTAGGTGCCGCGGTATTCTCTAGAGCGAGAACTGTCGTGACCGCCATCCCAGATACTCCGATCTTGTGACTGCCCAGGCGATGCGCGTCGTTTTGAGGGCGCCAGATTTTGGCTACAGATCTTTAATTCACCGGGTCGGACTGGAGCGGATCCCGCTCGGTCCCGGTTCCACGAAAAACCTTGATCGTCGGCTGGGTTCGGGCCGAGGGNGGGGTTGCGAGCCGACCGGCAGCCGTCCGCAGGCCGGTCCGACACCGTCCCGATCTACCCAAGGAATACTTCGTCGCCACCGGATCGACCGCAGAGCCATCATCATGATCCATCAACCGNCATCACACTTTAAAGGCCAGTAGTCCTCGTCCAGGGCAAGAACCATGGAGAGGAGGACGTGTGCATCGAGGCGCGCGATGGGCNGGCGGGGTCCAAAGGTTCACTTCGGTGCTCACCGAGGCTNCCCGACCGTTGCCGGGAAAGCCATCAGAAAAAGCAATGTGTGCTGCATTTTTTGCAGACCCGCCAGTTGCTCTGTGTGCTCATCGTCAAATTCCCCCGCATGCTTTAACGCAGATGACTGATGCGTACGTGCCGGAAGTATCGCGTGTTCCGGACAGATGTGCAAGGGGTCTCGATGCCGAGGCAGGGGCACCGTCCGCTTGGAAGCAACGCCACCTAGCCCGGATCTTTCACGCCTCGGTCGAGGGTAATTGGGGCCTTCGAAGTTAACCGGGGTGGGCCGTGGGGCCTTCGTCCGATGGGTGACCGTGCGTGATGTTGGCTTGCTGTGTCCTTGTATGCCCGGCGTGGGATGCCGGCAGGCCGTGGCATGAAAAGGCCCACACCCCGGGCGATCTTGGTTGTTCTCACGCAATCAAGTGACCACGAGGTTAAGGGCTTGAACGATCACACGGGTGCCGCGACGTTGCTTGCGGACCTTGAGGGTCTGGCGGTGCGGCGGGTCGAGATGCTCGGGATCGACGATACCCGCCGGGGCCAAGGCGCGGTGGCGACCCACGGAACCCTGTACCTGAGACGGTGACGCCTCCCGAACCCGCGGGGAGCGAACCCGCCGCGCCCGCGCCCGCGCCACCCGAGCCGGCGAAGGCCCGCATGNCCGCCAACCGGTGGCATATCGGGTTCACCGACCTCGCCGCCGGGCAGGGAATGTGCGGCCAGGTCGAGGGCCGCACCCAACGACGTCGCCTACTGGCCGGCCAGCCCGCCGCCTAGCGTGACCGGATCACCTGCGTCGCAATCGACATGTGCACCGTGTTCGCCTCCGCGGTCCGCCGCTACCTGCCCCACGCCACCTTGATCGTCGACCGTTTCCGCCTCGTGAAGCTCGCAGGCGACGCCCTCGCCGAGGTCCGCCGCCGCGTCACCACCGTGCTACGGGGCCGGCGTGGACGCGACAGCGACCCCGACCCGAGCTCGCACGTCTCGCCACCACAACCAGCACCTGGTGGCCCTGCATCAAGGCGCTCTGCTCACCCGGATCACCAACGCCGCCAGCGAAGGCCACAACCGGGTCGTCCAGCTCGACGCCTGCAACGCCCACGGCTACTGCANCCCCGAAAACCAGCGGCTACGAACACGCTGCGCAACCACCCGCCGAGCCCGCGGATACCTCAACCCCGCCCAACTTCGACGAGGCTGTAATTGTGGGCTGTCGCCCCACCCTTGTTGATGTTGAGTTTTTTCACTCGGTCCTGGTGTGCCCGTGGCTGGGTGGCCAGCTGTCGCGCGGGGTGGGCGCCCGGTCCACGTCCCAGGTGCCGGGCGCAGTAGCACCGTCACCGGTTCCCCGGTGCCAGCTTGGCCGTGGTCGATGAATGCCTACAGGTGATGGAACCCGAATCCCCGCTTGAGCATCGGCGCCGCATCCTCTTTCTCGGAATGGGCGGTGACCAACGTCGCGTCCAGATCCACGACCAGCGGGCCCTCGGCCGATACCCGGTGGTCGGGGGCGTGCCGGCCAGCCGGTCGACCGTCCATGACACCGTCGGGTCCGAGGCCACCAGCCCGAACACCACCGGCTCCGCGCGCAGCAACGCAACGTCCGGCGGGGCAGACCCCACCCAGTGCCAGNGACACTGCCAGATCGCACAGCACCCTTCGCCGGGTCATGCCTGGCCAGCGGCGACCGCCACCGTCCCAGCCCCTCGGACAGCTCGGATCATGTCCGGACCCCTGGCCCGCGCGCCTGGCCGGACGGCGCTCGGCGCCCATGGACGCGGCCGCCTATGATCAGTTCGGTGCCCAGAATCCTCGTCCTCGGCGCGTCTGGCTCCGGTAAGTCGACGTTCGCTCGGCGCGTGGCCGCCACGCTCGGCATCCCGCACATCGAGCTCGACGCCCTGCGTCACGGTCCCGGCTGGACCGTGCGGCCGACCTTCGCCGCCGACGTGGAGACGGCGACGGCGGCGCCCGACTGGGTCGTCGACGGGAACTACTCGGCGGTCCGGGAGCTCGTGTGGGCGCGGGCGGACACGATCGTCTGGCTGGATCTGCCGCGGTGGCTCGTGGAGTGGCAGGTCATCCGGCGCACGGCCGGCCGGCTGGTGCTGCGCACGCCGCTGTGGAACGGCAACCGGGAGCGCTGGCGCTCGCTGCACCGGGCCAGCCATCCCCTCCGCTGGTCCTGGCGCAAGCATGGCGAGTACCGCACCAGCTACGGCAGCCGCTTCGCGGCCGGTGATCCGGCCGGCCGGCGGCTCGTCCGGCTGCGCAGCCGCCGCGAGGCGAAGGCGTGGTCTCCCCTCCGATCCGCGTGAGGCGGCCGGCGGCGGAGCCGGGCCGCCGGCCGCCGGTCCCGCTGCCGTCGTCCGGCGCCGCGGCGTCAGGCGAGCGGCACCACCAGTTCGGAGGGGCTGCCGGCGGGCGAGCTGATCGTGGCGGTCCCGTCCGCGCGGTTCATGTCGTAGAACAGCGCGTCCCGGGTGTCGACGACCAGGGAGAGCCGGTGGCCGAACGCCAGGTCGTGCGCGACCGGGTCGAAGGTGAGCCGCACGGGCAGCGCGACGTTTGGGGTGGCCTCCTGATAGCTGTCGACCGCCTTGGCGATCAGCGTCGAGCGGCCCTGGGCGTCGGTGTCGTACAGGTAGCCGACCAGGGTTCCGGCGTCCGAATTGGGGGTGACGGTCAGGCGCAGTTCCGGCGCGCCGCGGACCTGCTGCGACGCGAAGGTCGGCGCCGCCTGCCACACCGCCCCGTGCTTGCGGTCGACCGTGCCGAGGTCCAGCCCGTCAGGCCGATGGGTGATCCCCTCCAGGAACTTGGTCACCAGGATCGTGCCGGCGTTCGCCGTGGTGTCCGCGTCCGCACTGAACGTCGTCNACCAGTCCCCGGTCGGGGCGGAAGCCGAGAGCTGTCCCGTGCCGAGCACGGCGGGGCCGAGCCGCAGGGTCGTGTGATCGCCGGTGATGCCGGCCACGGTCTGGTAGGTCTCGACGGCACCGCCGTCGGTGAGCAGCCGGACCGGTGCGGGAGCCGGTCCCCGCGCGGCGGCCGACGTGGGGATCAGGAAACGGTCGAACCAGGCCCAGGCCGCCGTCCAGGTCTCGTTGGGAATACCGAACAGGCCGCCAATCTCGTTCGTGGCGTGATCACCGGGACTCAGCCGGATCGTCTTGGGTCCGGTCAGCCGGTCGAAAAAGGCCAACTGGGAGGCCGGCGGGAAATAACCGTCGCTGTAGGAGGTCGACATGAAAACTGCCGGCCGGCGGGCGTTGAACCGGTCGAGGTAGGCCGTGGCGCCACGCGTCCTCGCCCAGGACAACACCCGGGGCATGTTGCGGAAAGCCCGGTAGTCGTCGACGATCCCGCGGAACTCCGCACTGCTGCGACCGGATTTCTCCTGCAGCGACGTCATCAGGTCGAGTGCCGCCTTGTGTCGGGTGTTCGCGTCGTAGAGGGACATCCCGAAGTCCACCCAGCCGCTCAGCGAGGNGACCGCCCGGATGCGGGTGTCGGCGGCCGCGGCCAGCAGGGCGATGCCGCCGCCGTAGGACAGGCCGGCGACGCCGATCCGGTTCCCGACGACGGCGACGTGCTTGCTCGCCCACGTGATCACGTCCGAGACGTCCGAGACGTCCAGCGGACCGGCGACGTCCACGGTGCCGCNGGAGCCGTAGAAGCCGCGGGTCGTGTAGGCGACGGCGGCATAACCGCGTTGCACCAGCAGATCGACCTGGGTCTGCATGCTGGTGTCCTGGAATCCCCAGGCCGCGGGGATCACGACGAGGGGATGCGCGCCGCCTCCGGACGGCACCCCGGTGATCGCGGTCAGGGTCGTGCCGTCCGTGGTCCGGATCGTGACCTGATTCGTCGGCGCGGTACTCGTCGGCGCCACGGGCGCCGCGGTGGGGATCAGCGATCCGCCCGGCGGCCGGGCAGTCTGGGCGGCGGCCGCCGAGGGCGGGAGCGCGGGGGACGGTGCCGCCGGGGCGCCGGGCCCCACCTCCGCCGCCACGGGAACCAGACCCGTGGACGACGGCTCATGCCCGCGATCGAGGGCGATGGCCACGGCGCAGAAAAGGAGGCCCAACACCAGCGCCGTCGACAACAGCGCGACGGACGGGCGGAATTGCCGGGGAGGCGGTCGGTGGTCGGCGCGCCCGTGCCACGAAGGCATTCTCAAGGTCTCCCATCGGTCATCCCCACCCCTGACGGGCCTTGGTCTATCCGCTTACGTCCGATATGCGCAAGTATTGGCGATGGTGCGGATGGCGCCTTCAGGCCAGTGCGATCCCGCGACGTGGGGATTCCGCCCGGACATCAATCCGCGCGGCTGCGGGCAGACCCGCGCGCCCAATACCAGGAACTTTAGGTTCGGATCAGGACTGTGACCACGGTGGGCGGCGGTCCTGCGAGGTGCTT
>NZ_LJJX01000076.1:0-25906 GCF_001421075.1 Frankia sp. CpI1-P | reverse complement strand
GGCGGCCCTCGGCGAGCGGGGAGGCGGTGCCGGCGGCCCTCGGCGGTGCCGGCGGCCCTCGGCGAGCGGGGAGGCGGTGCCGGCGGCCCTCGGCGAGGCAACCGACGCGGGGTGGCGCGAGCGGATATTGCCGCCGCGATATCCCGACGCGATCTCCGGACACACATAGATAAGTGCCGCTGTCGCTAACGCCTGACCCCGCTAGCGACAGCGGCACCTATAGCGGCCCACGAAAATCAGCCGGAAAGGAGACTCGCGGTGCCCCCCGCTCCGGCCGCCAGCGATGACCCCACCCCATCGCCACGGCCATCCGACCCCACCTCGGGGGATGATATTCCGGACGCTCTTAGCGACCTTGATCCCCTCCCGCACGGTGAGATTGTCGTGATTCTCGCGGCCGATTTTAGGCTCCCTAACGTGCTCAGGCACTTGGAGGCGGGAAAGATCGTGCTCGTCATTCCTGCCCCCCGCGAGCCACCTAGCGGCGCGTAGGGGAGGCTGAAACCCCGTTCCGTGCGCCGCTTTCCCAGCGGAAGCACAATCCGTTGCCAAGGTCGACAATTCCGTCCACCCCGCTCGTGTCCGTGAATCCCGTACCGATCTGGATTCCCCACGTTCCGCCATGCTTAGAGAGCGTCAGCCCCCACGAGTTTTCGATAGCGCTGACCATTCCCCGCTTGGCGTCGGTGTCGCCAGTCGTCCACATGTGGCTAACCGTCTGCCCGGTCTCCGCGTAGTCGTACACGTCGGGGACAAGCGTGAATTGTTCGATGGCCACCCGAAGAGCCTTGCGCGTAGCAACCAACGCATCTAGTTCGTCATCGTCTTCCGTTACGGACAGCCGACTTTGGATCTTGGCAAATTCTGCCCGCATCTCGTCTAGTTCGTGAGCATTACCCNCCACGCGCTGAAATGCGAGAATAGGTGTCGTGTCGTTGATAAGCATGGAATTAATGACGTCGATCATGGGCAGGGCGTCGCAGCCCTTGAATTCACCGCACGCCTTGCGTTGCTTGGCGTGGCCACCACAGCGAAGCCTAGGAGTGCGCGGGTTGCCGGACTTTGCGAGACCGGCGTTAACGTAAAGCCTCCCGCCGCACTGGGGGCATTCCAAGACGCCGCTAATCCAGTTGACGGCCTGTGCCACGGGACGGCCACCCTTATTCACTCTGGCATCCGTCATGTTCGCGGCGAGCACGTTGTTAGCGCGCCACCACAGCGGGCTTTCGACCACAGGGGCAACCTCATGCGCCCATGTCTCGGTTACGCCTTCATGCGTGTACCGGCATTCCTCAACCCCCGTGTGATTCGCGGCAAAACGCACAAGGTTCTTAATCGATGCCGCATACAGGTCGTAGAGGCGAGCGATGGACAACAGGGATTCGCCGTTGGCGACACGCTCGTAAATGTCCCTGACGGATTCCGAGTCAGCACAGTATGCTTGCTTCGCGTAGCGTTCCCCTTTAGCCGCCCAAAATGCCGGCAGTGGGCCGTGATGCGCATTGTTCGCGATAATCATGGAGATGCCGCGATNTGTGGTTTGCTTTACCGTCTTGGACTTCTCGGCATTCGCGTGCTGAGCGACAAGGGTGACGATACGGCCGGCAAAATCTGTCTTGCCGAACTGAGGCTCAGCAATCGAGATGATGTCGCCGCCCGCCGAACGAATACCGAGCAGGATTTCCGCTTGCGCGTCCAAATCGTCGCGACGGTCAAGGCGCGATGATTCGGTAACCAAAAGAGTCGTGTACTCCCTGCGCTGAATATCAGCGATTGCCTCACGCAAGGCCGGTTCCTGCGCTCCGTGACTGGCAGAGTACCCGTGAAGCTTAAACCACTTTACTATCGTGATTCCGCGCTGAGTGGACTCCTCGGTGAGGATCTTGACCTGTGATATCTCGTCTTGGCTACCCGTGGACACCCTGACGAATCCGGCGCCTAGCTCTCCCACTGTCCCACCCTCGCTGTCGGTGCGGGTCACGGCCCTCTACACCGTGCACACTACCCGGCACCATAGGATCGTTGTCGGCGTAGACGACCCGGGCGTCCGGCGCGATGCCCTGGGCGGCCTCGTGCAGGTTCGGGCTGGTGGGGATGCCGGTGCCGATGTCGAGGAACTGGCGGATCCCGGCCTGCGCGGCCAGATGACGGGTGGTTCGGATCATGAATGCCCGGTTCGCCTGAGCGGCGATGCGGGCGTTCGGGAACACGGCCAGGGTCCGCTCGGCGGCATCCCGATCGACCGGGAAGTGGTCCTTGCCTCCGAGGTAGTAGTCGTACATCCGGGCCGAATGCGGCTGGTCGGTCTTCAGGTCGACCGGGTTGCGCATGTCGGCCTTGGTCTTCCACCACGTCCCCGGCGTGCCGTGTGGATCCGTGCTCGTCACCCGCGAACAACTCCCTCACATATCGGAAGATCCTCGCGAATTATCCTAATGTAGTGACCCCTAGGGCTAGGGGCAGGGCTAATGTCACGGGTGGCGACATAGCGGGCGCGGCAGCCGGGGGCGGGGCCGCGGACACGGCGGGGNGACGGGGNGCGCGATGGGCAGGGCCGGTGGGAGACGGTCACGCCGTCGCAGTTCCCGCATGAGCGGGAGGCGCTGTAGCACGTCCGGTTGCTGCTGCCGGACGCCGAGCCGTACCGCGCCTGGTCGAACTTCACCTTCACCGCGACCACCGGGCACATCCGCGAGGTCGACCTGCTGGTCGTCGCCCGCGGCGGCGTCTACCTCATCGAGATCAAGAGCCTGGTCGGCCGGCTGACCGCGGCCGGGTCGAACTGGACCCAGCACCGCGACTCGGGCAACACCCGGATCTTCGACAACCCGCTGCACCTGGCGAACCAGAAGTCCAAGGAGCTGCGGTCCCTGCTGGAGAACGCCGGCCGCGCGAGCAGAACGAAGATCCCGTTCATCCAGCCGGCGGTCTTCCTGTCGAACCCGACCCTGCGGGTCGAGCTCCCCGACCACCAGCTTCACTGGGTCTTCGGCCCCGAGCGCGGCGCCCCGGGCGGCGCCGCCGAGAGGAACGCCGACGGGGCTGGCAGGGGCGGTAGCGGCGGTAGGGGCGGCGTGGCGCTGCCGTCGATCTGGTCGGGTCTGCTGGACGCGCCGCTGCGCGACGAGCGGCAGCGGATCACCCCTGCGCTGTCGAAGGCCCTGGCCACGCTGCTGGCGACGGTCGGGATCGCCCGCAGCCGGCGTCACCAGCAGGTCGGCTCCTGGCAGCTGGAGTTTCCGGCGTTCGACTCCGGTCCGACCTGGCAGGACCACCACGCCGCCCATGCCCAGGTCGCCTCCGAGCGACGCCGGGTGCGGATCTACCTCGTCGAACGGGCCACCGGGGAGGCCGAGCGGGCGAACCGGGAGGCGGTCGCCCGCCGCGAGTTCCTGGTCCTGCACGGGATCGACCATCCGGGGATCGTCCAGGTCGACGGGTTGGAAAGCCACGAGGCGGGCCCGGCGCTGATCTTCCGCCATCGGCCGGACGAGATGCGCCTGGACCACTATCTCGACCGCTTCGGTGACCGCCTCGACGCCGGCACTCGGCTGCGCATGATCCGCCAGCTGGCCGAGGCGGTCGCCTACGCACACGGCCGGCATCTCTACCACCGGGCGCTGGCCGCCCGCAGCGTCCTGGTCGTGCCGTCCGGCGGCCGGGGCTGGCTCGCGCCCAACCTGATGATCAGCGACTGGCAGGCGGCGGCCCGCGACGCCGGCTCGGGCACCGGGGCGCTGACAAACGCGATGACGACGACGTCGCGCGAACTGGCGGTGGAGCCCGCGGGCCCGGTTCCTGCCGCATCTGGAACTGGCCGCCGCCGGCTACCTGGCGCCCGAGATCGGCGCCCCCAACCCGGATCCGGTCGGCATCGACGTGTTCGGCCTGGGCGCGCTGGCCTACCTGATCCTCACCGGGCAGCCACCCGCGGACAGCCCGAACGCGCTGAAGGCGAGGCTGGAGCAGGCGGGGGGCCTGCACCCGGCGGAGGTCGTCGACTCGCTGTCCGAAGCGGCGAACGACGTGGTGGCGCAGGCGACCTGCCCGCTGCCCGACAACCGCTATTCCAGCGTCGGCGAGCTGCTCGACTGGCTGCTGCTCGCCGAGGAGGAGCTCACCCCGCCTGACGTCCCCGCGGCCACCCCTGCGGCGGACCCGGCCGTGGCGGAGCGGGATGAACCGGTTGCCGAGGCGGACCCGTTGGAGGCCCAGCACGGCGACCTGGTCGGCGGCGAGTGGCGGATCAGGGAGCGTCTCGGTACCGGTTCGACGAGCCGCGCCTTCCTGGCCCGCAACGAGAAGACCAACCGCGACGAGGTTCTCAAGGTCGCCCTGTCCGACGAGCGGGCGGGGCGCCTGGCACATGAGGCGTCCGTGCTGGGCCGGCTCAACGACTCCCGGGTGATCCGCCTGGCCCGCCCGGACACGCTGGTCATCGGCGGGCGCGCGGTGCTCGTCCTCGACCATGCCGGCGAGCAGACCGTGGCCCGCAAGCTGCGCGAGGGCCGGCTCTCCGTCGACGAGCTGGAGACCTACAGCGACTACCTGTTCGGCGCGGTCGACTACCTCGACGGCGAGGGCGTCGCCCACCGCGACCTGAAGCCGGACAACATCGTCATCCGCCGTTGGCCGAACCGCACCTACCAGCTGGTCCTCATCGACTTCTCGCTGGCCAACATCTCGGTCCACGACACCGCCGCCGGCACGCCCCGCTACCTGGACCCGTTCCTCGGNGCCGGCACCCGCACCACCTACGACGACCACGCCGAGCGTTACGCCCTGGCCGTCACCCTGCACGAGATGGCCTCCGGTGAGCTGCCGCTGTGGGGCGACGGATCCGCCGGGGAGCGGTTCACCGAGGGCCCACCGACGGTCGCCACCGAGGCGTTCGACCCGGCGATCCGCGCCGGGCTGGCCGCCTTCTTCCCGCGCGCACTCCACCGGGACGCGGCGCGGCGGTTCGCGTCGCTGAAGGACATGCGCGACGCCTGGCAGGCCGTCTTCCGCGCCGCCGACTCCACCCCGCCGACCCCGAGCGTCCACCCGGCGACCGACGCCCAGCCCGTGCCGGTCACCCCGTCCCGCGACCTGGCCGCCGCGGCGGCGGGCGCCGACACGCCGCTGGAGGCCGCAGGCCTGTCGCCCCGGGCGGTCTCGGCGGCGCACCGGCTGAACGCGACGACCGTCGGCGCGCTGCTGGCGCTGGGCTCCAAGGAGATCATCAGTCTGCCGGGCACCGGCGCGAAGACCCGCCAGGAGCTGCAGTCCCGAATCCGGCAGTGGCGCCGCGCCCTCGCCGCGCCCCCGGCCAGCACCGGCACTGGCACCAGCACCGGCACGCCGGTCCAGCCGACACCCGCCGGGCAGCAGCCCGCCGACACGCCGCCGGCCGTGACGACGGCTACGGCAGCGGGAGCGGCAGCGGGAGCGGCAGCGGGAGCGGCCAGGGCCGTGGACTACGCCCGGATACCGGTCGAGGGCCTCGCCGACCGGCTGCTCCCCCGGGCCCTGTCCGGTGGGCGTAACGCCACCGAACGCGAGGCCGCCCGACTGCTGCTCGGCCTGCCCGACGCCGCCGGCATGCTGCCGGACGTGGCGCTGTGGGCGCCGCAGCAGCAGGTCGCCGGGCGGGTCGGGGTGACGCCGGGCCGGATCGCGCAGGTGCTGACCGCGCGACGCCGGGCCTGGCACGCCGACGACGCGGTCCGCTCGGTGCGCGACGAGATGGTCGACATCCTCGCCGCCGCGGTCCGGGCCGCCCTCGAAACCGTCGACCTCGACTCCGAGCCCCGCCTGGCCCGTCGCAGGTTCTACGAGCGGACCCTGGTCGCGCTGGAGGCCACCGAGGACGACGGCCCGCTCACCCCGGCCGCGCCCGCGCTGTTCGCGTACGCGATCGCCCTGGGCCGGGCCGCGGACCGGCTCGCCCGCGCCGAGGAACTGCCCGCCCCGGCGACCGTGCTGCGGGAGCTGGCCGCGGTCCGTGCCGCGCCGGCCGTCGGCGCTGCTGCCGTCGACACCGACGGCGAGGGCCTGGCGGACGGCGGCGCCGGATCCGCCGGAGTCGGGGCCGCCGACGAGCTGGCCGGGCTGCCCCCGCTGGACCAGCAGCGCCTCGTCCGGCTGGCCGCCGCCTCGCGTACCGCCGCGACCAACGCCCGCCTGGAGATCTACCCGCGCGATCTGGATCTCGTCCGGGCGCTGCGCCTCGCCCAGGCCGGCGTGCTGCCTCCCCTCCCGGCCGCGGGGCCGCCGCGGCTCGGCGAGCCGGAGCCGGGGCCGGGCGAGCGGCCCGACCGGCCGTTGCTGGACGTCGCGACCATCCGTGAACGGGTGCAGAACCGTTTTCCGGGCCTCACCACCGAGCTGCCGGCGCATCCGGCGCGACGGCCCGCTGGCCGCCGCCGGGTTCGTCCTTGAATGGAACCCGGCCCGTGACGGCTACGTGCCGCCGCACGGTCTGCTCTCCTCCGCCGGGCTCGGCTCGCGGGCGACGCCGGTCGTCCGCCAGGCCACCGATCTGGGCAGCCGGCCGGCGCGCACGGTGTTCGACAGTCCGGACCGGGCGGCCGCGGCCCTCGCCGAGCAGCGGCTCACCGCCGCCGCCGAGGCCGGCGGCTTCCGGGCCCTCACCGTCCGGCGCAACCACTACCTGGCCGCCCGCGCGGAACTGACCCGGCCGCACCGGTTCGCCGCCGAGCCGGTCGACGTCGCCGCCGTGTTCCTCGACGCGCTGCACGCCGAGGTCGACCCGCGGCCCAGACCGACCTGGGCAACGATCCTGCGCGCCGACGCCGCCGCGCCGGGCAGCCGCGCGGCCGCCAACCTCGCCGAGTACGTCCGCACCGCCTGGGAACGCGCCGCACCGCAGCTCACCGCACTGGTCGACGCCTCCCCCGGCCACGCCGAGCCGGGCCACGCCGAGCCCGGCGGCCGGCCGGCGCCGCTGTTGCTGCACGACGCCGGTGTGTTCGGCCGCTACGACGACCGCGGCCTCGACGTGCTGTTCACCCTCGCCGAACGGGCCCGCGCCAGCGGCCGGCCGGTCTGGGTGCTCTGCCCGACGACCGAGCCGACCCGCCCGCCCCGCCTCGACGGCGCCCTCGTCCAACTCGTCACCGAAAGCGAATGGGTGGCCCTGCCCGACGCCTGGGTCACCAACCGCCACCGCGCCGCCGACGAGAACACCGGCGTCGCCGGCATGGCGTCGTGATCACGGCTACGTCACGGCGCGGCGGGTTGCCTCGTCGGCGAGCGAGACCGCGAGGAGACGGGGCAGGGCGGCCGTGTCCTGGGTGCCGGCCGAAGCCTGGCGCGGGCGACGGTCAGGCCGCCCCAGCTCCTCCAGGTCGACAACGTCCCCAGCCCCGGCCGGCCCGGCGGTGGCCTCGTAGTGCCGCGACCGATCGTTTGGCTGGCCCCGGCTGGGCGACACTGCGACGATACGAGGCCTACGGCGCGGGCGAAGCCGTGTCGATACCCAGATCTGGGCGATGCGGCGGCCGGACGGGCCCAATCGCAGAGGGGGGTTGGCATGCATCCGTTGATCGAGGCGAGACGAGCGGAGATCCAGGCTCTGTGTCGAGGGCTCGGGATTCGGCGTCTTGACGTGTTCGGTTCCGCCGTCGAGAACTCCTTCGACGTCGACACCAGTGATGTCGACGTGCTGGTCGAGTTCGACGACGCTCGCACGGGGTTCGACTACTTCGGCACCTACTTCGCCCTGAAGGAAGGGCTGGAGCGGCTGTTGGGCCGTGCTGTCGATGTTGTCAGTGTCACGAGCATCCGTAACCCGTATTTCCGCGAACGGGTCATGCAGACCAAGCAGTTGTTGTATGCAGCGTGATCCGCGGAAGTATCTCTGGGACGCTGCGAACGCGGCCGAACTCGCTCGCGACTTCGCCCAAGGCAGATCATTTGATGATTATTTGTCGAATGCGATGCTCCGTGNGGCGGTCGAGCGCGAGTTCGAGATCATTGGCGAGGCATTGAACCAACTGTCCCGGGTTGCGCCGGAGATCGCCGCCGCGATCCCTGAGCTGCCTCGAATCGTTGCATTCCGGAATATATTGATCCACGGCTATGCCACCGTGGACGATGCGCTGGTCTGGCAGGTGTTGACGGAGAAGCTTCCGGAACTGGAAAGGGTGATCCGAGGCATACTCGACACGACCACCCGGCCACACTGAGGTTGCGGTTTCGCCAGTGGGGAGTCCTGGCCGTGGGTCCGGCGATTATGTCGCGGAGCGGCGGGTTGCCTCGTCGGCGAGTGAGACCGCGAGCAGACGGGTCAGGGCGGCCGTGTCCTGGGTGTCGAGCATGGTGATGTAGGCGGGTCGCTGGGTGACCTGGATGATGGCGGGAAACCCGAATCTGCGGATGGTCTGCCAGGCGATGATCGTCCGGCCGGTGCGGCCGTTGCCGTCGGCGAACGGGTGGATGCGTTCGAACGCGATGTGCGCGCCGGCGATGGCCTCGAGCAGGGCCTCGTTGTCCAGGTTGGCGGTCTGCCACTCGGTCTGGTCAGCCCACTGGCGCATGAGTTCCGGAACGCTTGCGGGCGGTGCGGGCTGCCAGGACGCGCCGGTGACGATATTGCTGGCGGTCTTGTACTCGCCATTACTGGCGGTCTTGTACTCGCCGTGCTCGTGGGTCAGGTGGTCCATCAGCGCGGCGTGCAGATCCCGGACGAGGCTGGTGGTCAGGGGTTCGCCGTCGGCGACGGCGCTCAGGATGCGGGCGAGCGCCTGGTAGTGGTTGGCGACCTCGTACAGTTCGCGCACCGGCGTGCCGGCCACGGGCACCCGTTCGTCGACCAGCAGGGTGATCGTGTCGGCCAGGGTGAGGATGTTGCCCTCGATGGCCGCGGAGTGGTGCGCCAGGCGCACGAGCACATCCTCGGCGTACTGCGCCGAGAAGACCCCGGTGCGGGCCACCTCGGCCAGGAACTCCCGCCGAGTCCAGGTCACGGCCGAGTCCGGGCCGCGTTGATCACGGCCATCAGGTCGGGCAGGGAGGCATCCTCGTACCGGCTCACGGCGCGGGCCTCCAGTACCCCGGCGCGAACGGTCACCTCGACCGTGTCTCCAGGGCCGATCCCCAGAGCGCGCAGCTCGGCCGGGCTGATGGTGATGCCCGCCGAGTTCCCGATCGTGACGACCTTCTTCCGCATACGAACACAGTAAGCCCGCGTACGAACTCGCCCCGCACGGTTCATCGGCCCTGTTCACCCGCCGTCCCGGCCGGCGAGCACGGCGCCGACAGGGTTGTCCCGGCCGCGTCAGCGCTCCCCCGGCCCGCCCGCTCTCGACGGCGCCCTCGTCCGCCGCCCCCTCCCGTGGCAGGCCCGGTGCGTGGTCCGGTGCGTGGACAGGGGTGCGGGGTCCGGTGTGGGTCCGGTCAGGGCCGGAAGCTGGCCCGGTACTCCGTGGGTGTGCGGCCGGTCAGGTCACGGAAGGCGGCGTTGAACGCTGACAGTGAGGCGTAGCCGGTCGTGAACGCAATGGTGGTCACGGGGGTGTCGTCCGCGGCGAGTTCCTCGATTGCGCGCAGCACCCGCAGGCGGCGCAGGACCGCCCGCCAGGTCATGCCGGCCTCGGCCTCGAAGCGCCGGGCGAGCGATCGTGGCGTGAGGCCTACCTCGCCCGCCAGGTCCTCGAAGCGGAGCTCGCCACCGAGTCGCTGCTCGGTGAGCTGCAGGGCTCGGCGTAGTTCCGGTGATCGTCCCGCCGGCACGACGACCGGGCTCGGTTGTTCGGCGAGCCGCCAGGTCACCGCGGCGAGCGCGGCGAACAGGGTTTCGGCGTACGCCGCCAGGGGTTCGTCGCTCTCGCCCCAGGCCGCGCACTCGGTCAACAGTGCCCGTGCCAGCGGGCTGAGGTCGAACACGGTCAACGGTGCCGGCGGGGGCGGCGTGAAGGCGGTGTCGAACAGCACCGATGCGGTCGTGACCGGCCGCGGGATGCTCACCCGGATCAGCCGCTCCGCCTCGATCAGTGCGGCCCGGGCCGGCGGCAACACCCACACCTGACCCTGCACCTCCAGCCGCAGCGCGCCGGCGGAGGCGCAGAGGAGGTAGTGGCGGTCGACGCAGAGATCGCGGTCGGGCTCCGGTGGGAGCGTCCGGACGAAGCTGTACGCCTGGCGGGTCATCGACGTGCCTCGCACGGGCCGATCGTAGGAGCTGGCCGCGGCATCGGTCAGGCGACCGACTCCAGCAGTTCGGCGTGGAAGCGCCGGCTCACCGGCGCCCCGTTCATGATCGGCCGAAGCGCGGCGCCGGAGCGGGAGAAGGCGTCCGACGCGAGGTAGCCGGCGAACGACGCCTGATCTTCCCACTCGTGAACGACGGTGATCCGGGTGCCGTTCTCGCGCGACGCGTACACCCGGAAGGCGATGTTGCCCGCCATGGCGCGGACCTGGTCCCGCTCCCCGTCGAGCTGGGCGAGAGCGGCCGGTCGGTCGGCGACAGCCGTGTCGAAGTCGAGGATGGCGATGAACACGAGAGACCTCCGGTGTCGGGCGGCGAACGCCACGGATGGAACACCCCGATCCTCGAGCAGCTCCAGCCCGGGCCGCCTCGCTCAGTCGGACACGTTCACGCTGCCATCGGACAAGCACACGGCGAGCCCCGCTTCCGGGCGCTTCTCCCCTCAGGCGCAGGTGGAAACCCTGACGGGGCCGGTCTNCCCACCTGACTTCACGTTTCCCGTGCCGTCGTCATAGGCGGACGCGGCGTACACGTCATACACGTCGCAGGTGGTACGTACAAAAGTCACGCTACCCGGCTCGTGGATGGTCTTTGTGTTGGCGTCGCAGACTGCGAATCTGCATTCTGGGTGGGTGGTGCTGACCGCAGCGACGTAGTAGGTGTTCGCCGGACCGCCCGATCCCGGCGCTCCGACGACCACGACGACGTTCGTCGACTCGACATACGCCCTCACAACGGGCGCTCCCGGCGGTCCGGCGTCGACCGGTGGCTGCGCCGGCTGCGGGGTCGGCCCCGCCGAGGCCGGGAGCACCGACGCGCCGGTGGTGCCGATCGGCGTCGGCGGTCTCGGGATGGGACCGGTGGCCCCGGCGGGCGCCTCGCCGACGGGAGCGGTCGAGCTGCTGCTTGCCGGATCTGGTGACGTCGTGATCTGCGAGGTCGGGGTGGACGAGACCCGGCCCCCGCTGGGAGCAGGCGCGGCGGGATCCTTCGAGGCGTCCCTCAGCCCGCCCAGCCCGCCCAGCATCGGACCGGCGGTGAGAGCGCCGACGAGTGCGACCGCGAGCACCGTGACGACGACCGGCCACAACCACCTCACCGGCTTCCTTCTCGGTGCGACCGGCCCCGCCGTCGACGGCGGGCGTCGCGCGTCGGCGGAACTGATCGCCGCCGCGTTCGGGGGACCCGGAAAGGCGGGCAGGTCACCCCGGGTCAGGGCNGGCGGCGCGATACCACTGGAGATCACTTCTGGCGCACGGGCCGCGGGGCTCACCGGAAACCCCGGGTCGGATCCCGGTTTCGCGCGCCCGACCTGCAGCACACGGACCAGCTCCAGGAGTCGTGTTCTGGNCTCGTCCTGGCCGAGATCGAACAGGTCGAGTGACACGATGCCGCCCAACAGGCCCGGCTGATCGCACTGTTCGATCCGCACGGGGATCAGGCGCCGATGGAACCCGTGCGGGTCCGCGCGGTGGGCAAGCTGCCACTGCGCCTGCCCGTAGACGGAGCCGAGATAGGCACGAGAAAGAACCGCGATAGTCCGCTCCGAATAGCGGACTCCGTTCTCCATCTCTGCCATCCAATGGCTTCCCGGAATAAAGTCCCAGCCCTGGATGAGAATTCTGCAGCCGGCTTCCTCGAGTTCCCAGGCCATCCACTCGGCCCAGGTCGAGTCGGCCATCGCGTACGAGATGAAGAAATCCCACCGGGCTTCACCGGGCCCTGCTGTGGAGTCCATGGATTCGCGCTTCCCCCCGCGCCCGATCATGCCCCTCCACCATATCGCCCGCGCGGCGGCGAACCCCCACGCGGGCATCTGCGCACCGGCGCGGGATACCGCCCGCAGCGTCGGCAGGTTGTCCGCGTCCATCCCCGGAACCGCGCCGCCACCCGCCGACTCCCTCGCTCGACAGCGAGCATGCGATCACATAGAGTGAAGGAGATGTACTCGGCGCGATGCAGGGCCGTGCGGAACGTTCGAACCGTCCGCCGCCTGGGGATGGGAAGGGGCATTCCCATATTCGGNGGCGAGCAGCCGGCGGTGAGTGACGTGATTGCACCCTCCTGCACCGGACTGCACCAATTCGCCCACACCGTCCGGGACCTCAAGGCCGGCGCGGTCCTGACGGAAGGGGAGCGGAATGACGACGGTCCTGATGGTGCTGACTTCGCACAACAGGCTGGGTGACACCGGACGCAGGACGGGCTTCTGGCTCGAGGAGCTGGCCGCGCCGTACTACCGGTTCCGCGACGCCGGCTGGGCCGTCACGCTGGCGTCGCCCAGGGGCGGGCGCCCGCCCCTGGACCCGAAGAGCAACGAGCCGGACTTCCAGACGGACCAGACCCGCCGGTTCGCCGCCGACCCCGCCGCGGAGGCTCAACTGGACACGACGGCGCGCCTCGACGCGGTGTCCGCCGACGACGTCGACACGGTCTTCTTTCCCGGTGGGCACGGCCCGATGTGGGACCTGGCCGAGGACCCGGCGTCGATCAGGCTGATCGAACAGGTCCACCAGTCGGGCAGGCCCCTCGCGCTCGTGTGCCACGCGCCGGGCGCCCTGCGGCATGCCAAGGCGCCGGACGGCACCCCCCTGGTGGCCGGACGGCGGGTCACCGGCTTCACCGACAGCGAGGAGGAGGCCATGGGCCTGACGAAGGTCGTGCCTTTCCTCGTCGAGGACGAGCTCATCGCCAAGGGCGCCGACTTCTCGAAGGCCGCGGACTGGAAGCCGTACGTGGTGACCGACGGGCTGCTCGTCACCGGCCAGAACCCGGCGTCCTCGGGCCCAGCCGCCGACGAGCTGATCTCGCTGGTCGACGGAACCAGGGCGTAGGCGCGCCTACGGCGGCGGAACCGAAGGAACAAAAGCCGCCGCCGACACAACCGATTCATCCTCACCGAGACCGCGTAAACAGCCAGTGACTACCGGTTCCGACGCGGCCACGCGGGCCGGTGAGGGGGACGACGTCGTACGGCGCCGTGCAGGTGCCCCAGGCGCTCATGCCGTAGACGGCCAACCGATCGAACGTGCCGCGCGCGGTGCTCGCCGCGGGGAGGGACGCCAGCTCCACCGCCGGTTCGGCGCGTTCGGGCCAGGCGAGGGTGATGTGCGGCCGGAAATGATCATCTGTGTCATCGGTGATCTCGTCGTACCCGTAGGTCAGGAGCTGGCGCCGCCTGGCGGCGCCAGTGGCGCCGTGGTCGCCGAGCACCCCGGCCAGGGGTGTTCCCGCGGGATCGAACTCGCGCTGCCGNCCGCGCCGCAGTGGCTCGAACGCCGCCACGACCCGGCGCTGCAGATCGAACCAGGCGGGCGAACGCTCGAAGTAGAGCTCTGGAGCGCCGTGCGGATTGTGCGCGTACTCGCTGCCGACGGCCGCCACCGGCGCGGCGGCACCGGCCACCTCGTGCAGGGTGCGCAGCGCCGCGGGCAGGTCCGCCGCGGTGGCCGCGAACATGAAGATCGAGACATGAGGTGCGCAGACGCCGGGGCCGCCGTCCGGATCAGGCCCGTCCAGGAGGAAGTGGGACGGATTGCCGGCCCGCCGCATGTGTTCGGCGAGGAGTCGACTTTCCCGAACGGCGCGTGCCGCAAGACCCGACGGCGGAAGAAGCACGACGTCGAACACCCGGCTCGACCGTGCGTCGAGGGGATCCGGAGAGGACGCTGGCACGGCGGAATCCTGTCGCGGTGGAACGTGCTCGGGCGGCACGGCGGATCAATGGAGCACGACGTCGGTCACGACGACGATCGCCAAGCCGANGAGTAGGGCCGGCGTTCCAACCCGGACACCCGTTTTCGTGTACTCCCAGGGACTCACTTGAACCTCCAGACGGGCCGCGGTACTGCGCCACAGCAGGCCGGCGAGCGCCCCGTGCAGAACGAGTACCGGACCGAAGTTCACTCCAAACAGGAGCGGCCAGATGTGCTCCGATCCCGACTGCAGTCCGGGCAGGCTGATGAGCAGTGCGGGCAGATTGTTGATCGTGTCTGCCGCCACAATAGCAAACAGCGCGGTCCGCAGTTGGGTGACCCAGCCCTGGCCGGCGAAGATGTTTTCCAGTCCCAGATGTGGTGCCGCGGTGGTGGCCACAAGCCCGAGCCCGGTGGCGAGGCCGGCGGCACTCCAGGGGATGTCCCCCAGGTGGAGATCCCGCGTCATGGCCACCAGCACGATGTCAGCGATCAGTGCGACGATCCACGCCTTGACCCCGAGCGCATCGCCGACGGTGAAGCCGAGGATCACGAAGACCACGACCGGAAGGCCCTGGTAGAGCGCCCGCCGGTCCACCGGCTCGCGGACCGGCGGTACGGCGGCCGCCGCCGCGGGCAGGCGTCGGTAACCGAGCCAGCCCACGACGACGGCCGCGAGCGACGCCGGGCCGAGATGGACGAGAAAATCCTCGATCCCGAGGTCGAGAGTGTCCGCGGCGATAAGGTTCGTCAGGTTCGAGATGGGCAGCGCGCTTGACGCGAGGCAGGCCAGCAGGACCGGCTGGAACGCGATCAATCCGGCATCGAGGCCATTTCTTCGAGCGAGTCGGATATACAGCGGGGTGAGCAGCACCACCGACGCGTCGAGGTTCAGGAAGGTCGTCACCGCGGCGGCCATTATCCACAATCCCCGGCGCGGATCCCGGCCCCGGTCCATCAACGACGCGGCCGCTTCGAAGAAGCCGATCCGATCGAGCATCACCGCGAGCGGAACCGCGAGCAGAAGGAAGGCCAGTGGCGCCATGAGCGGCCGCAGCGCGTCCCATCCCGCGCCGACGGTGAGCTCCCCAGAAAGGAGCAGAACGGCCGCTACGAATGCAGGCACCAACCAGTTGGGTAGCCGGGGCGCGAACNCCCCGAGGACGGCGACCGCGAGCAGGGAGACTTGCAATACCGCCACACCTCAACCCTATCGGGGCCTCCGCGCCGGCCCCCGAGTACGAGGCGTGGCCTGCGGCCGGCTCCCGCCCCCGTACCCGAGGACACCATCCCGACCCGGTCGATGGCGACCAGTGCCCTGTCGGCGTCGACGGCCGGCCGCTCAGAACGGTTCGTCGAGCGTGAGGCGCCGTACATCGCCCAGGTGTCCATCCAGCTCCCCGATCTCGAACCGCGACATCCCGATCACGTGCCAGATCTGCCCGGCCACGTCACCGGCGAGCTTGTACCGCCCGTCGGGCGCGAGGGCGGCCCATCCCGAGGGGACCCCGACCAGGGTGAGAGTCGGTGCCCGGACCTCGCCGTCGAGGTCGGAGACGTCCCACAGGNGGGTGGTGCCGTCATCACCGCAGCTCGCCAGCAGCCGGCCGTCGCACGCGACGTCGATCGACCAGATCCGCCTGGTGTGGCCCTCGAGCGCCGCGATCTGCTCGCCGGACGACGGATCCCACAGCCTGATGACCAGGTCGTCGCCCGCGGTGGCGAGGAACCGGCCGTCCGGGCTGAACGCCGCCGTCCACAGCCGGGCCGTCCCGGGCCGGAGCACCTGCCGGCAGGCACCGGTGGCGACGTCCCAGATCCGCGCGGTCCCGTCGTTGCTGGCGCTGGCCAGGTGGCGTCCGTCCCGGCTGAAACGGACCGCGTAGACCCGGTCCGTGTGCCCGGCGAGGACCAGGCATGACCCGTGGGCCGCCCCCGTCGCGGCGGCCAGCCGCGGCGACGGGTCGTCCGTCAGCTGCCACAGCCGCACCAGCCGATCGTCGCAGCCGGTCGCCAGGATCCGTCGGTCCGGGCTGAAGGCCAGCGAGCGGACCCGCCCCCGGTGATCGGGGATGCCCAGGAGCTGCCGGCCCGTCGTGCGGAACCAGAGCTGGACGGAGTCGTCGTCATTGGCGGTCGCGAGGATCTCCCCGGCCGGATCGAGAACCTCCGCCCAGACGTGCTCGGTCTCCACCCGCAGCTCGCGCTCGTAGACGCCGATGTCCGCGCCGCCGACGTCCGCCATCGGCGATGTCTGCCCACTGTCCGCCGACGCGCCGCCCGGATCCCCGCCACCCGGATCCCCGCCGGCCCGACCCGCTCGCCGCGCCCGAAGCGCCTCGGCGACGGGTCGGAGATTCCAGACGTGCACCGTTCCCGCGTTGCTGCTGCCGACGATGCGGTCGTCGACCGGGCTGAACGTGGCGGAGATCATCTGGTCGGAGATCCCGCCGAGCTGGCCCAGCCGACGGCCGGTGCGGGGGTCCCACAGCCGCACGAGCCCGTCGCGGCCGCAGACCGCGACCAGCCGGCCGTCCGCGCTGAAGCGGACGGCGGTGAGGCTGCGGCCGTGCCCGGTCACCGTCGTGTGACAGGTGCCGGTCCGCGTCTCCCAGATCCGCGCCGTCCCGTCGTTGCTGGCAGTCACCAGTCGTTGGCTGTCCGGGCGGAACGCCGCCGGCCACACCGAGCCGCGGTGCCCGGCGAGCGTGTGCAGCGGGGCGTCGGTCGCGGTGCTGGTGAGCCGCAGGATTCCGTCGCTGTCACCGGAACTGAGGAGCGTGCTGTCGGGGCTGAAGGCGACCCGGTAGACGGCACCGGTGTGCCGGGCCACGACGCGTCCCTCACCCGTCGCGAGGGTCCACACCCGCACCACGCCCCCGGTGTCGCCGCTGGCGAGCTCGGTGCCGTTCGGCCGGTAGTCGATGGTGTACACCGGCCGCTCGTGGCCCCGCAGCAGCCGCCGTAGCCGTCCCGACCCCACGTCCCACAACCGGATGTCCCCGGCCTCGTCGGCGGTCGCGAGCTCCGTGCCGTCGGGGTGGAACACCAGCCGGAACAGGCTGCCGGAATGGCCGGCGAGCACCTGGACCAGCGACCCCGTGCGCGGATCCCACAGCCGGGCGGTCCCCGTGCTGTCNCCGGTCGCGAGCAGCGGCCGACTCGGGTGGAAGGCTGCGGTCCAGACCCGTTCCCCGTGACCCGGCAGCGTGTGCCGTAGCTCGCGGGAGAACACGTCCCAGACCCGCACGTCGCCACCGCGGTCACCGGTGGCCAGCAGCGTGCCGTCCGGGCTCAGCGTGATGGGCCAGATCCAGCCCTGGTGCCCGCGCAGCTCACCCATCGGCTCGCCGGTGAGGGCATCCCACAGACGGACGGTGCAGTCCGTCGACACCGTCACGATGTGGCTGTCGGTCGCCAGAACGGCGTGCACCCGGCCGTGGTGCCCCTGCAGTGTCCGCAGCGGAAGTCCGTCGGCGTCGCAGACCAGCGCACCGCCGTCCTCGCCGGCGATCACCATGATCGAGCCGTCCGGGCTGTAGCTGACCGGGGCGGGAATCCGACCGGTCTCGAAACCGAAGTTGACGCTCACTGCGGGTGGGGCGAGCCCGAACTCGACCAGCCCACCCGGCATCACCGCGCCACCGGAGGCGCGCGCCACGGCCGTCAGCTCGGGTGCCGCGGCCGCGTTGATCACCAGGGCGCGTCGCCACCGGCTCCGGTCGAACCGCACGTCCCGCAGGTCCGCGCCGAGCAGGCGGGCGCCGGTGAGGTCCGCGCCGGTGAGGTCCGCGCCGCGCAGCTTCGCCCCGTCCAGGCAGGCGCCGGCCAGCGTGGCGTCGCGCAGGATCGCCCCCGTGAGGTCGGCGCCGACGAGGCGGGTGTCGGCGAGGTCGGCGCCGGTGAAGTCGACGTCGCGCATCTCCCGGTGCGACAGGTCCTCGCCGCGCAGCGAGGTGCCCCGCAGGTCGCCGCGCACCGGGGTGCGCAGCCGCACGTTGATCTTCACGGCGTTCGCCCGTGCCGTCTCGGGCAACGCGGGGTCGTCCAGCACCGTCGCCGCCCAGTCCCGCAGCTCCCGCGAATCGGCGAGGTCGCAGAGGAACTCCACCGTCAGCGCGGACAGCGCCCGGCGCGCCAGCAACGCGGTGGCGCCCGGCGCGCCGGCCGACAGCCGCTCGGCGATCCAGTTGGCGACCAGCCACTCCGCCACGGACGAGTGGATGAAGCCGAACAGCCCGTCGTCCGAGCGGACCAGCAGGCTGCCCGCGCCGAGCGCGTGCTCGCTCTGGGCGGGCGACGGGCCTTCCTCGGTCATCCCGGCGAGGGTCTGGCTGACCTCGCGCAGGTCGGCCAGGCGCAGCCGTTCCTCGTCGGCGGTCCAGAGCCGCTGTGCCAGGGTGGTCACCGCTGTCCACATGTCGTCCAGCGTCAGCCCGACCGGGGAGCCGATGACGCCCTGGGTACGGTTGACCTCGAAGGCGAGCCAGTTGTCGAGGATCTCCCGGTACAACTGCGCGGCACTGATCGTGTCGTGGGCCGTGGCGACCCGGGTGAGCCGCTCGGCGGGCAGATCCGCGATGAAGGTCAGCATGCGGGGGTTACGGGACAGCCCGATCAGGTCCCGGATACCGTTGATGAGCCGCAGCCGGGTGTCCGCGGCGGCCTCGTCCCGGTAGCGGTTGCGCAGGTACTCGCGGATCTGGGCGGAGCCGAAGTCCTCGATGGTGAGGACACGGCGGCGGGGAAGCAGCCCGACGCGCTGACCCAACCCGGTCAGCACCTGCTCGTCGCTGCGGAAGTGGTGGGTCCGGCTCGCGACGATGACCTTCGCGTCGCCCTCCGTGGCTTCGAGGATCGCCGTGAGGTGCTCGGTGGCACGCTCGTAGGTGACCCGGCTCGCCAGCTCGTCGAAGCCGTCGAACAGCAGCACGAGCCGACCCTCGCGCAGCATGTACCGGAAGGCCCGCAGGTCCGCCAGGCTCTGGTCGTGGTTGGCCAGGTGGGCCGCGACAAGGCCGTCGACCGAGTGCGCCTTGTCCAGGGCGCGGAGCTCGATGAGGATCGGGGTCAGGTGCGGCAGCTCCGCCGGGATGCGCCGGGCGACCTCGCGCAGCGCGAAGGTCTTGCCCCGCCCGAAGTCCCCCAGCACGAGGACGAACCGGCCCTCCTCCTCGGCGACCAGCCGCATCAGCTCGTCGCTGAGACCCTCACGCACGGTGCGGACCGCACCGACCATCTCGCGGAAGCGCTGCGGGACGTACAGCGAGGGGGGATAGCGTCGGTCGACGGTGATCTCGGCTGTCTGCCGGGCGACGAACTCCCGCAGATCGAGCAGCCCCTGGAACTCCAGGAAGCTCCGCAACCGGATCCCCCGGCTGCGGGCCGCGGCGCGCAGCCCGGCCGAGGGCGTGACGGCCGAGACCAGCTCGGCCCCACCATCGAGATCCAGGGCCCGCACGGTGGTCGCGAACCGTTCGAGATCGGCATGGGTCACCTCGCCGGCCTGCGCGCCGATGCGCGCCACGGAGGTCAGTCCGTCGCCCCGGCGGGTGACGACCAGGTGCGGTACCTCCCCGCCTACCCGCCGGATCCGGGCCTGCTGGTCGCTGACCTGGCAGACCTCCGCGACCTGCTCGAGCAGCTCCCGATCGGGGTCCGGCGCGGCCGCCTCGCGGGGATCGTCACCGGGTGCGTCCTGGCCAGCCCCGTCGTCGGCGTCGGGGTCGGCGTTGGCGTTGGCGTTGGCGCGGACGATCCCGGCCGGGTGTGCCGGCGCCGCGGCGAAGGTCGCGCCCGCGTCGGCCCAGCGGTGTGGCCGCCACGTGCCCGTGTCGCCGCCGTCCCCGGGCGTCCGCCAGTGCCGCAGGCCGTCCGGCTGGACCTGTAGGAGCTGGAAGTCCTCCCGCGGCGGCGTGACGATGATCGGGGTGCGGCCGGGCGCGACGTCGCCGCGGCCGGTGATGAGCAGGTTGAGCCGGGAACCCAGCGTCTCCCGCACGACCTGGGTGTCGCGGATCGCGTCGGCGCGGGCGACCGACGGCGCGGCAAGCGCGTGGTGCGCGACCCCGATCCGCAGCCAGCCGTCCCGCTCGAACAGCGCGAGCCGGCGGGCCAGGGAGGCGGCCTGCTCCGCACCGACAAGCCCGTGGTCGTCCGCGTCGCGATGGCTCTGCGCGATCGTCGTGTTGATCCCGGCGATCACGACGGCGAGTTCCGGGACCCTCAGCAGGTGCCACGGCTGCGCCGCATCGAAGATCGCGCCGTCCACCTCCTGGTAGAACTCGGCGACCATCCGGCTGTAGTGCCGCCACTTCGGCCAGTACGGCCGGCGCGGTTGCGTGTTGTCCGCCTCGCAGTTCGCGAAGTACGCCGCGCAGGCCGCCCGGGACACGTCGTGGCGACCCGGCACCAGCACGATGCGCCGCGGTTCGAGGTTGACCATCGCCCGCAGGTCACTCACGAAGGCGAGTGCCGCGTCGAACTCCCGGCGGGTGCCGGTCTCGGTGAGGTCACCGGCGATGACCAGCAGGTCGGGGGCCGGCCCGCCGGCGCGGTCGATCGCCGCGAGCTGCCCCCAGATGCGGTCCCGCAGTCGGGCCACGTCGCCGCCGAGGTCGGGGCCGTTCTCGCCGCCGACGTCGGCGCCCGCGGCGGCCCTCGCACCGGCGGTCCCGCGCCGCGCAGCGCGCCCGAACCGGGGCGCGGGCAGGTGCAGGATGGTCACCGCGTCCGCCGATCGCTGCCGGGCCGGGAGCACCGGCGGAAACGGCGGTGGAGTACGGGGGCGCAGGCGCACGGGGGGTGCGACCGCCGCGTTCGCGCCCGGCGCGGGAAGGGCCTCGGTCAGCGGGTACCTCGGCCGGGCCGCGGGCTTCGCCCGGCCGGCGACGGATTCACGCACGCCCGTGAGCAGGAGGTGACGGGCCGCGTTCGGGTCCTGCACCCCGGCGAGGTCGACGTAGGTCACGACCGCGAGGAGCCCGTCGAGCGGGGCGTCGTCCGTCNGGACGGTGATCAGCCTGCTCTTCGGGTCGTCGGGGTCGCCTCGCATCGCGGTCTGCCACTCCAGCATTCCCCACCGTGACGTCAGGTAATGCTGGGACATGACCGCGATGACGACGTGGGNCTCGGTGACCCCGCGGTCCATGAACTCCATGAAGTTGGTGCCGGGGACGAAGTCCCAGGCCTGTACCACCGTCTGGTAGCCGGCCTCCTCGAGCTCCCAGGCGATCCAGCTCGCCCAGCGGACGTCGGTCGGCGAGTAGCTGATGAAGAACGACGGAGCGCCGCGGTCCGGTGCGGCCTCGGCGGCGGTCACCGCCGCGGATCCGGAATGCGGATGGCCGGCAGCTCCGGCGCCAGCTTCGCGGCCGTCTCGACGATGCTCATCAGGGTGTCGAGGTGCTCGGGGCGGGCGGCGACGAAGGAGCACGGGGCCGGCCCCGTGCGACCGTCGAAGACCTCCCCGTCGAGGGCCAGCACGGTCACGCCGGACTCCACGGCGAGCAGGTAGCCGGCCGGCAGGTCGATGTCCTCGGCCTGGTAGCCGAGGAATCCGTCGATGTCACCGCGGGCGATCATCGACCAGGACAGCAGCGGTGCCCACAGCGGCAGCACCCGCAGTGCCACGCCGTCGAGCACGTACTTCAGCGCCCGCGCCGCGGGGTTGTGCCGCCCGACGCGGTGACCCTGCGTCCAGGCGACCGTGAGGCCGGGATCGCAGTCGTGTTCCCGGGCCCGGCTCGCCTGGCCGCCGCGGGGCCCACGCATCCCGCCGCCACGCAGCGCGGACCAGGTGCGCTCGGTGACCGGATCGTGGACCACGCCGACCGTGGGGTGCCCGTCGGCGCACAGCGCAATCCCCACCACGTAGTTCGGCATCCCGATCGCGACGTTGTTGGTGCCGTCGAGCGGGTCGACCATCCACTCCCAGCGGCCCGCCGGTCCCGACACGCCGAACTCCTCGCCGCGGATGCGGTGGTGCGGGAAGGAGGCCCGCAGCCGCTCGTAAATGATCTTCTCCGCCTCGCGGTCGAGCACGGTTGCCAGGTCACCGGCTGCTCCCTTGGCCGCGACGGCGAGTTCGCCCCGGGCACGTTCCCGCAGCATCGCCCCGGCGGCTTCGGCCGCCTCGACCGCGACGGCGCGGGCCAGCTCCAGATCCGGTTCGGCACCGCCCGGACCGTGCTTTGACGGACGGCCCATTTCGTTCACATTTCCCCCTCGGCGCTGATGGTGACATATGCGCCGGCAGCAGTGGCCGAGAGCTGTTCGACCAGACCTTCTCCCGACGCGTTCCGTAGATGTCGGGCGGCGCCCCGCGCCAACCACACCGTTTCCGCTGGATCACAGTACCGACGGCGACGCTGATGTGAACCCAGGTCCGGTGGCCCCAGGGACCGGTCCGCGCCACCGGGCCGACTCAGCCCGATGACCAGCGTGCACGCCTCGCCGCCCGGAACGACGGTGCGGTGGAAGACCCCGGACCGGAGATGGTAAAAGTCACGCGTCCCGTTTACCCACATTTCACCCGTCCGCACAGATACCAGGTCGGCGGTGGCGCGGATCTCGTCGACGACCGCGGTGCTGTGTATCTCAAAGATTCGGTACGCTTCGTCGGTGGTCGAATCGGCCAGTTCAAGACACTGATTGTGGACCGCGCCATCGAGAACCAGGCTGTACAGCTCCCAGCTGTGGCAGTGGAACGGCGACGTCGTCAGCCGGGTGGCCGTGGTCGCGGCGGTCCAGACGTGGACGCAGATACCCACCGGACCGCGCAGGAGGGGCAGGCAGGTGAAACCGAGCGGATGGCGCAGGGCCGGCACGGGCGGGCCGCCGGTCAGGCCGTCGAGGGCGGCGAGGTAGTTCTCGACGGTCGCCGAGATCGAACTCCGGACGGCATCTGTCGGGGTTGTCCCGGACGCTCCCGTGGCATTCATGGCGGCCCTCACGCGTACGGGTTGCGGGGGTTGATCGCGCGCCGGATGATGTCCTTTACCTCGTCATCCGAAAAGTCGTTCGGCAGTGGGACGGCGAGGCAGTCGAACAGCGCCCGCGCCTCGTCCGGCCTGGGCTGTGCGCTCAGCGGAGCCTGGTCGGCGAGTTCCATCGGCACCCGGCGGGCCTGGTCGAGGCTCTTGCGCAGCTCGGTCTTCCAGCTGTCGTACTGCCGTCCGCCCCGCAGGACCAGGGTGCTGAACGCGGCCGAGTCGTCCTGCGTGATGATCAGGCTGTGGGAGGCCAGGTCCCAGCGGAACGTCGTCATCACCGAGGACAGGCGCACGTCGATGTCCAGAAGGTTGAACCGCTGCTCGTACCAGGCGGCGGCGAGGACCATGGCATACGCCTCGTTGCGGGCGCGTTCCGGCGTCCACTCCTCACCGGTCCCGTCCGGCCCGGGAGACATGTCATGACGAAACCGGGCGTATCGCTCGCAGACGAGCCGGTCCGTCGGATCGATGATCTCAATGGACATCGCGAGTTCGCGCCTCGCGCGCCGGGCAGCCGCCACACATTCGGGCAGCGTCACAGCCCTGATATAGGTGCCGGTGCCGCCTTTGAACATCCACTCACGGGTGTCCGCCCGGGCCTCGGCGAGGGCTTCGGTCACCTCGACGCCGGAAATGACCCGAACCATCCTCATCTCACCCAGGGATTTGCGGGCCAGCGCAACCGTGCTGCCCATGTCGGTGATGCGCTGGACCCCCTCGGCGAGCGGGGTGAGCACCGCCTCAAGCCGCTGCTGAGTGGCCTCCAGCGTGTTCTCGACCGCCTCCCGGTGGGCGCGGTCGCGCATAATTCCCATGGCCAGCAGGGCGAGGACCAGCAGAATCGAGTTGTTGACCGCCTGGAGGTTGAGCACGTCCACCACACTGAGCACCGCCACGACAAAAGCGATGGCAAGCGAGATAACGCTCTCCGCGTAGCGTGTGAGCCAGCCCCCGAGGCGTCCCATACGGCGAACTTTAGCACCGCGCTCCCGGCTGGAATACCGTCCGAAGACGGTGTCTTCCGGAGATCCGGGCTAGGGCAGAATCGCCCGGTGGCGGAGCTGGCCCGCGGCCTGCCTACGCCGTCGCGGCGTGACCTGCGCTCACCCACACACAGGCGCTCGACATGCAGGCCGCCGTCCGCGCGGCTCCGTCGAGACCGCCGTGGTTCGGCCGCGGAAAAGCGCCGGACCGGGCCCGGACCGCCGTTATCAGCGCGCCGAAAAAGTTGTCGGACCGCAATCCGAATGCGTGATCGTTCGGAGTGGACGTTCGGGTCGGCGGGCGTCGCGACGGCCCTCCGCATAGGCGGCGTCGCGGACCTGTTCGCGTCGGGTGCGTTCGCTTGGACCCGTTCCCCGCCGCCGGCACCCGCCCTCGGCCCCGACGAGGCCCCCGACGCCGATCGGGACGCGGCCACGCCGTCGGATTCCCACGCCGTCGGATTCCCACGCCGATGCTGGTCCGGTGCCGGCCGAGCCGCCTCCGGCGGTTCCGCCGCGGCGGCGGGCGCGCGCACGTGCGGAGCGGGAGCGCGCCGCCGAGCAATCGGGTGCGCCTGATGGCGCACGGTCGCGCTTGTTCGACAAGTTGGCGGGCTTCGGCCGACCATCCGACGAAACGGATACCTCCCCGAACGGTGACGGCGACGGTTCCCCGGACACGCGTTGACGGATCGCCGTGCTTGGCAGGTGACCGGCCCAGCCGGTTACGGGCCGAAGCGGGAATACCCGGTTTCGGCTATCGGTGGCCGTTCGGGTCGGGGCGGCCTGTCGGCGCCCTGGTGCTGGGTGGCGTCGGTGGGCGCGCGGCGGGCGCGAATGGCCTCCGGGTGGTAGGGGCCGTGGTCGCGCATGGCGTCGGTGAGCGCGTCACGGTAAAGAGGTGCGGCGTCGGCGTGCCGGCCGGCCTGGCGGTAGGTGTCGGCGAGGGTGGTCCGGCTGGCGAGGGTGGTCCGGCTGGCGCGGGTGTCGGGATGGTCCGGGCCTCCGTAACCCGTTGCCCTATCTCCAGATGTCAGCCCGGCCGCGTCGGCGGCGGAACCGGGAACCGCATCGATTTAGGAGATCATCGGTGAAACGGACACGAGTTTCGGTCGGCGTTCTCGCCGCGACCGCAGCGGTGGTACTCAGCCTGTTCTCGGCGCCAGCCGCATTGGCTTCCGGCGGCCACGGCGGCGGAGATGGCGGGGGAAGCGGAGATGGCGGGGGCGGCGGGGGTCGCCGGCTCGGCCCCGCGGTCGAGACCAGCGGCGTCGGCTCCCTCGGCAGCCCCTGGACGTTGAAGTCGCAGCACGACGACGACGGTCCCGGTCTGGTCGCGGGCGAGGAGTTCGAGATCACCACTCCGCCCGGTCACGTCTGGTCGGTGACCTTCGCCGACAACGGCGTCAGGTTCTTCCAGCAGGACGTGACGGCGACCGACACCGGCCTGCGGGCGATGAGCAAGGCACCCGACCAGGGCGTCGACCAAATCATGAGTGTGCACGCGGTCGACACCGGCACCCACGAGGTCATCGACGGCTCGGTCGACCTGCCGGCGAACTGACCGGCTCCAGCGCCGCGGCCTGAACACGGCGGCGGTCACCGCCCGATGGTGACCGCCGCCCAGCGCCGGCGCGGCTTCACGGCCAGGCGAGCACCCCGAGGCAGGCGGCGCTCACGTGGGAGCGCTCAGGTGGGGACGCTCAGGTGGGGGTGGGGGGCACGTAGACCTGCACGACGCCGTCGACCTCGCGAACGGTGAGGCTGGGCAGCGGACGCGGCGGGGNGCGGATCTTGTAGTTCACGACCTCGCCGGCCAGTGAGAAGGCCATGCGGTGGCAGGGGCAGTTCAGCCGCTGCTGCGCCGGGTCCAGGGCCAGCCGGCAGCCCTGATGCGTGCAGATGCCCGACGTCGCGCGGACCCGACCGCCGGTCCGCCGCACGAACCCGACCACCGTCCCGGTGTCGAAGGCCCGCACGCCGCCTTCCGGCAGGTCCTGTGTGGTGGCGACGGTCCGCCAG